>NZ_BAFW01000230.1 GCF_000308535.1 Nocardia cerradoensis NBRC 101014 | reverse complement strand
GCGGCGCAACGGGATCGGCGAGCCACTGTTCTGTGTGCATCCGGTCGGTGGTGTCGCCTGGTCGTTCGCCGGCCTGGCCGCCTCGGTGCGGCGGCCGCTCTACGGTCTGCAATCGCCGGCGCTGAGCGGGGAGGGCCTGCCCGGCACCGTCGAACAGTGGGCGCGGCGTTATGTCGAGGCGATCCGCTCGGTGCAGCCGGAGGGGCCCTATCACCTGCTGGGCTGGTCGCTCGGCGGTGTGCTCGCCCATGCCGTCGCAGTGCAACTGCAGGACGAGGGTGAGCGGGTCGACCTGCTGGCCGTGATGGACAGCCGGTTCGGCGAACCGGATGCCGACGAGTCCGAGCCGGTCGCGACGGCGGAACTGCTGGGCGGGTTGCTGGGGGAGCGGTTCGAGGAGTCCGGCGACGCCATGCCGGACGATCCTGCCGCGATCCTCGCCGCGCTGCCCGAACCGTTCGCGTCGCTGGGCCGGGATCGGATCACCGCGGTCCTCGAGGCGGCGCTGGGATCGGTCGATCTGGCCGCCGCCTATCGGCCCCGGCTCTACCGCGGTGATCTGACGTACTTCGTCGCCGCGCACGACGCCTCGAGCGAGCCGGCCGCCGACCGGTGGATCCCGGCGGTCAGCGGAACGGTACGGCGCCACCGGCTGCCCACCACCCACTGGCGCATGACTTCCGCGGAATCGTTGCGACGCATCGGCGCGGTAGTCGGCGAACACCCGGACGACAGCGAAACGGCCTGACCCGCATCGCTTGTCGCCTCATCAGCCCGGAGCCGATCAGGTTCCGTGCGGCCCTCGGGCGCCGTTCCGGCGTCCGCGGATCGCGACCGTGAAAGGAAGAAGGAAGAAAGTATGGACGGCACTGTCGACTACGCCGCGATCATCACTCAGGTGCTGAGCTTCCTCAGCTCCGGCTCCAGCATCGCCTACACCCCGAAGTAAACCCGCACCAGTAAAGGATTTTCGACTGATGGATACCGGAAGCTCCGGCCTCGGCAGCATCTTCACCGCCCTCGCGAACCTGCTCTCCACCGGATCGGCGGTGTCGGTGACACCGGGCGCTTGATCGCGGTGCGGGCTCGAACACCGCGGGCCCGCACCACCTCCCGGTGCGGTGGCGGCGCCGCCACACCGGAAACAGTTCCGCACGAAAGGTATTCGAATGAGCAACCCATTCGACGATGACGACGCCGAGTTCTACGTCCTGACCAACGATGAAGGCGAGCACTCGTTGTGGCCGGTGTTCGCGGCCGTGCCGAGCGGATGGACGATCGCTCACGGGCCTTGTCTGCGTCAGCTCTGCCTCGACTATGTCGAATCGCACTGGACCGATATGCGCCCGAAATCGCTGATCGAGGCCATGCGTCTACAAGCCAACTGAATGCGTCGCGCCGCGGCGTGCCATCCGAACCCCCCTGCACCGGCACGTCGCGGCGTTCACGTCCTCCTCGCATGGGCCGTGGTCGCCTGCTAATATAAGTTCAAACTTATAGAAGGAGGTATGACATGCCCTTGCTCTCCGATCCCGCCGCCCTCGCCGGCCTCGTCACCCGCGAGGTCCGCACCGGCTCTCGCGACGGCGCGACCACCAGGATCGCCGTCGCCCGCCGCAGCTATCCCACCGATCAGGCCGATCTGTGGGACGCACTGACCAATCCCGAGCGCATTCCACGCTGGTTCCTGCCGATCAGCGGCTCACTGGAGGTCGGCGGCCGCTACCAGCTCGAGGGCAACGCCAACGGCGTGGTCGAACGCTGTGACGCGCCGAAACACTTCGCCGTCACCTGGGAGATGGGCCCGCAGATCTCCTGGCTGGAGGTCACTCTCGGCCCGGCCGGCGACGGTACCGAACTGAAGCTCGAGCACGAGGCGCCGATCGATCCGGCCATGTGGACGCAATTCGGTCCCGGTGCGGTCGGTGTCGGCTGGGACCTCGCCCTCCTCGGCCTGGGGATGCATCTGGACAGCGGCGAGCCGGTGGATCCGACCGTCGCGCTCACGCTGCACACCACGCCGGAGGGCCGTACATTCATCCGCACCGCCGCCACGGCGTGGGGTGAGGCCGCGATCGCCGACGGCGACGACCCCACCGCGGCCCGCACCGCCGCCGAACAGACCTTCGCCTTCTACACCACCGAACCAGAGGACACCCCGGAACCTCGATGACCGCCCCACCCGCCCGCATCTTCGATGCACTGGGCGACCCCGTGCGCCGCCACATCCTCGAACTCCTGGCCGCCGGCGAACACTCCGCCGGCGCCCTGGTCGAGTCGATCCGCGCCGTCACCCCGATCTCCCAGCCCGCGGTCTCGCAACACCTGAAGACCCTGCGCGACACCGGTCTGGTCACCGTCCGCGCCGACGGCACCCGCCGGTACTACCGCCTCGACCCCGACGGCGTGGAGGTCGCCCGAACCTGGCTCACCGCTCTGCTCGACCCCTTGCACCACCTGGCGAACCCGCTCGACGCTCTCGCCACCGAAATCGCCCGCGGCAAACGGACACGGGACTCCGAATCGCGAGTGCGAGGTGCGGCCGGCGAGAAGCGGGCGACCGGGTGAAAACCTTGTGTCGATCCGAGGTGCGGCGATGCCGCCGCATCAGAACGGCGCCGGGAAGTCCCTCGCGGCGGGGCCGATGGTGTCGATGTTCGTCAGCTGAGTTGATCTGAGCTGCTTGCGGATTCGCTCGCGGAGGCGGGTGGCGGCGGCGCGGTGCTTGGCGGCGGTGACGCCGTCTCCGCACGCCGCCGCCAGGTCGGCGAGGATCTCGTCCACCGGATCCAGTGGGGTGAAGCCGGTTTCGAGGCCCGCGACGGTGCCGGCGGCGGGGAGGAGCCGGCGATACAGTTCGGCACAGTCGGCGGTGGAGCCGAGGGCCATGGCCGCGCGGGCGCGGTGGGCTCGCATCAGGACGGGGTAGAAGTGCTCGTCGACCTCGGGGCCGTGATGGAACAGGGCGGCCGCTTCGGCGCGTGCGCCGGCGTCGAGGAGTGCGACGATGTAGATCTGGGTGAGCATGCCGGGCAGGGCCGCTTCGATATCGGCGAGGGCGTCCGCGGCGAGGGAGAGATCGCGGCGCGCCCAGCCGAGCGGAAGCAGCGCGATCAGGGCCGCCTCGTCGCCGTGCGGGAATCCGGAATCCCTTGCCGCCGAGATGCTTTCGTCGAAGTAGTGCGCCGCCCGGGAGATATCGCCGCGCAGGATCTCGATGGCGGCGCGGAAGTAGCCGAAGATCGTCGTCAGCGGGCGCACCTGCGCGGTGGCCGCGAACTCCAGGGCCAGCCTCGCCTGCCGTCCGGCCTCGATCAGGTCGACGTTGCGGCAGGCGGTGCGGAAGTGCAGATAGTGTGCGAGGGCGCGATAGTGGGGGAGGTCGGCGGCGGTGGCGATGCGCTCCAGCTCGGCGGTCCAGTATCCCAGTCCGTCGCCGGAATGTCCGTCCAAGACGAGATGGGTCAGCGCGTTCAACGCCATGCACTGCAACTCGGCGTCGCCGGTGCTGCGCGCCAATTTCAGGGCGGCGTGGGCGCGGGTGTGGGCGAGCCGGTGCGCGGCGGGGCTGGCTTCGAAGACCGCCGTGATCAGCAGGCGTGCCTGGGTCGCCACCGGCTGGTCGCGCGCGGAGGCCACCGCGAGTGCGCGCCGCAGCCGCGGATTCGTCCATCTCCAGTCCCGCATCGCCCAGACCACCGGAGCCCGCCAACTGGTCAGCGCGCGCACCACCAACTCCCCGTCGCCCAGTGCGGTGGCCAGCCGCAGCGCCTGTTCCCGGGCGTCACGGGCCGCGACGATCCGTCCCGCGTACGCGGAGGCGGTGACCAGTTCGCAGTAGGCGTCCACACAGGCGATCCGATCCGCGGCCGGGGCATCGTCGTCCTCGTGCCCGGCCAGTCGCCGCAGTTCGATCACCGTGCGCCACAGCGGTGCCGCATCCGCGCGCATCCCGCGTTCGACACAGTGCCGCGCCGCCGTCGTGATGTAGTCGACCGCGGAATCGGCGGTACTCGCCGTGGCCGCGCGCACGGCGTGATGGGCCAGCACCTCGACGGCCCGGGTGTCGTCGGGCCGGCACCCGCCCAGCAGTGCCAGCACACCCTGATGCATGCGGGTCCGCCGCAGTTGCGCGATCCCCGCGTAGACGGTGTCACGGATCAGCGGGTGCGCGAACATGATCCGGCCCGCGGGATCGATGATCACCAGCCGTGCCACCTCGGCGGTGCCGACGAGGTCGACGATCTCGGGCTCGGATCGTCCGGTCAGCGCCACCAGCGTCGCCGGTTCGACCCGCTCACCGCAGACGGCCGCGTACTCCAGCACCTCGCGGACCGGATCCGGCATCCGCGCCAGTTGTTGTTCGATCACCCCTCGGGTGCTCGGCGGCAGCGCGTGGACGTCGCCGCCCACCGCCATCGCGGCGGTGAGCTCGCGCAGGAACAACGGATTTCCGCCGGTGCGTTCGTGCAGCAGTGCCAGCAGATCGGTGTCGAGTCCGGACAATCCGGCGGCGCGCGCGATGGCACAGGTCCCGTCCAGATCGACGCCGGTGAGCTCGATATGCGCGGCGGTCGGGTCGGCCAGGGCGGCCACGGCCGCCCGCACCGGCGCCGGCGCCTCCGTCTCGCGCAGGGTGGCGATGACCAGCAGCGGCTGATCGTGCAGCCATGCCATGGCTTGGCGCAGGATCTGCAGCGTGGCCTCGTCGGCCCGGTGCAGATCCTCCAGAATCAGCGCGACCGGACCGTCGGCGACCGCCTTCCGGCACCGGTCGGCGATCACCCGCGAGATCTCGAATGCCCCGCCGAGCACCGGCCGCGAGGTCAGATCGGCGCCGAAGCGCGTGGCGATCTCCGCCCACACCCATGCCTGCGGCGCGCCGTCGACCTCCGGGCAGCGTCCGGTCGCGACCACCCAGTCGCGGCGCCGCAATTCGGTGGCGACGGTCTCGGTGAGGGTGGACTTGCCGAAACCCGCGCCGCCACAGACCCACACCACCCGGGCGCCGTGTTCGGCGGCCTCGCAGGCGGCTTCCAGCACGACCTTGCGCTGCACCGGATATCCGGGCGCCGTCGTGGTCTCGGCCCGCTCGCCCGGTTCGGTCGGCGAGCGCGTGGTGTCGCGCACGATATCGGCGCGCACGGCGATGGGCGCGGTCGCCACGGTGGAGTCGAGCACCGGTACCGCCTGGTTGAGGATCGCGGTCTCCAGCTCCTGAATGCGTTGTCCCGGATCCAGCCCCATTTCCCGGGTGAGGAATTCCGCCGTGCGACGCAGCGTGGCCAGCGCTTCGGTCTGCTGCCCCAGCCGATATTGCGCGAGGGCGAGCAGTCGCACGCTCTCCTCGCGGTCGGGCCGGTCTTCGACGGTGCGCCGCAGGCCGCTGATCACCTCGGTGGTGCGGCCGAGTTCCAGCGCGGCCTGTGCGCGCAATTCACCGGCGGTCAGATACAGATCGGTCAGCCGCGCCGCCTCGGCCGCCGCCCAGCCGCAGTCGGCGAAACTCTCCAGCGCGCGTCCGTTCCAGCAGCCCAGTGCGATATCCAGCATCCGGGTGCGAGTGGCCGCCTCGGGGGCATGGGCACCGCTGCTGACTTGCAGATATTCGTGCAGCAGCGATTCGAACTGCCAGGCGTCGACTTCGGTGTCGCGCAACCGCAGCGCGTAACCGAGACCCTCCGACACCACTACCGTCGCCGGCGCGCGGGCGGGACGTTCGGGTTCGAACACCCGCCGCAGGTTGTGGACGTGCACCTGCAGCACCGAGGTCGCCTTCGGCGGAGGTTCCCCGTCCCACAATTCGTCGACCAGCCGATCGGTGGACACCGCCCGGCCCTGCGCGATCACCAAGCGCGCCAGCAGGGCCCGGGTGAGCCGCCCCGCGAGCCGGATCGGTGTTCCGTCGAGTGCGATGTGCATCGGCCCGAGGACATGGATCCGCCGTTCAGCCATGCCATGCCCCCTGCCACCCTGACATCCCGGACACCTTCCCCATGGCCCGCCCCCGTCCGTGCGCCGACGGGACGGCCAAAACGCTGGACATCTGATTTAAATCAGAATCTCTACTATAAATTTTCGACGCTGTCTGTCGTTAGCTTCATGGTTGCCAAATCGTTATATCGATTCCGTGTGGTAGTTCCGCGGTGAGTGTGTTGTGCATCACGTTCCGGCTGTTCCGGGTTGCGACACACGTGGTTCGAACCTGAGTGGCGAGGTGAGCGGCTTGTAATGCAATTGTGACTTTTTTGCCGAACTGTGGTTCGGCGGTCGGATGACCATCCTCGGCTCGTGTATTTCATCGCAACTTCGGAATTGCTCTCGATATCGTCCAATTGCTTGTCGCCCGATTCGACCGGAAGTGAACCAGAAGTGGGATGGACGAGGCTGACGTTCACAAACCTGATGGATGGGGAGGTTTCGAATGGTTCGAACGTCACAGAACGCGGTAACGGAATTCGGTGGCGCAGGGCAGGAGAAATCATGAGTCAGAACAGGATCCGTCCCCGGCCCACCGTGCCGGACATCGTGGCCCTCTTTCACGACGACGATCAGGCGGGAGAACTGTTCATGCGGACCGACGAGGTGATCGCGGTACCGGCCGGTCAATTCGTGGCCATGGCCCGCGCCGTCGCACAACTGGCCGACCGCGCCCTGGTCGGCGGCGGAATTCACGCGGACCGCCCGGACGAGGGGACGCTCGGCGCCTTCGGGGACGCGGGCGAGAATTCCGTCACGGAACCGGAACCGGTCACCCGCGGTCTCTATGTCGACGCCGACGGTGACGTATGGGAGCACGACGAGCTCGGCTGGCGGTTACTGCTGCAGGCCGGCGTGGTGGTCGACCCGGTTTCGCATTGGGACTGGATCCTCGGCCACGTCGGTGAATTCGGCCCGTTCACTTTCGTCGCCGCGAGCTGAGGAATTCACCGCCGGAGTTTTTATCGTCAGACTGACGATTACAATGCCCGTCATGGGCAGTGGTTTTCGCCTCAATGCAGCGGTCGCGGTCGATTTGGTGGTTTTGACCCTGGGCGCTCGCCACACTGCCAACGACACGCTGTGCGCGCTGCTGGTCCAGCGGCTCTACGCCCCCTATCGCGGACGGTGGGCGCTGCCCGGTGGTTTCGTCCGCCCCGAGGAGAGCCTCTCCGCCGCCGCGGTCCGGGAGTTGCGCGAGGAGACCGGAATACGCGGCGACCGCATGCATCTGGAGCAGCTGGCGACCTACGGTGAACCCGGCCGTGATCCGCGCGGCCGGGTCATCAGTACCGCCTATCTGGCGCTGGCGCCGAATCTGCCCGCGCCGCAAGCGGGTTCGCAGGCCACGGCGGCCGGCATCTGGTCGGTGGAGCAACTGCTCGCCGAGCGCGGCCGCATCGCCTTCGACCATCGGCGAATCCTCACCGACGGCGTCGAGCGGGCCCGCGCGAAGCTGGAGTACACGCCGCTGGCCACGGCCTTCTGTGCCCGCGAATTCACGGTGGCCGAACTGCGGCGGGTCTACGAGGTCATGTGGGGCACCGACATCGATCCGCGCAATTTCCACCGCAAGGTCACCACCACACCGGGCTTCGTCCTGGCCACCGGCGCCACCACGACCCGTGACGGTGGTCGTCCCGCCAAGCTCTATCGCGCCGGGCCCGCGCAGGTGCTGCACCCACCGATGTTGCGGCCCAGCTGATTCCCCGTCGTTGCCGCCGTGTGCCCGCGCGGTGCTACAACGGGAGTATGACGGAGGTCACTACCGGCGCGCCGACGGTCGCCGGGCGCTCGGCGGAGTTCTGGGGATATCTGATGTGGGGGCTGGCGGGCATCGTCATCGCGGTCCCGGAGTTGGCCGCGGTCTTCGATCTCGCGGACTGGCCGACGATTTCGGCGACGATCGGCCACCTCGAGGACGCGCATTCGTGGGTGCGGCTCGTGGTCGTGTTCGTGATCGTCGTGCTCGCCTACTATTCGCTGCCACAGCTGGCGATACCGCCGCAGCGCCCGGCCGCGGTCGCGGGCCGGCAGACCACGGCCAACGGCCGGCTCACCCCCGACCCGGATGCCGTGCGCACCGAGGGGATGGGCGGCTATCTGGTTCTGGCCTGCGCGGCGCTGGCCGTGGCGGTCGCCTTCGCCGGCGGAGCCCGCGCGGTCGATCCGGGGACCTTCACCGGCGCCTACGTGCTGTACGGGACCATCGCGGTGATGTGGGTGATCGTGCCGAGCGCGCTGTCGATGTTCTTCGCGCGGGAAGTGCCGTTCCCCACCCTGTTTCGCACCATCGGCTATCTCGAGCATCGCGCGGGATTCGTCGCCGCGCTGCTGCTCGGTCTGCTGGCGATCCTGCTCATCCACCTCGCGCTCTACCCGTGGCCGCGGATGAACAGCTGAGGCGATCACTCGCCGCGCGGCGACCCGAACAGCACGACCTCCATCAGCGCCATGACTCGCTGCGGCGGGCAGAGGTCTTCGTCATCGCCGAAGACCCGGCCCAGATCGACCACGAGTCCGAAGCCGGCCTGCACCAGAATGCGCGCCTGCGCCTCGGACAGCTCCGGCCGCACCGCGACCAGCAATTTCACCCATTCGGCCACGATCAGCCGCTGAATATTGCGCAGTACGGTGCGTTCCTCGGGCGGGACGTGACTGAACTCGGCGTAATAGACGAAGGTCAATTCGCGTTCTTCGAACGACCCGGTGACATACAGGCCGATCAGTTTCGACAGTGCCTCGGCCGGAGATTTCGACGAGGCGGTGGCCGGGCCGATCGCGCCCGACACCCGATCCGCCGCCCGCCGGAACGCGGCCGCGAGCAGGTCGCTCTTACTGCGGTAATACCGGTAGACGGCCGAGGCCGCGGACAGATCCGCGGCCGTCGCGATATCCTCCACGCTCACATTCGGATAGCCGCGCTGATGGAACAGCTCCACCGACTTCTTCAGCAGCAGTTCGTGTTTGAACGACTGCGGGATCTCCGCCGCGCGCGGCGTGCCGGCCGACGGCGCGGCGTCCGGGAGTTCGGCGCCGATGATCGCCCACGCGGCCGAATTCAGCACCGCGGTCAGCGATTTCACGGGGAGGGTGGCGTGGTGGTCGCCGATGCTGCTGACGATGCTGAGCAAGGCCACCGCCCGCACCAGCCGATCGCGGCGGGTCAGCTCCGGGCGCAATTCACCGAGCAGGCCGGCGAGGGCGCGGATCGAGGTGGTGAACTGCTCGTCCAGCGTGGCGCGATCGGTGTCGTCGAGGTAGCGCCCCTCCCACCGGGCCAGCGTCACGGTCGGCCGATTGGCGATGGTCGCGGCGATCATGGCGTCGAGCACGCCGGCCAGCCGCTGCTGCGCCGGAAGTTCGGCGGCCTCGGGGGCCACCGTGGTCGATTCCACCGTCAGCGCGCCGAGGCGCAGCAGTTCCTCCCGGAACAGCGCGTACTTGCTCGGATAGTGCCGGTACAGGGCCGCCGAGGAAATGCCGAGACGGGAGGCGATGTCCTCCATGCTGACCCCGTGATACCCCAGCGAGCCGAAGGCCGCCGCCGAGGTCGCGGCGATCTGGGCGCGCCGATTCTTCGGGCGTCGGCGAATCACCCGCTCCTGCGGCTTTGTTGTCGGCTGTTCTGCGGGGCTCGCGGTGCCACGCTCTACGCTCACGGTTCCGGCCTGTCTGTGGTGCGGCGGCACTCCTCGGCACTCATGAATGCCATGGTAGTCACCGGATGATTTCCGGCTGCCCGGTGTTACCGCCGGTTCCGGGAGGTCGACCGGGGATCGGTGCGGGGTCGAAGGCCGGTTCCGGGCCGGATCGGGACAATTGTGGACCATCGCCGCCGGCTCGCCGGCGACGGGGGTCTGCCGGAGTGAGCGAAAGGCTTTCTGTCACAAGGAAATACCGACCGGATTCATCTTTTCGTGGACGCCGCGCGGCTTGGGCGAACGACCAGATCGCTTGCTCGTATCGAAATAGCATCGTTTCGACTCTCGTCACTGGCAGCGGGTGCCCGCCGCGCCGTACGCTGCGCTGGCACTCGGCACCGATCCGGCATCCCCGCCGGTCGGGAATTCATCCGACACCGCGGTAGCGAAGGGACTCTCGATGCGCACGCTGGACCTGGAACGGATCATCCGGGCACCCCGCGCCGACGTCTTCGACTGGATCACCGACGCCACCAACTACCAGCGCGTTCCGGCGATCCGGCGGGTCACTCCGGTCCGTCCGGGCAATGTCTCCGAACACGGGGTCGGGGCGGTGCGGCTGCTGGTCACGCCGCTGCTGCGGCTGACCGAGGAGGTCGTCGACTACGACCCTCCGCGACTGTTCCGTTATCGCGTGCTGAAATCGCTTCCGCCGCTGCGCCGCCAGGACGGAACCGTGACCTTCGACGACCATCCGGAGGGGACCCGGGTGCGCTGGCATTCCCAATTCGAGGTCGCCACACCGCTTTTCGCTGCCGCGTGGACCCTCGCGCTGATCCCCGCCGTCTATCTGGGCGTGAGTATGGTCCTCTCCACCGCCGAAGCCGAACTCCGCCGCGACTAGACCGCCGGCCCGGCTCCTCGGCTCAGCTCAGCGCCGCCCAGGCCATCTCCCGCAGGATGGGCCGGGCCCGTCCGGCCAGGGTGGGAGTGGCGCTGTGCGGTGTGGAGTTGATCAGGCCGAAGGTGGCGTGCGCCTTGACCCGCGCGGCGGTCTCGTCCAGGTCCGGATGCAGGCCGCGCAGCACCCCGACCCAGATCTCCACGTACTGCCGCTGCAGGCGGCGCACCTGCCGGCGGGCGGATTCCGGCAGGCTTTCCAGGTCCCGATCCTGGATGCGGATGAGTTCGGGCTCGCCGAGGGCGAAGTCGAGATGGAACTCGATCAGCCCGGACAGTGCCGCGCGCGGGGACTCGGCCTGTTCGGCGACCGCCTTACCGCCCTCGAACAGCCGGGTACTGATCCCGACCAGCAATTCCACCAGGAGCGCTTCCTTGTTGGGGAAGTGCCGGTAGACCGCCGGGCCGCTGATACCGGCCGCCGCGCCGAGGTCGTCGAGCCGCACGCCGGGGAAGCCGCGGTCGGCGATAAGCCGTGCCCCGGCCTCCAGTAACTGTTGCCGCCGCTGCGCCTTGAGCTGCTCCCGGCGTGTGGGGGCGATGGCCTCACTGCTGCTCATCGGGCTCCTCTCCGCAGGCCGGGGGCGTTCGGCGGGTCGCGGTGCCGGCACGCCTGGACATTTCAGTTAACGAAGATTATCTTAGATTCCAGTTATTGGCCACTAACCGAATGGGCAGGATGGCGTGATGACCCTGACGCAGGACGTGCAGGCCGGCAATCGTGCCGCACATCTGGCGCTGCTCGACGAGCTGCGCGCGAAACTGGCTGCGAGTGCGCTCGGCGGACCCGAGCGGGCCCGCGAGCGCCATCTGGCGCGCGGCAAACTGCTGCCGCGCCAGCGGGTGGACCGGCTGCTGGATCCCGGCAGCCCGTTCCTGGAACTCTCGCCGCTGGCGGCCGACGGAATGTACGGCGACGACTGTCCGGGCGCCGGGGTGATCGGCGGTATCGGACGGGTGTCCGGCCGGGAGTGCGTGATCGTCGCCAACGATGCGACGGTCAAGGGCGGCACCTACTACCCGATGACGGTCAAGAAGCATCTGCGCGCGCAGGAGGTGGCACTGCAGAACCATCTGCCGTGCATCTACCTCGTGGACTCCGGTGGTGCGCATCTGCCGCATCAGGACGAGGTCTTCCCCGACCGCGAACATTTCGGCCGGATCTTCTACAACCAGGCGACCATGAGCGCCAAGGGGATTCCGCAGATCGCGGCGGTGCTGGGATCCTGCACCGCGGGCGGCGCCTATGTTCCCGCGATGAGCGACGAGGCCGTGATCGTGCGCAATCAGGGCACGATCTTCCTCGGCGGGCCGCCGCTGGTGAAGGCCGCCACCGGCGAGGTGGTCACCGCGGAGGAGCTCGGTGGTGGCGAATTGCATTCGCGCACATCGGGTGTCACCGATCATCTGGCCGACAGTGACGAGGACGCGCTGCGGATCGTGCGCCGCATCGTCGGCACCTTCGCGCCGAAGTCGCCGAGTCCGTGGGAGATCGCGGCGCCGGTCGATGCCATCGCCCCGCAGTCGGAGCTCTACGACGTGGTCCCGGTGGACCTGCGTACGCCCTACGACGTGCACGAGGTGATCGAGCGCATCGTGGACGGCGGTGAATTCCAGGAATTCAAGGCCGAATACGGCCGCACCCTGGTCACCGGCTTCGCGCGCATCCACGGCCACCCGGTCGGCATCGTCGCCAACAACGGCGTGCTGTTCGGCGAATCCGCCCAGAAGGGCGCGCATTTCATCGAATTGTGCGACAAGCGGGTCATTCCGCTGGTGTTCCTGCAGAACATCACCGGCTTCATGGTCGGGCGCGACTACGAGGCGAGCGGTATCGCCAAACACGGCGCGAAGATGGTGACCGCGGTCGCCTGCGCGCGGGTGCCGAAGCTGACGGTGGTGATCGGCGGTTCCTACGGCGCCGGAAACTATTCGATGTGCGGGCGCGCCTATTCGCCGCGCTTCCTGTGGATGTGGCCGAACGCCCGCATCTCGGTGATGGGCGGTGAGCAGGCCGCCTCGGTGCTGGCCACGGTGCGCGGCGATCAGCTCGGTGATGCCTGGAGCGCGGAGCAGGAGGAGCAGTTCAAGGCGCCGATCCGGGAGCAGTACGAGCGCCAGGGCAATCCGTACTACTCCACCGCCCGGCTGTGGGACGACGGGGTCATCGATCCCGCCGACACCAGGACCGTGCTCGGCCTGGCCCTGTCGGTCTGCGCGCAGGCGCCCCTCGAACCTGTCTCCTACGGCGTATTCCGGATGTGATCACCATGCTGAACAAATCTCACCCGGTGCCCTTCGACACCGTGCTGGTCGCCAACCGCGGCGAGATCGCGGTGCGCGTGATCCGCACGCTGCGGGCCATGGGTATTCGCTCGGTCGCGGTCTACAGCGACGCCGATGTCGCCGCCCGGCACGTGGCCGAGGCGGACGTCGCGGTGCGGCTGGGCCCGGCCCCGGCGCGGCAGAGTTACCTCGACATCGATCGAGTAGTGGATGCGGCCGTGCGATCCGGTGCGCAGGCCGTGCACCCCGGTTACGGCTTCCTGTCGGAGAATTCGGCCTTCGCCGCGGCGCTGGAGAAGGCCGGCATCGTCTTCCTCGGTCCGCCCGTGCGGGCGATCGAGATCATGGGCGACAAGATCGCGGCCAAGACCGCGGTCGCCGATTTCGGCGTGCCGGTCGTGCCCGGTATCGCCCGGCCCGGCCTCACCGACGACGAATTGATCTCGGCCGCAACCGAAGTCGGGTATCCGGTGCTGGTCAAACCGTCGGCGGGCGGTGGCGGCAAGGGTATGCGCCGAGTCGACGATCCCGCCGATCTTCCCGCGGCGCTGGTGAGCGCGCGCCGGGAGGCCGCCGCGGCGTTCGGCGACGACACCCTGTTCCTGGAACGGTTCGTCGCCACTCCCCGGCATATCGAGGTGCAGATCCTCGCCGACCGGTTCGGCAACGTCCTGCATCTGGGCGAGCGGGAATGCAGCCTGCAGCGCCGGCATCAGAAGGTCATCGAGGAGGCGCCCTCGCCGCTGCTGGACCCGCAGACACGGGCCCGGATCGGCGCCGCCGCCTGCAACACCGCGCGCAGCGTCGACTACGTGGGCGCGGGCACCGTCGAATTCATCGTCTCCGCCGACCGGCCGGACGAGTTCTTCTTCATGGAGATGAACACCCGGCTGCAGGTCGAACATCCGGTGACCGAACTGGTGACCGGGGTAGATCTGGTGGAGTGCCAGGTTCGCGTCGCGGCCGGGCAGAAGATCGTCGCCGAACAGGACGACATCCAGCTCACCGGGCACGCCGTGGAGGCCCGCGTCTACGCCGAGGATCCCGGCCGCGACTTCCTGCCCACCGGCGGCACCGTGCTGGCGCTGGCCGAACCGCAGGGGCCCGGCGTGCGAGTGGATTCCGGGCTGCGCACCGGCAGTGTGATCGGCAGCGACTACGACCCGATGCTGTCGAAGGTGATCGCGCACGGCCCCGATCGCGCGACCGCGATCGCCCGGCTGGATCAGGCGCTGGCCGGCACCCAGGTGCTCGGCGTGCGCACCAATACCGACTTCCTGCGGTTCCTGCTGGCCGATCCCGATGTGCTGCGCGGTGATCTCGACACCGGGCTGCTGGACCGGCGCGCCGGAGATTTCCGGCCCGCGCCGGTCACCGACGACCAGTTCGTCGCGGCGGCGGTGGCGCGTTGGCTGCGGGCGTGGCCGGCCGCACCGCAGGGCCCCTGGGAAATCCCGGACGGCTGGCGCATCGGCACCGCGGCGCCCACGGTGCTGCGACTCGAAGGCGGCGAACGCGTTGTGCACGTGGCGATTACGGGCACACCCACCGACGCGTGGGTGGCGGTGGACACCGGGCTGCCGCGTTCGCTGACCGCCGCTCTCGACGACGCGGTGCTGACGATCGTCCTCGACGGAATCCGGCTGCGCTACCGGGTCGCCGAACAGGCCGGCCCGATCTGGGTGGCCGGCGCCGACGGTGTCGCGGCGGTGCGCGAGGTGGCCGAACCGAGTCTGCGCGGCGGCGACGAAGAGCTCACCGACGCCGAAATCCTCAGCCCCATGCCGGGTTCGGTGATCGCGGTGCATGTGGCGCCGGGCACCGAGGTGGCCGCCGGTACCCCGGTCGTGGTGGTGGAGGCGATGAAGATGGAACACACCTTGACCGCGCCGGTCGCCGGAAAGGTGGAGTTGCTGGTCGCCGCGGGTGACCAGGTACAGGTCGAACAGGTCCTGGCGCGGATCGCCGCCGAGCCCGTTGCGGACATCGACGAATCGGACACCGAGCAGAAAGAGGCACAGGCATGAGCGATTTCCTGTCCACCGGCACGCTGCCGGAGGAGTACCGGGAGCTGGCGCTGACGGTCCGCGATTTCGCGAATCAGGTGGTCGCGCCGGTGGCGGCGAAACACGATGCGGCCCATACCTTCCCGTACGAGGTCGTCGCCGGCATGGCGGATATGGGCCTGTTCGGCCTGCCGTTCCCGGAGGAGTACGGCGGTATGGGCGGCGACTACTTCGCGCTGTGCCTGGCGCTCGAGGAACTCGGCAAGATCGACCAGAGTGTGGCGATCACGCTCGAGGCCGGGGTGTCGCTGGGCGCCATGCCGATCTATCGGTTCGGCAACGAGGCGCAGAAGCGGGAGTGGTTGCCGCAGTTGACCTCCGGGCGCGCGCTGGCCGGTTTCGGTCTCACCGAACCGGGTGCGGGCAGCGATGCCGGCGGGACCCGCACCACCGCGGTGCGCGACGGCGACGACTGGATCATCAACGGCAGCAAGCAGTTCATCACCAATTCGGGCACCGATATCACCCGGCTGGTGACCGTGACCGCGGTGACCGGGGAGTCGGAGGGCAAGAAGGAGATATCCACCATCCTGGTGCCCACCGACACCCCGGGCTTCGTCGCCGAACCGGCCTACAACAAGGTCGGCTGGCACGCCTCGGACACCCATCCGCTGAGCTTCACCGACGTGCGGGTGCCGCAGTCGAATCTGCTCGGTGAACTGGGCCGCGGTTACGCGAATTTCCTGCGGATCCTGGACGAGGGCCGGATCGCGATCGCGGCGCTGTCGGTCGGCGCGGCGCAGGGCTGTGTCGACGAGAGCGTGCGCTACGCCGGTGAGCGGGAGGCGTTCGGTCGCGCCATCGGCCGCAATCAGGCGGTGGCGTTCAAGATCGCGCGGATGGAGGCGCGAGCGCACGCCGCGCGCACCGCCTACTACGACGCGGCGGCCTTGATGCTGGCGGGCAAACCGTTCAAGAAGCAGGCCGCGATCGCGAAACTGGTCGCCAGCGAGGCCGCGATGGACAACGCCCGCGATGCCACCCAGATTTTCGGCGGCTACGGCTTCATGAACGAATATGCTGTGGCCCGGCACTATCGCGATTCCAAGATTCTGGAAATCGGCGAGGGCACGACCGAGGTGCAGTTGATGCTGATCGGACGGGAGCTGGGACTGTGAGCGAGCCGATGGAGCCGGTGCGCCGGGTGGTGCAGCGCGGGCTGTGGTTCGACGAGCTGGAAATCGGTGTGCTGTACGAACATCGGCCCGGCCGCACCATCACCGAAGCGGACAACGTCGCGTTCACCACGCAGACGATGAACACCCAGGCGCTGCATCTGGACGCGGCCTTCGCCGACGGTCTGCCGCCGTTCAATCAGCGACTGGTCAATTCCATGCTCACGCTGTCGACGCTGGTCGGACTGTCGGTGACGCAGCTGACGCAGGGCACCATCGTGGGCAATCTGGGTTTCTCGGAGGTCGCCTTCCCGAAGCCGATGTTCCACGGCGACACCCTGTACGCCGAAACCCTGGTGACCGCCAAGCGCGAGTCGAAAAGCCGCCCGGGCGAGGGAATCGCGACCTTCGCGCACACCGGACGCAACCAGCACGGCGATGTGGTGGCCACCGCGGTCCGGCAAACCCTGATGCGGATGCGCCCGAACGGCGAGTAGGAGAGCGATGAACTGGGAAGTTCCGGGCCCGGCCTGGCTGTTCTGCCCCGCCGACCGGGGTGAACGCTACGAGAAGGCCGCCGCCGCGGCCGACGTCGTGATCATCGATCTGGAGGACGGCGTCGCGGCCGCGGACAAGGAGGCCGCGCGCGAGGTGCTGATGGCCACACCGCTCGATCCGGAGCGCACGGTGGTCCGGGTCAACGCGGCCGGCACGCACGATTTCGACGCCGACCTGACCGCGCTGGCCTCGACCGCCTACCGTCGCGTCATGCTGCCGAAATGCGAATCGGCGCAACAGCTCTCGCTGCTGTCGGACTTCGAGGTGCTCGCACTGTTCGAATCGCCGCTGGGCGCGCTGCGCACCGAAGAGGTCATGGCCGCGCCGAATGCGATCGCCTCGATGGCCGGGGCGGAGGATCTGGTCGCCGGGCTCGGTGGCAATTCCAGCCGCCGCGCCGACGGTGGTTATCGCGATGTGGCACGGCAGCTGCGCTCGACCGCCCTGCTGGCGGCGAAGGCGTACGGCAAGATCGCGCTGGACTCGGTGTATCTCGATATCGCCGACCTGGACGGACTGCGTGCGGAATCCGACGAGGCGGTCGCGGTCGGCTACGACGTCAAGGTCGCCATCCATCCGAAGCAGCTCGCGGTGATCCGGGCCGCCTACGCGCCGGCGGACGAGGAAGTGGACTGGGCCCGCCGGGTGCTGGCGGAGGTGCCCAACAATCGCGGTGTGTTCAGTTTCGAGGGGCGCATGGTCGACGGCCCGGTGATCCGGCACGCCGAACGCATTCTGCAGCGCGCCGGGACCCGGTAGAGCTAGGAGAGTCATGACGCAACCACAGTGGGAACCCGATGCCGGGGACGTGGAAACGGCGCGGGTCACCGACTTCGCACGATTCGCCGAGACCCGGACCGGACGAGAATTCGACGACTACCACTCGCTGTGGGAATGGTCGATCACCGACCTCGCCGGGTTCTGGGGCGCGCTGTGGGAGTACTTCGAACTCGGCGACGCGCCGGCCACGGTGCTGGCGAGCTCCGATATGCCGGGGGCGCAATGGTTTCCGGGGCAACTGCTCAACTACGTCGATCAGGTCGCCCGCCATGCCCGCACCGATCGGCCCGCGATCGTCTACGCCGGCGAACAGGGCGGCCTGACCGAGATCTCCTGGGCGCAACTGCTGGGCCGCGCCGCTTCCTTCGCGGCGACGCTGCGCGAACTCGGCGTGGGACCCGGCGATCGGGTCGTCGGTTACCTGCCCAACATCCCCGAGGCCGTGATCGCCTTCCTCGGTGCGGCCGCGATCGGCGCGGTGTGGAGTGCCTGCGGACAGGACTATTCGGCGAAGGCGGCGCTCGATCGGCTGGGGCAGCTGGAGCCGGCCGTCCTGGTCACCGCCGACGGTTACCACTTCGGCGGGAAACAGCACGACAAACGGGACGATATCGTCGCCCTGCGGGCCGGACTGCCGACCGTCCGCGCCACCGTCGTGGTGTCGCGTCTGGGCGGTGCGGTGCCCGACGCCCTGGACTGGAATGCGGTCGCCGCACCCGAGGCCGCCGAATTGTCCACCGAGCCCGTCGGTTTCGCACATCCGCTCTGGGTGTTGTTCTCCTCCGGGACCACCGGTCTGCCGAAGGGGATCGTGCACGGGCACGGCGGCGTCCTGCTCGAACATCTGAAAGCCGCTGCGCTGCAATCGGATATCGGGCGCGGCGACGTCTTCTTCTGGTACACCAGCCCCAGCTGGATGATGTGGAACTTCCAGGTCGCCGGCCTGCTGGTGGGCGCGACGATCGTCTGCTACGACGGCAGTCCGACCTTCCCGCACGCCGATTCGCTGTTCGACCTGGCGGCGCGCACCGGCACCACCGCGCTCGGGACCAGCCCGGGTTATGTGCTCGCCTGCATCAAGGCCGGTGTGGTGCCGCGGCGCGACCACGATCTCTCGGCGCTGCGCACGGTCGGTATCACCGGATCGTCGCTGCCGCCGTCGTCGGCACTGTGGTTGCGCGACAACGTCGGCGAGCGGGTACAGGTGAACTCCATCAGCGGTGGTACCGATGTGGTGTCCGCCTTCCTCGGCGGTGTGCGCACGGTGCCGGTGTGGCCGGGCGAGCTGTCGGTGCCGTTCCTCGGCGCCGCGGTGGATGCCTGGGACGAATCGGGCCGGCCGGTGCGCGGCGAGGTCGGGGAACTGGTGATCACCGCCCCGATGCCCTCCATGCCTGTGTCGTTCTGGAACGATCCCGACGGAAGCCGGTATCGGGCAGCGTATTTCGAGATGTTTCCCGGCGTCTGGCGGCACGGCGACTGGATCACCGTCACCGACCACGGCAGCATCGTCGTGCACGGCCGCTCCGATTCGACCCTGAACCGGCACGGCATCCGGATGGGCTCGGCCGATATCTACCAAGCGGTGGAACAACTTCCGGAGGTCGCCGAGGCCCTGGTGATCGGCGCCGAACAGCCCGACGGCGGCTACTGGATGCCGCTGTTCGTCACCCTCGCCCCGGGCGCCGAACTGACCGACGAGCTGAAACAGCGCATCAACGCGACGATCCGCAGCGAGGTCTCGCCGCGTCACGTCCCCGACGACATCATCGCGGCCCCGGGCATCCCGCACACCCGCACCGGCAAGAAGCTCGAGGTGCCGATCAAGAAACTGTTCCAGGGCGCGGACCCGGATCGCGTGGTCGAACGCAGCGCGGTCGACAACGCGGATCTGCTCACCTGGTACGCCGAGGTGCCGGCCCGGAAACGGGCGACGTAGGCCGAGCGCGGAAGCGGTGCGCTGCCGTTCGATGGCCGCCGAGTGCGCGCGGCGCACCGCATCCGGGCCGCGGGTGATCAGGCGGCGAGCTCTCCGGACTCCGCCATCGACAACCGGCCGTCGACCATGCGGTAGACCGCGTTCATGCGGTGCAGGTGAGTGCGATCGTGGGTCACCAGCAGGGTGGCGGCGGCGTGGGTGTGGACGACCCCGAGAATCAGGTCGATGACGGCAGCCCCACGTTCCTGGTCGAGGGCGCTGGTGGGCTCGTCGACGACCAGTAGGGCCGGGTCGTGCATGAGGGCGCGGGCGATGTCGACGCGCTGCCGTTGACCGCCGGACAGCTGGGCCGGGCGCTTTTTCTCGTGGCCGCGCAGCCCCACCGCGTCGAGCAGATCCATCGCCTTGTCCCTGGTTCGGCGTCGCAGGCGCGGTGCGACGACGGTGTGGCCCCCCAGGTGCCGCATCACCTCGAGTTGTTCGACCGCGGTGAGGGCGGGGATGAGGTTGGGCTGCTGGAACACGATCCCGATGCGTTCCCGGCGCAGGGTGGTGGCCTCGCGCCGGGACACTCGGGCGAGGTCGACACCGCCGTCGTCGGTGTCGAGCAGAATCCGGCCCGCATCCGGGCGCACGAGCGTCGACACCGTCGCCAGCAGACTGGATTTGCCCGACCCCGAGGGGCCGGTGATGGCCGCGATCTCGCCGCCGCGCACGGTCAGTGCCACCCGGTCGAGGGCGGTGACGTGGCCGGCGCCGTCGGGGAAGGTGAGGGTGAGATCGGAGACGGTCAGGGTGGTGGTCATCGAAAGCTCCTGTGCGGTAATCGAATCAACGAGAGTTGTTGAGCGCGGTGAGCGGATCGGTGGTGACGAGGAAGCGCAGGGCGAACACCGCGCCGAGCAGCCCGAGCCCGATCAGGGCGAGTGCGGGCACCACGGTCGTGGCGGCACTGAGTACGAACGGCACCGCTGCGCCGAGGAATACCCCGGCCAGTGCGGTCACCCCGACCCCGGCGCCGACACCCAGCAGCAGCACGATCAGCGCCTGCCCCAGCGCGTCGCGAACCAGCGCGGTCGTGGTGGCGCCCAGCGCTTTCAGCGTCGCGATATCCGGCGTGCGCTGAATGGTCCAGACGGTGAAGAACGCACCGATCACCAGGGCGGAGATCACGAACAGCATCACGGTCATCAGCGTGAGCGAACCGTTCTCGGCCCGATAGGACCCGATCGCCCGCAGTGCGCCCTCGACGCTCGTCGTCCGGGTGTGCGCGGCGCTGTTCACCGCATCGGTGCCGGGCACCCCGGAGGCGACCAGAATCGTGGCGGCACCGCCGCGCGGATCGAGTTGCCGCCAGTCGGACAGCGTCGTCCAGACCACCGGGGTGTGCGCGTACCAGTCGTCGCCGCCGATCCCCGCGACCGTGAAGGTCCGGTCGCCGATCGACACGCGCGCACCGGCGGTGGCCGAGAGATCCTCGGCGGCGGCCTTACTCAGCACCACGGTGCCGGGAGGGGTAACCACCTCATTGCCGAACGCTGTGCCGTCGACACCGAATATCGCCACCTGGGCCGGCGCGGACCCGTCACGCACGGCCTGGCTACGGCTGATGCCCACCGGATCGACGGTTCCCCCGGCTCGCTGCCAGCGCTGCACCTGTTCGCCGGTCAACGCCGAGGAGTCGAACGACGGGTCGGCGCCGGTATCGGCGAAGACGACGCTGCCGCCGGACAGCCGCTCGAGGGCGGAAATATTCTGATGGGCGAGTCCGGCCGTGAGTCCGCTCAGAAAGCTCACCAGCAGGGCCACCATGGTGACGACCAGGGTGATGAGGAGGAATCTGCCGCGGGCGGCCCGCAGATCTCGCAGTGCGACGAACATATCTCCACCCTCGCGGTGAATCCGCCGGTCGGCATCGCCTTCGCGGACACTTCGCGACCGCCCGACGGTGGGGTGCCGATTCCACCTTTCGATGGATGCCGCCCCGATAACCGCGCATAAGCTGGCAGCGTGCACCGCTCTCCACTCACCCCCGTTTTCGCCGCACTGCAGGTAGGACTGCATGTGTTGATGACGGCGCTGGTGGTCGTGGTGATGGTGCGGGCGGCCGTGCCCGGTGACGACGTCGCCCGGCCCACCGTCGCGGTGATCGTGCTCGCGGCGCTGTTCCTGGTCGTCTATTTCGCGGGCGGGCTGCTGCGCGGGCGTCCGGTCGCGGCGCGGGTGTGGCTGGGCGGGCTCACGGTGCTGTGGCTGGCGCTGATCGTGCTGGTTCCGGAGGCCGTGTATCTGGTGTTCGGACTGTTCTTCCTCTATCTGCATCTGCTGCCGCGACTGTGGGGGCTGGCCGCGGTCGTCGCCGCCACGGTCGTTTCGGTGGTCGGGTGGGGATTACACGAGGGGTGGACGGTTCCGGGAATCGCCGGGCCGGTGCTGGGCGCGATCGTCGCGATCGCGATCGGCCTGGGGTATCGGGCGTTGTTCCGGGAGGCCGCCGACCGGCAGCAGCTGATCGACGAATTGCTCTCCACCCGAGCCACTCTCGCCGAACGCGAACGCACCGCCGGCAGACTCGCCGAACGGGAACGGCTGGCCCAGGAGATCCACGACACCGTCGCCCAGGGACTGTCCAGCATCCAGATGCTGCTGCACGCCGCCGAGCGCGACGCGCCGGATCATCCCGCGCTGCAACAGATCCGGCTCGCCCGCGAGACCGCCGCGGACAATCTGGTCGAGACCCGGCAGTTGATCGGCGACCTCACCCCGGCGGTGCTCGAGGGGCAATCGCTGAGTGATGCGCTCGAACGGATCGCCCGGCGTGCCGAGGGACCCGGATTGAGCGCCCGCACAGTGGTCGAGGGGACCCCGATGCGGCTGCCCATGCCCGTCGAGGCCGCGCTGGTGCGGGTGGCGCAGGGCGCGGTGTCGAATGTGGTGCGGCACGCCCGCGCCGACCGGATGCGGATCACGCTCACCTACGGTGACGACGCCGTCCATCTCGACGTGGTCGACGACGGTGTGGGGATCGATCCCGCGGTCTTCGGCGGCGGCACCTTCGGCCTCAACGCCATGCGCAGCCGCGTCGAACAGCAGGGCGGTGTGATGGACGTCGAATCCGAACCGGGGCATACCGCCGTCACCGTGTCGTTTCCGCTGCACGACTCGGAAACCGCCGGCGCCGAGCTCATTTCGCGGGAGGACCTGCCGTGATACGTCTGCTGCTGGCCGACGACCACGCCATCGTCCGCGCCGGATTGCGGGCCCTGCTCGATTCCGGCGAGGACATCACGGTGGTCGGGGAGGCCGCCACCGCCGAGGAGGCCGTGGCCTTCTGCACCACCACACACGTCGATCTGGTGCTGATGGACCTGCGCTTCGGCCCCGGCAAATCGGGGGTGGACGCGACCCTGGCCCTGCGCGCCCTGCCCGATCCGCCGAATGTCCTGGTGGTGACCAACTACGACACCGACGCCGATATTCTCGGCGCCATCGAGGCGGGTGCCTGCGGCTACATCCTCAAGGACACGCCGCCACCGGAACTCCTCGCCGCCGTGCGCGGAGCGGCCGCGGGGGAGAGCGTGCTGTCGCCCTCGGTCGCCTCCAAACTGATGACCCGGGTCCGCAAACCCGACACCACCCTGAGCGCCCGCGAGATCGAGGTGCTGCGCCTGGTCGCCGACGGACACTCCAACCGCGATATCGGAAAACACCTGTTCCTCAGTGAGACGACGGTGAAATCCCATCTGGTGCATATCTATTCGAAGCTGGGCGTGAGATCGCGGACCTCCGCGGTGGCGCGGGCGCGTGAGCGCGGGGCCATCTGACCGGCGACGAGGACGTCCGGCGCCGACGTCGATCGCGGCCGGGGCCGTCGGCGCGTGTCGGGCCCGCCCACCGGCCGCCGCTTCCTAGGGTGTGCTCATGCCTTCCATCACCGATCCCGAAGTGCGGGAATTCCTCGCCGCCGGAACCCGTACCGGCAAACTGGCTCTGGTCGCCTCCGACGGCCGCCCGATCGTCAATCCGGTGTGGTTCATCCTCGACGGCGATGACCTGGTCTTCAATACCGGCAAGACCACCGCCAAGGGCAAGGCGCTGGCGCGCGACCCCCGCGTCGCCCTCTGCATGGACCTGGACGAACCGCCGTACGCCTATTTCCAGGTGCAGGGCGTCGCCACCCTCTCCGAGGATCCTGCCGAACTCCTGCGCACCGCCACCGCCATCGCGGCGCGGTACATGGGTCCGGACCGCGCCGAGGAATTCGGCCGACGCAACGCCGTTCCCGGCGAGCTGGTCGTGCGGGTGCGCCCGGACAAGATCCTCGGTGGGCTGAATATGACCGGGTAGCCGGACGAACCCCGGGTACCCGGAAGAAACTCAGCGGCGCCGGGCGTACTCCGCGGCCGCGGCCCAGTCGATCATCACGCAGGCTTGGTCACCGACGGTCCAGGCGTCGTGGCCGGGCGGGCACTGCATGAAATCTCCGGGGCCGACCTCGCACTCGGTGCCGTCGTCCATCCGGATGTGCATCCGCCCCGACACGCAGTAGCCGATATGCGCGGCCTGGCAGCTGTCGGTTCCCGCGATCGGCTTGACGTGGGTGGACCAGCGCCAGCCCGGCTCGAAGACGGCCCGGCCGACCGCGCCGGAGGGTGCCTGCACGACCTCGAGGCGCCCGCTGCCGGATTCGAATTCCCGTGTCTCGTCGGCGGCATCGAAATTCCGCACCAGCAACGACGTCCTCGCCGCCCCATCCATATCGTCCTCACGCACCAGGTCGAGATTGCGGAAGACCGCCGGCTCGTCGCACAGGGCGGCGAGGGTTTCGGCGAAGCCGGTCGTCTCGGGCAGCGCGGAATTCGCCATGGCCTGCTCGTAGGAGGGGAATTCCACGATCTGCAGATAGGTGTCCGGATGGTCGCGGTCCCTGGTTTCCATACTGTGCGTCGCCGAACGCGTTCCCTCCGTGGCGGTCAGCCACCGATCCAGCGTGCGATTGAACTCGTCGAGCCGCGAGGTCTTGAACTCGATGGTCTGAACGAATTTCGTCATCGTGGTCACCTCCGACGTTGTGGATGACCCCGGGCATGAGTTTACGCCGACACCTAGACTCCGGGCATGACCGTGCATTTCATCGGAGCGGGGCCCGGGGCGGCCGATCTGCTCACGCTGCGGGCGGTGGCGCTGCTGCGGGAATCTCCGGTGTGCCTGTATGCGGGGACGTATCTGGATCCCGAGGTGCTGGCGCATTGCGCGCCGGAGGCGGAACTGATCGATACCCAGGGATTGGACCTGGACGAGATCGTCGCGCACTGTGCGCGGGCCGATGCCGCGGGCAAGGATGTGGCTCGGCTGTGCTCGGGGGATCCGTCGATCTATTCGGCGCTGACCGAACAGACCCGGCGCCTCGACGGACTGGGCATCTCCTGGGATGTGACGCCGGGAGTGCCGGCGTATGCGGCGGCGGCCGCGGTCCTGGGCAGTGAACTGACCGTGCCCGAGGTGGTGCAGTCGGTGGTGCTGACGCGCACGCAGGCACGTTCGACCGCGATGCCCGAGTCCGAGGCGCTGGGGAATTTCGCGCGGACGCGGGCCAGTCTGGTGCTGCATCTGGCGATCACGCGGATCCGGGAGCTGGCCGCGGAACTGGCCGACGAGTACGGCGCCGACTGTCCGGCGGTGGTGGTCTACCGGGCCAGCCAGCCGCAGCAGCGGATTCTGCGCGGGACACTCGCCGATATCGCCGGCCGGGTGGAGGCGGCGGGGCTGCGGCAGGCCGCGGTGATTCTGGTCGGGCGGGCCCTGACCCCGGCGCTCGACTGTGCGCAGTCGCATCTCTACGACCCCGGGCGGGAGCGGCACCCGGTGTCCGGGCCCGGCGCGTGACCCACCGCCCGCACCGCGATTTCCGTCACTCGGAACCGGAATTCCCAGCGGGTTCCCAGTGCCGGACCGAACCGCGAGGTGGCGGGGGCAACGGAGTCCAGTGCTGATGTCCGAGCGCTATCGCCCTTCTTGGCTCATTGTCGGTACCTGGCGGTAGATTGGTTCGGTGTTCATCAGCGAATCTCGAAACGAGGCCGATCCGTGGCCGGTGGGTGTGGTCGGGCCCATGTAACAAGATCGGCCCGACGGACGGATAGGTCCTATGAACATTTTTGTCTGATTGCAATCGAAGTGAGCCCCGAATGCCGGACGCCACGCTCGGATGAGGTGAGCGTCGGCATCGGTGTGCCATCGGGGAGCGCTGCGTGGCGTTCCGGAAGCGAGGTTACGGGTTGGACCGGCTGGATTTCGGCGGAAACGGCGAAGCTGGCGGCGAGGTAACGCCCGCGGCAGTGTCGGGGGATCAACTGTTCCCGCTGTCGCCGGCGCAGCTCGGAATCTGGTACGCCCAGCACCTGGATCCGCAGGTGCCGATCACGATCGCCCAGTACGTCGACCTGCGCGGCGACATCGACGTCGAGGTGCTCTCGCGTGCGAGCCTGGATGCCTCGCACGAGCTCGGTTCCGGCTTCGTGCGCATCGTCGAGCGTGACGGTCAGCCGCTGCAGTACGTCGATCACACCCTCGCCGACACCGACGGCGTCGACCACGTCGATCTGCGTGACGCCGAGGATCCGGAGGCCGCGGCGCACGAGTGGATGCGCGCCGACATCGCCCACCCGTTGAACATGGTCACCGACCGCCTGGTGCGTTCGGTGGCATTGCAACTCGCCGACGACCATTGGTTCTGGTACTCCCGCGCCCATCACATCGCACTCGACGGTTTCGGCGCGGTGAACCAGGTGAACCGGATCGCCGAGCGCTACACGGCCTATCGCAACGGGGTCGAACCGAAACCGCTCAAGGCCTCCGACCTGCGGGATCTCGTCGAATCCGAACTCGCCTACCGCGACAGCACCCGCTTCCGGACCGACAAGGAACATTGGGCGCAGCGGGTGGCCGGTCTGGAGGAGGGCACCAGCCTCGCCGGTCGCAATGCCCCGCCCGCGCCGCTGAACACCGTGGTCGGCGCCGCACTGTCGAACGAGCGCAACGATCTGCTCGCCGCGGCCGTGCGAGCCCACGACTCCGCACCGTCCGCCCTGCTGATCGCCGGTTTCGCCGCCTACCTGGCGCAGTGGACCGATGCCGAGGACGTGATCCTCAGCCTGCCGGTCACCGCGCGCACGACCGCCGTGATGCGGCGTTCGGGCGGCGCCACCTCGAATATCGTTCCGCTGCGCTTGCACGTCGGCCACGACACCACGGTCGCCGAACTGCTCAGGTCCGTGCAGACCGAGGTTTCCGGCGCGCTGCGGCACCAGCGGTACCGGCACGAGGACATCCGCCGCGACGCGGCCGCCGCGAGCCGTGAATCGGGCGTCGGCGACGGTGTGGTGACGACGGAGTTCTTCGGCCCCTGGGTCAACATCATGTTGTTCCAGGACGAGCTGAAACTCGGCGATACGCCGGGCCGCCTGCATGTGCTCTCCACCGGTTCCATCGAGGATCTCGGCGTCAACTTCTATCAGACCGAGGGTGGTGCGCGGTCCCGGATCGACTTCGAGACCAACCCGAACCTCTACACCGAAGACGAAGCGCGCCACCATCATTCGCGCTTCCTCGAGTTCTTCGACCGGTTTCTGCAGGCGGGTGAACAGGACCGCCTGTGGGATCTGCCGATCACCACGGCCGTCGAGCGGGACGCCACCGTCACCGGCTGGAACCGCTCCGCGCACGAGGTGGCGACCACCACGCTCTCGGCCCTGCTGGACGCCGCGATCGCGCGCACGCCCGACCGGACCGCGATCGACTTCCAGGGCCGCACGCTGACCTACGCCGAATTCGGCGCCCGGGTCAACCGCCTGGCGCGGATTCTCATCGCCGACGGTGTGGGCCCGGAATCGCTGGTGGCACTGGGGATGCGGCGGTCGCTGGATCTGGTCGTCGGTATGCACGCCGTGCTGAAGGCCGGTGGCGCCTATGTGCCGATCGACCCGGATCACCCGGCCGAACGCACCGCCTACATCCTCGACAGCGCCGGGCCGGTCTGCGTGCTCACCAGTTCCGCCGACGAGGTGGACCTGCCGGATTCGGTGCGGCAGATGCAGATCGACACCCTCGACACCACCGGTGTGTCCGATGCGCCGATCACCGATGCCGACCGGCTCGCCCCGCTGCGCCCGGACAACACCGCCTACGTCATCTACACCTCCGGTTCGACCGGACGGCCCAAGGGCGTCGCGGTCACCCACCACGCGATCGTCAACCAGCAGCTGTGGATGCTGCACGAATACGGCCTGACCGAGGCCGACGTCTATCTGCAGAAGACCGCCACCACCTTCGACGTCTCGCTGTGGGGTTACTTCCTGCCGCTGATGGTCGGCGCGAAACTGGTGGTCGCCGATCCGGACGGCCATCGCGACCCGGTCTACGTCGCGCAGATGATCGAACGGCACGCGGTGACCGTCACCGACTTCGTGCCGTCGATGCTGACGGTCTTCGCCTCGCACGCCACCGCGGGCCAATGTGATTCGCTGCGTGCGGTTTTCGTCATCGGTGAGGCGCTGCCGCCGGAGACCGCCGCGATGTTCCGGGCGATCAACCCGAACGCCGGCCTGCACAACCTCTACGGCCCCACCGAGGCCGCGGTCTCGGTGACCTACTGGGAGGCCACCGCCGCCGACACCACGACGGTCCCGATCGGTATTCCGGAATGGAACGTCGATGTCTACGTGCTGGACTCGCGGTTGCGTCCGGTCGCGATCGGTGCCCCGGGTGAGCTGTATCTGGGCGGGCGGCAGCTGGCGCGCGGTTACCGCGGCCGGCCCGATCTGACCTCGGACCGGTTCGTCGCCAACCCCTTCGGGACCCCCGGCGAGCGCATGTACCGCACCGGTGACCTGGTGCGCTGGGGCCGCCGCAGTGGTGACGGCGACCTCCGCGGGCCCTCCGTGGTGACGCAGGCTGCCGCTTCCGGGCCCGACGCTGCGGTCGCGGACGGGACCGGCGTCCTGGAGTACATCGGCCGCACCGACTTCCAGGTCAAGTTCCGCGGCCAGCGCATCGAGCTCGGCGAGATCGAAACCGATCTGCTCGCCCATCCGGCGGTCAGCCAGGCCGTCGTGCTGGTGGTCGACACCGCGACCGGTCAGCAGCTGGTGGCGTATGTCGTTCCGGCGCCGGGATATTCGATCGATTCGGCGGATCTCACCCGGTTCGTGGCCGAGAAGCTGCCCAGCTACATGGTGCCCGCCGCGATCATGGTGCTGGACGCGTTCCCGCTCAACACCTCCGGCAAGCTGGATCGCAAAGCGCTGCCCGAACCCGTGTTCAGCGCCGATGCGACCGGATACCGCGCCCCGCGCACCCAGGCCGAGGAGATCGTCGCCGGCGTCTTCGCCGACGTGCTGAGCCAGCCCCGGGTCGGCGTGGACGACAACTTCTTCGACCTCGGCGGTAACTCGCTGGTCGCGACCCAGGTCGTCGCGCGCATTTCCGCCGCGTTCGGCGTGCAACTGGGCGTGCGGGCGCTGTTCGAGACGCCCACCGTGGCCGGTATCGCGGCCCGGGCCGACGCCGCGGCCGAACACGGCGCCGACGGCGAATTCGCGGCGCGCCCGCCGCTGGTCGCGCAGCATCGCCCGGACCGGGTGCCGCTGTCGCTGGCGCAGCAGCGGATGTGGTTCATCAACCAGTTCGACCCCGCCGCGCCCACCTACAACCTGCCGTTCGTGGTGCGGCTGCGCGGCACCGTCGACATCGACGCGCTGCGCAAGGCGCTGCTGGACGTGATGCAGCGCCAGGAATCGCTGCACACCGTGTTCCCGGAGTCCGGTGACGGCGGCTACCAGCTGGTGGTGCCGATCGACGAGGTCGACTTCGTCATTCCGGTCGCGCCCATCGCCAGCGGCGAATTGCCCGGCGTGCTGGCCGAATTCGCCTCCACCGGCTTCGATGTCTCGCGCGAACTGCCGATCCGGGTGCGCATCTACCGCGTGACCGACACCGACGGCGTGGACGACGACTACGCGGTGGCGTTCGTGGTGCACCACATCGCGGCGGACGGCTTCTCCTTCGGCCCGCTGGCCCGCGATGTCGCCGCCGCCTATCTGGCGCGCGCGCAGGGCGACGCTCCGCAGTGGGCGCCGCTGCCGGTGCAGTACATCGACTACACGCTGTGGCAGCGTCAGGTGCTCGGCGCCGAGGACGATCCGGAATCCGTCGCCGCCCGCGAAATCGCTTACTGGCGTGAGGCTTTGGCGGGACTGCCGGATCAGCTCGAGTTGCCGGCCGACCGCCCGCGCCCGCCGCTGCAGAGCTTCCACGGCAGCCGCGTCACCTTCGACATCGATCCCGGCCTGCACGCCCGGCTGTCGGATCTGGCTCGGGCGCAGGGTGTTTCGCTGTTCATGGTGCTGCACGGCGCGCTGGCGACGTTGCTCGCCCGGCTGTCCGGTACCCGGGACATCGCGATCGGCACGCCGGTCGCCGGCCGCGGTGAACAGGCCCTCGACGACCTGATCGGCATGTTCGTCAACACGCTGGTGTTGCGGTCGGAGGTCGACGGCGCCGAGCGCTTCAGCGAATTCCTCACCCGCACCCGGGAATCCGATCTGTCGGCCTTCGCCCACGCCGACGTGCCGTTCGAGCGACTGGTCGAGGTGCTGAACCCGGCCCGTTCGCAGGCCCGGCATCCGCTGTTCCAGGTGATGCTGTCGTTCCAGGAGATGTCGCACGCCGCCCTGGAACTGCCCGGGCTCTCGGTCACCGCCGACGAACTCGATGTCGACATCGCCAAATTCGATCTGCTGTGGACGCTGACCGAACAGCGCGGCGGCCGCGGCGAACCCGCCGGAATCTCGGCGGCGCTGTCGTATGCCACCGACCTGTTCGACGCCGCGACCGTCACCGAATTCAATCGGCGCTATCTGCGGGTGCTGGAAGCCGTGGTGGCCCGGCCGGATACGCTGGTCCGCGATATCGAGGTCTTCGATCCGGCCGAGCGCGACCGGGTGCTGGTGGACTGGAACGACACCGCCCACGAGGTGCCCGCGCTCGCCACGGTGCTGGATCTGTTCTACGAACAGGTGCGCATCCGGCCGCACGCCACCGCGCTGCTGTTCGACCCGGGCGAACGCTCGATCGGGGCGGTCGATCCGGCCGGGGAGATCACCTACGGTGAATTCGCCGAGCGGGTGAACCGCTTGGCGCGCAAGCTGATCGAGTCCGGTGTCGGCCCGGACGAACTCGTTGCCGTCGGCATCCGCCGCTCGATCGACATGTTCGTGGCGATCTACGCCGCACTCGCCGCCGGTGGCGGCTATGTGCCGATCGATCCCGACCACCCGGCCGAGCGCACCGAATACGTCCTCGCCAATTCGCGCCCGGTGGTGCTGCTGACCACCTCCCGCGACGAGGTGTCGACCACCGAATGCCCGGTGCTCGAGATCGACACCGTCGACCTGGCGGGCTTCGAGGCCGGCCCGGTCGGCGCCGCCGAGCGTCGGGCGGCGCTGCGGCCCGGCAACCTCGCCTACGTGCTGTACACCTCCGGCTCCACCGGCCGGCCCAAGGGTGTGGCGGTCGACCACGCCGCGATGGTCAACCAGATCTCCTGGAAGATCAGCGAGAGCGGCATCAGCGACGTCGACGTGGTGCTGCACAAGACGCCGTTCACCTTCGACGCCTCGCTGTGGGAACTGTTCGCGACGCTGGCCGTCGGTGCCAAGGTGATCGTCGCCGCGCCGGACGGGCATCGCGATCCGCTGTACCAGTCCGAGGTCATCTGGCGGCATCAGGTCACCATGACCTCGTTCGTGCCGTCGCTGCTGGCCGTGTTCGCGGCCACCGCCCCCGCGTCCGAATGCACCTCGCTGCGAGCCATTTTCGTCGGTGGTGAGGCGCTGGCCCCGGCCACGGTGGCACTGTTCCGGCGCTTCAGCGGCGCCGCGGTCTACAACCTGTACGGCCCCACCGAATTCACCGTCAACGCCACGGCCTGGCCGGTCGGCGCGGTGAACGGTGGTGCGGTGCCGATCGGCCGGCCGGTGTGGAACGCCCGCGCCTACGTGCTGGACGAGGGGTTGCAGCCGGTACCGGCCGGTGTGGCCGGTGAGCTGTATCTGGGTGGCACGCAGATCGCCCGCGGCTACCGCCATCGTCCGGATCTGACCGCGGAACGGTTCGTCGCCGATCCGTTCGGGGAGCCCGGAGCACGCCTGTACCGCACCGGTGACCTGGTGCGCTGGAAGGAGCGCCCCGGCGGCCAACCCGGCGTACTCGAATACATCGGCCGCACCGACTTCCAGGTCAAGTTCCGCGGCCAGCGCATCGAACTCGGTGAGATCGAATCGGCGCTGACCGAACTGCCGGACGTGAACCAGGCCGCCGTCCTGGTGATCGACACCGTCACCGGTGACCAGCTGGTCGCCTATGTGGTGGCCGCCGACGAGGTCGAGACCGCGGATATCCAGGCCGCACTGCGCGAGCGCTTGCCGAGCTACATGGTGCCCTCGGCGGTCGTGGTGCTGGACGAATTCCCGCTCAATGCCTCCGGCAAGCTGGACCGCAAAGCATTGCCCGCCCCGGTGTTCGAGGTGCGCGAATTCCGTACGCCCGCAACGCCGATCGAGGAGATCGTCGCCCAGATCTTCGGCGAGGTGCTGGGACTGGCGCGCGTCGGCGCCGACGACGACTTCTTCGATCTGGGCGGCAACTCGCTGATCGCCACCCAGGTCGCCTCCCGGCTCGGCAGCGCACTCGACACCCGGGTGCCGGTGCGCATGCTGTTCGAGGCCAGCACCGTCACCGCGCTGGCCGCCCGGGTGGAATCGCATGCCGGCGACGGCGCGCGCAAATCGCTGGTCGCGCGCGAGCGGCCCGAACAGGTGCCGCTCTCGCTCGCCCAGCAGCGCATGTGGTTCCTCAACCGCTACGACACCTCCTCGGCGGTCAACAACATCCCCGTCGCCATGCGGCTCTCGGGTGAATTGGACGTGGCCGCCCTGCAGGTCGCCGTCATCGACGTGATCGACCGCCACGAATCGCTGCGCACGGTGTTCCCGGAGACCGGCAGTGCGCCGGTGCAGGTGGTGCTCGACGCCGCGCAGATCGTGCCGGACCTGACCCCGGTCCCGGTGACCGAGCACAATCTGATCGACCACCTCGTCGAACTGGCCTCCATGTCGTTCGACGTGACCAACGAAGTCCCGTTGCACGCACGGCTTTTCGAGATCAGCGAAACCGAGTACGTGCTCGGTATGGTGGTGCACCACATCTCCGCCGACGGCTGGTCGATGCATCCGCTGGCCCGCGACGTGATGGTCGCCTACGCCGCGCGTACCAACTGGGAGCAGCCGGCCTGGACCGAACTGCCGGTGCAGTACGCCGACTACGCGCTGTGGCAGCGCGAGGTGCTGGGTTCGGAGGACGATCCGAACTCGTTGATCTCCAACCAGATTCGGTACTGGACCCGCGAACTCGCCGACCTGCCCGACGAACTGGTGCTGCCGGCCGACCGGCCGCGCCCGGCGGTGGCGTCGTATCGCGGTGGCACGTATTCGTTCGTCATCTCGCCGGAAACCCAGCGGCGCCTGGCCGACCTCGGCCGCACCCACAACGCCTCGCCGTTCATGGTGGTGCACGGTGCGCTGGCGATCCTGCTGGCGCGGCTGTCGGGTACCTCCGACATCGCGATCGGCACGCCGGTCGCCGGTCGCGGTGAGGCCGCGCTCGACGATCTGATCGGCATGTTCGTCAACACGCTGGTGTTGCGCACGAACGTCGACGGCGGGATGACCTTCGCCGAACTGCTGGCCCAGGCCCGCAACACCGACCTGCAGGCCTTCGCGCACGCCGACGTGCCGTTCGAGCGGCTGGTCGAGGTGCTCAACCCGGCCCGTTCGCAGGCGCGGCATCCCCTGTTCCAGGTGATGCTGGCCTTCCAGAACATCCGCCACGCCAGCCTGGAGTTGCCGGGCCTGTCGGTCAACGGCATCGACTACGACGCCCGGCTGGCGAAATTCGACCTCCAGCTGACGCTGCAGGAGGCGCCGGACGCCGAGGGTGTGGCGGCGGGTATGTCCGCCGAATTCTCCTATGCGCTCGACCTTTTCGACGAACCGACGATCGCCGGATTCGCCAAGCGCCTGGACCGGGTGCTGGCGGCGGTGGTGGCCGATCCGGACCGCCCCATCGGCGACATCGCGCTGATCGATGCGCTCGAGGCCGACCGGGAACTGCGCGAGTGGAACTACACCTCGCGCGAGATCGGTTCCGCGACACTGCTTCCCGAGCTGTTCGCCGAGGCAGCACGCACCCACGCGGATGCGGTCGCGGTGGTGGATCGCGAGGCCGGCGAGAGCCTGACCTACGCCGAATTCGGCGCCCGCGTGCGCCGGTTGGCGCGGCGGCTGGTCGAGGCGGGCGTGGGTCCCGAGGCGCGGGTGGCGCTGGCACTGCGGCGCTCGACGGACCTGGTGGTCGCCATGTACGCGGTGCTCGAGGCCGGCGGCGGATATGTGCCGCTGGACCTGGACCAGCCCGCCGACCGCATCGGCTACGTACTCGACACCGCCG
>NZ_BAFW01000231.1 GCF_000308535.1 Nocardia cerradoensis NBRC 101014 | reverse complement strand
GTTCCACCCCGGCCTTGCTCACCATGTACGGTGAACCGCCCATTCCGGGGGCGAACGCGGCACATGAGGAGACCACGACGACGTGACCGTGCGCCGCGATGACGTCGTCGAGTGCGGGCTGGACGGTGTTGAAGGCGCCGGTGAGGTTGATCGCCAGCACCCGGTCGAATTCCTCGGGATCGAGCAGCCGCACGGTCGCCGGGCGCGGGACCACGCCGGCGTTGGCCACCACCACGTCGATGCGCCCGAAGTTCTCCCGGACCTGGCCGACGGCCAGCCGCACGCCCTCCCGGTCGGCCACGTCGACGGTGATCGCGACCGCCCGGATGCCGAGTGCGGCCGCGCTCGCGCGCACGGCCTCGGCGTCGATATCGAACAGCGCGACGTAGGCGCCGCGGTCGTAGAGCAGCCGGGCCAGCTCGTAGCCGATGCCGGCGGCGCCGCCGGTGATCACCACGACCTTGTCGCGCACGTCGAGCCGCTCACCCCCGCCGAGCACCGGGGCCAGCAGCGTGCGCACCATATCGAACGGTCCTGTGATCATCGGATACTGCTCATCTCTGCGGTGGTCGGATCCGGTACGTGGCGCGACAGCAGGTAGGAGTCCGCGTCGAAACTCGCGACGCGGCGGCGGTATTCGAAACTCCAGTTCGGATACAATCCGGCGTTCTCGCCCTTGTCGGTGGTGTAGTAGCTGTCGCAGCCGCCGCCCAGCCACACGGTATCGCGACTGCGCCGGCGCATCTCGTCGAGGAACCGGTCCTGCACCGAGGCCCGAACCTCGACGCGGTCGATATCGTTGTCGCGCAGGGTTTTCAGCGCGTCGACGATGTAGGCGATCTGCGATTCGATCATGAAGATCGCGGACTGGTTCCCGGCGGCGCCGAACGGGCCGAGGGTCAGGAACATATTGGGGAAGCCCGCGATCGCCGCGCCCAGATAACTGCTGGGCCGGCGACGGTAGTGGTCGGCCACGGTCAGTCCGCCGACGCCTTCGATCCGGTCGTAGAGTTTCGGGATCGCGCCGAACCCGGTGCCCCAGACGATGGTGTCGACCGGATGTTCCGCACCGTCGGTGGTGACGATCGATCCGGGGCGGATCTCGGCGATGGAGTCCGTCACCACGTCGACGTTGTCGCGAGTGAGGGCCGGATAGTACGCGTCGGAGAAGATCGCGCGTTTGCATCCGATCATGTAGTCCGGCGTCAGTTTCCGGCGCAGGGCGGGGTCGCGGACCTGGCGGCGCAGTTGCATCCCCGACAGCGCCTGGAACGGATGGCGGAAGCGACGGTCGACGAATCCGACCAGTCCGAAGCTCTCGATACCCGCGTAGTAGGCGCCCCGCAGCGCCGTGCCCAGCAGCGGCACCCGGCGCAGCAGTGCGCGCTCCACCCCGAGGGTGGACCGATCCAGGCGGGAGACGATCCACGGGGCGGAACGCTGGAAGACCGTGAGCCGCTGCACCTTCGGCGCGATCTCGGGGATGAACTGCACCGCCGAGGCGCCGGTGCCGATCACGGCCACGCGCTCGCCGGTCAGATCGTGCTCGTGATTCCAGTGCAACGAGTGGAACTGGGTGCCGCGGAAGGTGTCGCGCCCCGGCATATTCGGAATCTTCGCCTCGCTGAACGGGCCCACGGCCGAGATCAGCACATCCGCGCTGAGCACGCCCCGGTCGGTGCGCACGAGCCACCGCCGCCGCGATTCGTCCCACTGCGCGCGCACCACATCGGTGCCGAAACGCATATGCCGCACCACATCGTGGCGCTCGGCGACATCGCGCAGATAACCCAGGATTTCGGGCTGGCGTCCGTAGGTGCGCGACCAGTCGGGATTCGGCGCGAAGGAATAGGAGTAGAGATGCGAGGGCACATCGCAGGCGCAACCGGGATAGGTGTTGGCCTGCCAGGTGCCACCGAGATCGCCGGCGCGTTCGAGAATCAGGAAGTCCTCGAATCCGGCCGCGCGCAACGACACCGCGAGGCCGATTCCGGCGACTCCGGCGCCGATCACCGCGATCGGCGTGTGTTCGGCGGGCGCGCTCTCGGATACTGCCATCGTCGAATTCCTTTCGGTGCGGGCGTCGTTGCCCGAAACAACCGGTCTCGTGCTCACAGGTCGAGTTCGAGAGTGTCGCCCGCCGCACGCGAAACGCAGGTGAGCATGGTGGTCTCGCGTTCGGCGGGACTCAGTCGCCGATCGCGATGGTCGACGGCGCCGGCGTGCACGGTCACCGCGCACGTGCCGCAGAATCCCTGCCGGCACGAATAGGCGACGTCGGGCAGGACCCGGCCGATGGCCGCCAGGGCCGACTCGTCGGCGGCGACGTCCACGGTATGACCGCTGCGCCGCAACCGGATCCGGAACGGGCGGCCCCGCTGCACCGGCAGCGGCGAGAACCGTTCGGTGTGTACCGAAATGGTCGGCTCGTGGGCGGCGTCGGTACTCAGCGCGGCCGCCATGAGCGGCGGCGGACCGCAGACGTAGATCGCGGTACCGCGCGGGACGTCGGCCAGAATCAGATCGAGGTCGGCGAGACCGAATTCGTCGTCGGGCCGGACCTCGAGCAGTCCGCCGCGGTGAGCCGACAGTTCGTCGAGGAACGGCATCGTCGCCCGGCTGCGGCCGAGATAGACCAGCCGCCAATCGATTCCGCGCCGTTCGGCGTCGGCCACCATCGGCAGCAAGGGGGTGATGCCGATACCGCCGGCCACGAAGACGTAGTGCGGGGCGTCGATATACCCGAAGGCGTTGCGCGGCCCGCGCACGCGCAACCGGTCCCCCACCGCCACGTCGCGATGGATCTCGTCGGATCCACCGCCGCCCTCGGGCAGATGGCGCACGGCGATGCGATAGCTCCCGCGATCGGCCGGGTCACCGTTGAGCGAATACTGCCGCTGGCGCCCGGAGGGCAGGAACACGTCGATGTGCGCACCCGGAACCCAGCGCGGCAACTGCCCGCCGTAGGGCGCGACCAGGGTCAGCACCACCACGTCGCCCGCCTGCGTCTCGCGCCGGGCGACGATCAGCTCACGTTCGAAACCACTGCGCCGCACCGGATTCGGCCGCGACAGCACCTCGATCGGCGGTTCCGTGGTGACGCCGCGGCGATACAGGTCGAACACCGCGCCGACCGCCCGCAGCGGCAGCGACGGCCGATACTCCGGCCGGTCGGCGGCGACCGGGTACGCCACCGCCGTCATCGCCGGCCCTCGCGCGCCGCCGGCGACTGCGCGAGATACCGCAGCGCGTTGTCCATACTGCCGAGCTGGGAGGGATGGAATCCGGGCCGCAGATAGCGCGGAATCTCGGTCAGGAAGGTCGACATGCGCGGCACCACGCCGCGAGCGGAGGCGCTGAGGAACTGCAACGGCCAGAACCGCCCCTTGCGCGGGTCGGGATCCTTGGCGAACAGATAGCCGCCGGCGACCACGAACAGCACCAGCAGCGACGAGCTGGCCAGCACGGCCGTGCGGGCCTTGCGCAGATATCCGCCGTCGACGTGCATATACGCGTCGTAGACCACGCTGCGGTGTTCGACCTCTTCCGCGCCGTGCCAGCGGATCAGGTCCAGCATCGCCGGATGCATGTTCTTGGCCTCGAGTACGTCGTTGGTGAGCAGCCATTCGCCGATGACGGCGGTGTAGTGCTCCATCCCTGCGAACAGGCCGAGGCGCTCACACAGCCACTCGTGTTTGGCGCGGCCGGTCAGGCCGTGATCGCCGAGGATCCGATCGACCAGCCAGGCCACCGTCTCCACCATCGGGGCCACGTCGAGCCCGAGCGACTCCAGATGGCGGCGTGCCTGCGCGTGCGAGCTGGCGTGCTGATTCTCCTGGCCGATGAAGCCCTGAACCTCTTCGCGCAGCCGCTCGTCGTCGATGTAGGCCAGCGCCTCGGCCAGTGCCGCGGCCATCGCGCGTTCCCCCTCCGGGAGAACGAGGTGCATCACGTTGATGATGTGGGTCGCCATGACCTCGCCCGGAATGTAGTGCATGGGGACGGAGTCGAAATCGAATCGCACATCGCGGGCCCTGATCGCGTGGGCTTGGTCGTCGTAGACCGAGGTGTTCATGGCGCGTCCTTGCGGGGTGGTCGAAGCGATGCTCCGACCGTAATGTTGACATCACTGGATGTCAACAGCGGTCGATGTCAACAAAACGCCCCGTCGCCGCCCCCCGGTAGCATCACCGCCATGGCCGATTCGCCGCACACTCCGAAAACGGGCAGCCGCCCCTGGCGTGGGCGCGAACCGGCCGATCGCATCGCCGCACGTCGCGAACGGCTGCTGCAGGCCGGCTACGAGCTCATGGCCGGAGCCGGCGCGGCCGAGACCTCGATGCGCGGAGTATGCCGACAGGCGGGGCTCACCGAACGTTATTTCTACGAGAGTTTCGCCAATCTCGACGATTTGATGACCACCGTCCTCGAGAACACCGTCGAACAGTGCCGGGATCGGCTGCTCGCCGCGCTGGCCGACGCGCCCGAGGACCGGGATCTGCTGTTCGGTCACGTGGTGCGCGCGTTCACCGATTTCCTCACCGAGGACCCCCGGCGCGGGCGCATCCTGTTCGTCGAGTCCATCGCCACCCCGGCGCTGACCCGGCGCGGCAGCGAACTGGTCGCCGTGATCACCGGGCCGATCGCGTCGGTGATCGCCGCCGACGACACCGACACCCCGGCTCCCGACGAGACCGACGCGACGCTCAACGCGATGGCCATCTTCGGCGCGCTCGCCTACTGCTACCGCCCGTATCTGATCGGCGACATCACCATCGACCGGGAGCGGTTCGACAACCACGCCGCCGCGATCATCCGGCAGCTCAGCACCGTGCGCTCGGCGCCGGTCCTGCGCTGAGTACCAGCACCGACATCGTTCCCGCACACCCCGTCCGACACTGCCCGAAACAGTGCCGGACCTTGCCTCGCCCACCCTTCCGTAGTACCGTCCAGACACGTGTCCATCACCGATGGATCCGGGAATGCGGAAGGATTTCTCATGACGTTGGTCAAGCCGCGGCAGGTCTCCGGGGGCGAACACGAGCACGGCCACCTCGAAGAGTTCCGCACCGATCCGATCGCGCTGATGCGGCGGGTGCGCGCCGAGTGCGGCGATGTGGGCTCATTCCGGCTGGCCGACAAGGACGTCATCCTGCTCTCGGGCGCCGAGGCGAACGAATTCTTCTTCCGCGCGGCCGACGAGGATCTCGACCAGGGCGCCGCCTACCCGTTCATGAAGCCGATCTTCGGTGACGGCGTGGTCTTCGACGCCAGCCCCGAGCGCCGCAAGGAAATGCTGCACAACCAGGCCCTGCGCGGTGACTTCATGCGCGGGCACGCCGAAACCATCGCGCACGAGGTGCACCGCATCCTCGAAGGCTGGGGCGACGAGGGCGAAATCGACCTGCTCGAGTTCTTCGCCGAGCTGACCATCTACACCTCCTCGGCCTGTCTGATCGGCAAGAAGTTCCGCGAGGAACTCGACGAGCGGTTCGCGCACCTGTACCACGAACTCGAGCGCGGCACCGACGCGCTGTGCTACGTCGACCCCTACGCGCCGATCGAGAGCTTCCGCCGCCGCGACGAGGCGCGCGCGAAGCTGGTCGAACTGGTCCAGGAGATCATGAACGGCCGCATCGCGAATCCGCCGCAGGGCAAAGAGGATCGCGACATGCTCGACGTGCTGGTCTCGATCCGCGACGAACAGGGCGAGTTGCGGTTCTCCGCCAGCGAGATCACCGGCATCTTCATCTCGATGATGTTCGCCGGTCACCACACCACCTCCGGCACCGCGGCCTGGACGACCATCGAACTGCTGCGCAATCCCGAGGTGCTGGCCGGGGTCGTCGGCGAACTCGACGAGCTCTACGCCGACGGCCAGGATGTGAGTTTCCATGCGCTGCGCCAGATTCCGCAGCTCGAGGCGACGTTGAAGGAGACGCTGCGGCTGCATCCGCCGCTGATCATCCTGATGCGCGTCGCGCGCGGCGAATTCGAGGTGTGCGGGCACAGCATCGCACCGGGCGATCTGGTCGCGACCACGCCGGCGGTCTCCAACCGGATCGCGGAGGACTTCCCCGAGCCCGACCGCTTCGATCCGGGCCGCTACGTCGATCCCAACCAGGCGGATCTGGTGAACCGCTGGACCTGGATCCCGTTCGGCGCCGGACGGCATCGCTGCGTCGGCCAGGCGTTCGCCCTCATGCAGCTGAAGGCGATCTTCTCGATCCTGTTGCGGGACTGGGAATTCGAGATGGCGCAGCCCTCCGACAGCTACCGCAACGACCACTCCAAGATGGTGGTGCAGTTGCAGCAGCCGTGCACCGTCCGGTACCGGCGGCGCGGGTGAGCACCAGACTGCCGGGGACGGTGGTCGCCGTCACCGGCGGCGCGCGGGGTATCGGCTATTCGATCGCCGAACACCTGCGCGACGCCGGTGCGCGGGTGGCGCTCGGCGATATCGATGCGGACGCCGTCGCCGAGGCCGGATCGCGGCTCGGCGCCGCGGCCACCCTGGCGCTCGATGTGACCGACCCGGGCTCGTTCGCCGACTTCCTCGCGGCGGTCGAGACCGAGGCCGGCCCCGTCGACGTTCTGATCAACAACGCCGGCATCATGCCCGTCGGCCGTTTCACCGACGAATCCGACACCATCACCCGCCGCATCCTCGAGGTCAACGTCCTCGGTGTCATGAACGGCACCAAAGCCGCACTGCCACAGATGCTTTCACGCGGGCGCGGCCACATCGTGAATATCGCGTCGCTGGCCGGGGAGAATCCCACCCCCGGTATGGCGACCTACTGTGCGAGCAAACAGGCCGTTCTCGGCTTCACCGAGGCCATGCGGCTGGAATGCCGCGGCAGCGGAGTGCGCTTCTCGGCGGTGTTGCCGACCTTCACCCGCACCGAACTGATCGCCGGCACCAAGGCGCCGATGGGCCTGCTGGCCGAACCCGAGGATGTCGCCCGGGCGGTGGTGCGGCTGATCGCACGCCCGCGCCGACGGGTCACGGTCACCCGGCTGGCCGGGGTGGCGATGGCGTTCAACAAACTCACGCCGCGCGCCTTCGGCGAATTCACCGCCCGCCGCATGGGCGTGCACCGAATATTCACCGACGAGGTCGATCGAGCCGCCCGAGCGGACTACGACCGGCGGGTCGGCAACACGCCGGAAGGCTGAAACCACAAATTCCGGCCGGTGCCGGATATTATCAGGAACGGCGTACGCCCTGGTCATCGCCCGGAAATCGGGTGAATATCCCGGCGTGCGCCGTTCGACGTCTTTTGAGAGCCGCACCAACGGGTACCCAGTCTGGGTCGGATTCAGTTGGAAGCGAGGTATCTCGAATGACACATGAACCGATCGCCCGTCGTGCCGAAACCGCCGCACGCCACGGTGCCAACAGTTATGACAACATCGAACCCTGGTTCGAGAAACTGGCCGCTCTGGATCATACCGATCCGCATCGGGAGTCGGTCCGAGCGGAAATCATCGAACTCTGCCTGCCGCTGGCCGAGCATATCGCTCGGAAATTCTCCGGCCGCGGCGAGGCGTTCGACGATCTGCACCAGGTGGCGAGGCTCGGTCTCGTCCTGGCCGTCGATCGATTCGATCCGGCACGAGGAAATTCTTTTCTCTCCTTCGCCGTACCGACAGTGATGGGCGAGGTTCGCCGTCACTTCCGCGACTACACCTGGTCGACCCGGGTCCCACGCGCCGTCAAGGAATTGTGGCTGCGCATCGGTCCGACGACCGAACATCTGGCTCACGAACTCGGGCGCATGCCGACCGCCCGCGAGTTGTCCGAAGCCCTCGACGTCGACGGTCCGCAGGTGGTGCAGGCCATGATCGCCGGCAACGCCTACCAGCCGAATTCCATCGACGCCGTCGTCGACGCCGACGACGGCGCGATCATGGACAAGCTCGGCGCCGAGGAACAGTGCTACCAACTGACCGAGGACGCGATGGCGGTGCGCCCGCTCATCGATGCGCTGCCCACCCGGGAACGCAGAATTCTGATCATGCGCTTTTTCGAATCGAAGACGCAGAACCAGATCGCCGAGAAACTGCAGATCTCTCAGATGCACGTATCCCGCATTCTGTCGCGCACGCTGAAAAGTCTTCGGCAGCAGGCGCTCTGCGAGCCGCAGCCGACCTAGGGATCCAACCGTCCATCCACACGACCGAAAGGTGTAGTCATGCCCAAGGAATGGTCTGCCAAAGAAGAACGCCAATACGAACATGTGAAGTCGTCGGCCCGGAAACGGGGTGCGAGTAAAGGCCGCGCAGAGGAAATCGGCGCGCGCACGGTCAACAAGAATCGTGCGCAGGCGGGCAAAACCCGTACCGGGAGCCGCAGTTCCACCAACGATATGTCGCCGCAGCGCCGCGGTGGCCAGCGGTCCGGCAAAGGTTCACAGGGCCCGACCCGCGATCAGCTCTACAACGAAGCGCGCCAACGCAATATCAAGGGCCGCTCGAAGATGACCAAGAAACAACTCGCCAGCGCGCTGGGCCGGTAATCGAAGAGAGCCGGTAATCGAAGAGAAAGGGTGCCCGGCCGATACGGCCGGGCACCCTTTTTCGGGTTCCTCACGTCACCGTCAGGAGCCGTCCTTGCCTTGGAAAGCCTGCTGCCGCTTCTCCTCCACACCGGCTTCCGCGCGGTGCTTCTCGGCCTCGGCCTCCTTCTGGGCGGCCTCGCGCTGCGATTCGGCGCGGCTCTGCTGGGCCTTGCCCTCCTCGCGCAGGTCGTCCTTTCCGAATACCTGGCCGGCGGCTTCCTTGGCCTTACCCTTCGCGCCTTCCACGACGCCTTCGAGGCCTTCGCGGCCTCCGCCCTTCTCGTGCTCCGACAAGGGATTCACCTCCAACGCGTCGAAATCACTGACATCGGGCGCGATACCCGGCGACCCCGGCACGAAACGCCCTCCGGCCGCTGTTTCGGGCCGCTGTGGGCGTCCTCACCGCGTCCGGACACCGCGCCGGCGCTCCCGCCACGGATGGGCGAACCAGGTCAGGAGGAACAGCACCGCGAAGCACACACCGATGACGGTGGCGGCGACCGCACCGGCCACCGTGTCGAAGATCAGCACCGCGACTCCGGTGAGCGCGATGCCGAGCAGCGCCAGCCCGACCAGCGCGAACGTGTGGGCGGTGCGTACCACGCTGCCGAGGCGATGCTGACGGAACAGGATGCGGTGGGCGGCGACCGGCGCGATCAGGAAGACCGTCGCCGCGATCGAGGCGGCCACCACCGCCAGATACAGACCGCGCATCGGCGTGGACATCACGGTGAACCTGGCCTGGAACGGCAGCGTCAGCAGGAAGCCGGTCAGCAGCTGCACACCCGTCTGCACCACTCGCAATTCCTGAATCAAGCTGGTCAGATTGCGGTCCAGCTGTTCGGTTTCCGTCTCACCACCACGGACCTCGCGGTCCCATTCCCGATCGCGGTCTTCCCGGCCGCCGGCGGACTGCGCCTGCTCCATCCGACAACCCTATCCCCGGCCGTTCGCCCCAGCTGATCAATAGTTCCGGCCATAATGGTGCCATGCACACCGTCGAGGCGCCCGAGGTCCGCACCTGGAACTTCCCCCGCGGGGTCGCCAGCGTCGCGGTGATGACCGAATTCGCCGCCGGATACGGGGTGGACCGGACGCGGCTGCTCGCCGGATCCGGTATCGGACCGGCCGCACTCACCGATCCGGGAGCACAGATCCCGGCCGAGGCCGAACTGGCGGTGGTGCGCAATCTGGTCGCCGAACTCGGCGAGATTCCCGCGCTCGGCGTCGAGGTCGGGCGGCGGTACCGATTGAGTACCTTCGGCATCTTCGGCTTCGCCTGCGTCACCAGTCCCACTCTGCGCGAGGCGATTTCGCTGGCGATGCGGTACTACCGGCTCGGATTCGCCTTCTGCACACCGATCGTCGAGTATCGGCGCGACGATGTGATCGCCTGGATTCACCACGAGCTCATCCCGCCGGATGTGCAGACCTTCCTGGTGGAACGCGACATCGTCGCCATGCACCGGGTGATGGCCGATCTGCTCGGCCACGACTTCTCCTTCGCCCGAATGGAATTCGGTTACGACGAACCGCCGTACGCCGACCGGCTCGAGGCCGTGCTCGGCGCGCGGCCGCGCTTCGGGCGCGCGCACACCATGTTCACCGTCGCACCGGAGATCCTCGCCCAGCCGCTGCCGCAGGCGAATCAGCAGACCTGGGCGGTCTGTATCGCCCAGTGCCGGGATCTGGTGCAACGCCGCAGCGCGCGCACCGGGATCGCGGCCGAGGTCCGGGAACGACTGCTGCCCGGCAGCGGCGCGACCGGTATCACCACCCCGCCGCCGATCGAGGCCGTGGCCCGGGAGCTCAACATGAGTGTGCGGACGCTGCGCCGCCGCCTCACCGAGGCCGGGACCAGCTATCGGGCGCTGCTCGACGAGGTGCGCCGCGCGCTCGCCCAGGAGATGCTCTCCGGGACGCCGCTGACCATCGACGACATCGCCATCCGGCTCGGCTACGCGGAGGCGACACCGTTCATCCACGCCTTCAAGCGCTGGACCGGAACCACGCCGGCCGCCTATCGGCGTGACCGGAACTATTGATTTTCTGGCCGCCGATCTCTGCGTCCGCCCCCTGATCCGCCCATACGGTACGAGGGACGATCGGTAACGGGAAAGGGCGCGGCGATGGGGTTCGACTACGACGTGGTAGTCATCGGGTCGGGATTCGGCGGCAGTGTCAGCGCGCTGCGCCTGACCGAGAAGGGCTACCGGGTCGGCGTCCTCGAGGCCGGAAGGCGCTTCGCCGACGACGAGTTCGCGAAGAACTCCTGGCGCGCGCGGCAATTCCTCTGGGCGCCGCGCCTGGGATGTTTCGGCATCCAGCGCCTGACCCTGTTGAAGGACACCTTCATCATGAGCGGCGCCGGTGTCGGCGGCGGCTCCCTCGTCTACGCGAACACCCTGTACGAACCGCCCGCGAAATTCTTCGCCGACCCGCAGTGGGCCCACATCACCGACTGGGACGCCGAACTGGCGCCGCACTACGACCAGGCCAAACGCATGCTCGGCGTCACCACGAATCCGGCCACCACGGCCTCGGACCGGGTGCTGCGCGAGGTGGCCGAGGAACTGGGTGTGGGAGCGTCGTTCCGGCATACGCCGGTGGGAGTCCTGTTCGGCGGCAACGGCACTCGCGCCGGGCAGGAGGTGCCCGACCCTTATTTCGGCGGCGTCGGCCCGTCCCGGCGCACCTGCACCCACTGCGGTGAATGTATGACCGGATGCCGCCACAACGCCAAGAACACGCTGGTGAAGAACTACCTGTATCTCGCCGAGAAGGCCGGGGCCGCCGTACATCCGCACACCACCGTGGTGGATGTGGTGCCGCTGCCCTCGGGCGGGTACCGCGTCGACACCGTCCGCACCGGGCGCTGGATTCGCAAGGCACGCCGCAGCTTCACCGCCGAACAGGTGATCTTCGCCGCGGCCGCACTCGGCACCCAGCGGTTACTGCACCGGCTGCGCGACCGCGGCTCGCTGCCGCACATCTCCGCGCGCCTGGGCTATCTGTCGCGCACGAATTCCGAAGAGCTGCTGTCGATCCGGAGCCGGCGAGCCGATACCGACTTCACCAAGGGCGTGGCCATCACCTCCTCGATCCATCCCGACGCCGACACCCATATCGAACCGGTGCGCTACGGCAAGGGCAGCAATGTGCTGTCGTTGATGACGACCGTGATGTACGACGAGGACGGCAGCACCTCACGCACCCGGCTGTGGTTGCGCGAGAACTGGCGGCGCCGCCGCGATCTGGCGAAGGTGCACAATCCGCGCCGCTGGTCGGAGCGGATGATCGGCCTGCTGGTGATGCAGTCGGTGGACAATTCGCTCACCACCTACACCGAACGCGGGCTGTTCGGCCGCCGGATGACCACGAAACAAGGTGAGGGACAACCGAATCCGACCTCGATTCCGGCGGGGCACGAGGTGGCCCACCGCGTGGCCGACAAAATCGACGGTATCGCGACCGCCGGTTTCACCAGCCTGTTCGGCATCCCGATGACCGGGCATTTCATCGGCGGCTGCGTGATCGGCGATTCCCCGGAGACCGGCGTCGTCGACCCCTATCAGCGCATGTACGGCCATCCGGGCCTGCACATCGTCGACGGCTCGGCGATTTCGGCGAATCTCGGCGTCAATCCCTCGCTGACCATCACCGCACAGGCCGAACGGGCGCTGGCGCTGTGGCCGAACAAGGGTGAGCCGGATCGGCGGCCGGCGCTGGGCGCGCCGTACCGGCGGCTGGCCCCGGTCTCCCCCACAGCGCCCGTGGTTCCCGCCGACGCCCCCGGCGCGCTGCGCTTGCCGATCGTCGACATCACCTAGTTGCCGCGATCGGTCGGCACCACCGCTTCCGACGGCAGCTCCGGCGCGAGCGGCCCGAGCCGCAGCGACGCTTCCAGCAGCATCGCGTGCACGAACGCCTGGGGCAGATTGCCGCGCAACTGCCGCTGGCGGACATCGAATTCCTCGGCGAACAGGCCCGGTGTCCCGCACGACGCGCGATTGCGCTCGAAGAAACGCATCGCGGTCACCGGGCGGTCGAGCTGGGCGGCCGCCATCGCCATGGTGAAGCCGCACAGCAGGAACGCGCCTTCGCTCATCTCGAGCGGACGATCGTCGTGCCGGTAGCGGTAGACGCAGTAGTCGGTGGTCAGATCCCGCTGGATCGCGAAGAAGGTGGCCGCGTAGCGCGGATCGTCGGCGGGTAGCGCACCGCGGATCAACGGCAGGAGCAGCGCGGCGTCCACACCCGGCTGATCGGGGGCGCGCTGCCAGCGGCCGGTCGGATGCACGCCGGTGCGGGCGGCCTCGGCGACCAGCGTATCGGCCAGCGAACTGCAGTACGCGATATCGGCGCCGGTGTCCGGACAGGCCGCGACCGCGCGCAGCCCGGCCGCGCAGATCAGCCGGGAATGGGTCCACAGCCGGTTCTCGATCTCCCAGATCCCCGCGTCCGGGCGGTGATGATTGTCCGCGATAGCCGACACCACGATATCGACCGCGCGGCGGTGATCGCCGCCGAGTCGATCGTGCCGAGCGGCCGCGGCGAACAACAACAACGCCTCGCCGAAGGTGTCGAGCTGGAACTGCCCGCGGACCCGGTTGCCGATGACGGGCCGCGCGCCCGGATATCCGGGAAGCTCGATCTCGCGCACCGGCGGCACACTCTTCCCGTCGATGGTGTAGGCGGGCGCCAGCGTGGGACCGTCGTCGAGCAGGCGGGCGGCCGTGAAACCGACCGCGGCGTCGAGTAACGGATGGGGGCCGCCGATCGCGATCGCCTGCCCGGCCAGGCATTGATCGCGGATCCAGACATAGCGATAGTCGTAGTTCTCGCCCCGGTCGGCGCGTTCGGGCAGGCTGGTGGTGGGCGCCGCCACCATGCCGCCGGTATCGGCGGTCATCCCGCGCAGCACCGCGAACGCGTGGGCGCTGTCGCGCGGGGCGGCCGTGGCACCGAAATCCGGGCGATCGCGCCGCCAGGCGTTTTCCGTTGCCTCCCAATAGGTATCGGGGTCGGGTAGATCATCGGGCAGGGTGTGATCCGACATTTCCAGGATCAGATCGTGGTAGCTGCCCGCGGGCACCGACAGGTGCGCCGTCCATCCCCGGCCGGAACCGTCCTCGTCGATCTCGGCGCCGGGCGCGCCGGACCAGCGCATCCGCAGCCCGCCCGCGCGCGCCGTCCACACTCCGTCCGCGCGGCGCGGATGGTGTATCGGCGCGGCGCCGAACCGCGCGACCGGCCGCAACTCCACATCGATCTCGGCATCCTCCTGCACCGCCACGACGCGCCGCATCAGCACGGCCCGATGCCGATCGCCCGGAAAGGCCAACGCTTCCCGGCATTCGATCACCGCACTCCCGGACAGCCACCGCGACCGCCAGATCAGCGTGCCGTCCTCGTAGTAGCCGCCCCAGACGAACGGACCCGACGGCGTGACGGCGTACAGACCGGAACCGCCCAGCAGGCTCGCGAAGACGGCGTCTCCGTCCCAGCGCGGCAGGCACATCCACGAGATGTCGCCGCGCGGACCGACCAGGGCGCCGCGCTCACCGTCCGCGATGAACGAGTACTCCCGCAGGACATGAGGAGCGGCAGCGGAATTCGCGATCATGATCGGGACATACCACGAGAAGACCTGCTCAACCGCCCACCCGCTACCGGCGGGGTGGGCGCTTCGCGGCCGACGGCGTTCGCTCCTCCGGCCCTCCTCAGGCCTTGTGCTGAGCGGCGGAGCGGGCGGGATTGCCCTGCGCGGCCGCCTTCGGATCCTTCTCGTCCTGTTTCGCCCGGACTCCGGATTCCACCCGGTCGCCGAGATCCTTGTCGACATTGCGCCAGTATTCGAAGGCGCGCTCCAGCACCGGCTCGGACACGCCGTTGAGCAGATGGCCGACGATGTTGTCCACCAACCGTTCTCGCGCCGCGTCGTCGAGCACCTGGCGGACGAGAGTGCCCGCCTGGCCCCAATCGTCGTCGTCGCGGCGCAGCGTGTACGCCGCCCGGACCATTTCACCGTCGGTGTACCAGCCGGCGGTCGGACCGGCGCGGCCCGGTTCGGCATGCGGGCCGCCCTTGGAATTCGGCACGTAGACCGGGTCGCCCGGATTGTGGTGCCGCATGTGGCCGTCCTTGGTGTAGGAATGCGACGGCGACTTCGGCGCGTTGACCGGCAATTCCTTGTAGTTCGCGCCGATCCGGTAGCGGTGGGCGTCCGGATACGAGAACCATCGGCCCAGCAGCATCTTGTCCGGACTCGGTCCCGTGCCCGGCACCGCGCTGCTCGGCTCGAAGGCGGCCTGTTCGATCTCGGTGTGATAGTCGGACGGGTTGCGGTTCAACGTCATCCGGCCGACCTCGTAGAGCGGATAGTCGCCGTGCGGCCACACCTTGGTCAGATCGAACGGGTTGAACCGATAGGACTTGGCCGCCTCGAACGGCATGATCTGCATCTTCAGCGTCCAGCTCGGATGGTCGCCGCGCTCGATCGCCTCCCACAGATCCCGGATGTGATAGTCGGTATCCATCGAGGCCATCTGATCGCCCTCGTCCTGGGTGAAGAATTCCACCCCCTGGTCGGTGAGGAAGTGGTACTTGACCCAGTGCTTCTCGCCCTCGGCGTTGACCCACATGTAGGTATGGCTGGAGTAGCCGTTCATGTGGCGCCAGGTGCGCGGGATACCGCGATCGCCCATCAGCCAGGTGACCTGGTGCGCCGACTCCGGCGACAGCGTCCAGAAATCCCACTGCATGTCGTGGTCGCGTAAGTTGTTGTCCGCCCGGCGTTTCTGCGATCGGATGAAGTCCTGGAACTTCATCGGATCGCGGACGAAGAAGATCGGCGTGTTGTTGCCGACCAGATCGAAATTGCCGTCCTCGGTGTAGAACTTCAACGCGAATCCGCGCGGATCACGCCAGGTGTCCGGGCTGCCCCGCTCACCGGCCACCGTGGAGAACCGGGCCAGCATCTCCGTCTTCGCCCCGGGCTGGAAGACCTTCGCGCAGGTGTAGGCACTCATATCCTGCGTGGTCTCGAAGACGCCGAACGCGCCGCCGCCCTTGGCGTGCGGCTGACGTTCGGGGACGCGTTCGCGGTTGAACGCGGCCATCTTCTCGATCAGATACGCGTCGTGGAGCAGGATCGGGCCGTCGGGGCCGATCGTCAGCGAATCTTCGTCGCCGGCCACCGGAATTCCGGCGTCGTCGGTGGTGAAACCGCCGGTGCGAGTCTTCTCGACCATCTCTCTCCTCTCCCGGCCTGATCAGTGCCCCTGTCGCTGATGCGGCTCCCACTGGTCACGGGCCTGCGTCCGCTTGCTCTCGAGCGCGATCCACGCCACGCCGCTGATCAGGCATACCGCGCACACCACACCGGCCACGATCGCCCATCCGCCGAAGCCGTATCCGGCCGCGGTCAGCGCGAGCGCCAGCGCGACGAAACTCAATGCACACAGCACGATGCCCGGAATGTTGTACGTGTCCTCGATTCCCTCACCGGCATGCTTGCGCGGCGCTCGCAGCACCCGCCGCCGCTGCGCCTGCTCCTGCGATGTGCTTCCACGCGCCATCCGCGGGTCCGTCATCATGGCACCTCCGTTTCCCGGTGTCGGCCGCACAGGGCACACTCCTCCCTGCTTGCAGGCGTACTACCCGGGTTCGGCGGTTCGAATCAGGCAGATCCCACCGGCCCGGCGCCCCTCAGCCGATGGATTCGACGATCTTGACAACGACCAGCACGACCGCCACCAGCAGATATCCGCGCAGGGCGAGCATGCCGGCGGTGCGCAGCGGGGTGAACGTCGGACGCTCGAGGGTGTGCAGCGCCGGGGTGCGGAAGGTGTCGCGGTCTCCGGCGAGTTCGGCGCGTTCGGCATCGCGGTCCAAGTCCTTCACCTGGCCGGGATCGAGGTCACCGAATCGGGCCGCGGTCGCCGCGGCACAGCGGCGCCGGGATCGCCGGTGCGCGAGCAGTGCGACCGCCCCTGCGGCCAGACCGGCGAGCACGCCCGCACCCAACCCGAACTCGAGGCTTGCGGTACTCAGGCCGGGAAAGAACGTGGCGGCGGTGAGCGCCGCCGACAGCAGTACCAGCGCCCACACGATGATCGCGGCGCAGATGTTCTGCCGCAGCGTATTCACCCAGGGTCCGAGTACGGCGCGGTCGTTGCACAGCAGCACCAGGAACACCGTCGCCGAGGGCAGCAGCACCCCGGCCAATGCCTGCACACCCTGCGTGATCAGGCCCAGTACGTGGTCCGGGCTGAACGAGATCGCGGCCGCCACAGCCAGCAGGGCCGCGTAACCGGCGTAGAAGCCGGGCGCTTCGGACACCTTCCAGTGCAGTGAATGCCGCCGGCCGAGCGTATCGCCGAGGGTGTAGGTCGTCGCCAGCCCGACCGCGTTGGCGCCGATCAGCGAGGCGTCGAGCAGGACGATCGCGAACAGCGCGCCGACCACCGGGCCCGCGTGCGCACGCAACCCCGCGGCGACCGCCCCCGCATCGGTGAAGCCGCCGGCCGGACCGGTTCCCGACAGTCCGTAGGCGGTCGCGGCCATGATCGCGACCGCACCGGCCATCACCACCACGATCCCCAGCCACAGGTCGATGCGCTCGTAGCGGATCCAGCGCGGGGTGATGCGCTTGTCGACGATGTTGGACTGCTGGAAGAACAACTGCCACGGCGCGACGGTGGTGCCGACGATCGCCACGATGATCAGCAGCAGGGTCGACGAGAGCCCGCCCGGCAGGGACGGGATCAGCCCGTGCGCGGTCCCCGAGACGCTGGGATGGACCAGCAATGCCATCGGGAACAGCACGACGTCGACCGCGATGAGGGTCATCATCAGGCTTTCCCACCGGCGGAACGACCCGCCCGCGACCACCGCGAACAGCGCGACCCCCGCCAGCGGCACCGATACCGCCTTCGGCAGCCCGAAGTAGCTCAGCGCCATTGCCACACCGATGAATTCGGTGACGATGGTCAGGGCGTTGACCACGAACAGGTCACCGACGCTGAACGCGCCCCAGAACTTCCCGAACCGCGCGAAGATCAGCCGGGCATGGCCGACCCCGGCCACGGCACCGAGCCGGACCACCATTTCCTGGTTGACGTACAGCACCGGAATCAGCAGTACCAGCGTCCAGAGCAGGGCCATACCGTAGTTCTGCCCGGCCTGGGCGTAGGTCGCCACGCCGCCGGCGTCGTTGTCGCCGACCATGACGATCAGGCCGGGGCCGATCACCGCCGCCAGCATGCGCAATCTCTGCAGCCGGCCGCGGCCGGCGGGGCCGTCGTGCTGCCGGATCACGCCCAGCGCGCCGACGATATCGCCGACGTGGGCGTGATCGGCGACCGCGCCGGGCGGTGCGGCCGGGGTGCGGGTGTCGTCGGAAAAGGTGGTCATTGCCGCGCTCGCTTCCTGAAACTCGGTGCAGTTCTGAGATTTTCGAGTTCCAGAGCTAACGGAACGCGCCCGGACGGCGGCCGGGGTGAGCGCCGAGGGCGGCGGTGTGCACGGGTGCCGCCGGACGGCAGGAACGCAGGTTGCGGCGCTCGAATTCACTCAGGCGGCGGCCGGTGATCCGACGGAAGACGTTGCGGTACATGGGATCTCCTCACAGGGAAACCCGGCTGCGGGCAGGCCGCGACACCCCGGGACCCCGCACCGGTGACACCGAGGCGGTGGATCGGGGTGAGTTCAGGCGGACAGGCAGCGAGCCGGGAACGATACGGTTCGTGAACTCGGATACGGACTATCTCCGGATGGCATCGCCCCTCACCTCCTCGCTGCCGGGACGCACGCGCACGTCGCTGTTTCGGGTGATCGGCACCACGCGGGAGGGAGACCCGCCGGCCGGCGGATCGCGCACCCCTCTCGTCAGAGCTTCGGCACTGGACGACGTATCCCCTTGCGGGAGAAGCCACTTCGGATCATCCCTTAATCCGGGAAGATCTGTCCTAACCCTGGGCGTCTCTCGACGTCGTCGGATCAGTGGCCTGTGTTCGTACAGGAGCCTCGCCTAGCGAGGTGCTGACTGCAAAAGGGTGAACCCGGAGTGCGCGCTTGTCAAATCGATGGCCGCCGGCAGGGTTGCCAGGATCCGATCGGCGGTGTTTACTTCCTTCTCGGCGCCACCGACCGGCGCCGTTCTACGCGGGTCGTGTCCCGGAAGGAGGTGGTCGCTGTGCCCGACGACAGTCCCATACGTCGTTTTGCCAAGAATTCACTCGGCGACCACTCTCGTGTCGACGCGGCCCGACGGATGTCGCGGTAGCCTGCGCGCGCGAGTTCTCGCCCTCCGATCGAAGGGTTGTTTTCTCATGTCGACGTGGGAGATGCTGCTGCGCCTGGCCACCGGTGTCGGTCTCGGTGCGGTGATCGGTTTCGAACGCCAGTACCGGGCCCGGATGGCCGGATTGCGGACCAACGCTCTGGTCTCCGCGGGTGCGGCGTTGTTCGTGCTGTTGTCCGCGCACGGGTTTCACGGTGGTGCGGCCGACCCGACGCGGGTCGCGGCCCAAATCGTTTCCGGTATCGGCTTTCTCGGCGCGGGTGTGATCATCCGCGACGGATTGAACGTCCGGGGTCTCAACACCGCCGCCACACTCTGGTGCGCGGCGGCGGTGGGCGCGCTCTCCGGTGCCGGGATGTACGGCACCGCGGCGGCCGGGACGGTCGCGGTCGTGATCGTCAACATCGCGTTGCGGGCGGCCGGGCGCAGGGTGGACCGCCAACCCGAATCGGGTCACGAGCAACCCGCGCAGTACGCGTTCACCGCCGTCACCGACGACGCGCACGAGGCGCATGTGCGGGCATTGCTGGTACAGGCGTTGACGCGCACCGACTTCCGGCTCGTCTCGGTCGCCAGCGCCAACGCCGAGGACGCGGGCCGGGTGGAGGTGCGCGCGGATCTGGTCGGCGATCAGCGCGACGACCGGCAGATGGAGTCGGCGGTCAGCCGGTTGAGCCTGGAACCGTCGGTGACCAGTGTCGGATGGCGCACGGTCGAACCGGTCGCGCCCGGGCTGTAGCACCGCCACCCGCGAGCTCGCCTATGCCGTCGAGGCGCTCGGCAAGGCGGTGGGAGCGCTCGCCCGCGAATTGCGCAGCTGAGCAGCGGCGACGCTCCGACCTGCACCGATGTCCCCGATCACTATGCTGACGCCGTGAACAGTGTCGCCCCGATGGTTTCCGTCCCCGCCGATCCGGACACCGTGACCTCGGTCGGGCCCGAGGACGACCCGACCGCGGCCGGTCTGCGGCCCGGCGACGTCGAAGCGGTGTGGGAGTCGGTCCGCGCGTGGTACCGGATGGGGACCACTCCGGCGATCCAGATCTGCCTGCGCCGCCACGGCGCGATCGTGCTGAACCGGGCCATCGGCCACGGCTGGGGTAACGCCCCCGGCGACGGGCCCGACGTCGAACGCACACCGATCACCGTCGACACCCCGTTCTGCGGTTTCTCCACCGCCAAAGGCGTCGCCGCGACGGTGATGGCGATGCTGATCGAGCAGGGCGCCTTCGCTCCGGAAGACCGGGTGTGCGACTACATTCCGGAATTCGCGGCGCACGGCAAGGGCCGCATCACCATCGCCGATGTGCTCTCCCACGCCGCCGGGGTGCCGTTCATGCCGGCGGGCTACCGCGGCTTCGACGCCGTCGTGGACGAGGACCTCGCGGTGCGGGCGCTGATCGAGTTGCGACCGAGCTGGCCGCCCCGGCGATTGCGCGTCTATCACGCCCTGACCAGCGGGTTGATCCTGCGCCTGCTGGTCCAGCGCGCGACCGGCAAGCGGATGCGCGACCATCTCGCCGAGCGGGTGCTGAATCCGCTCGGTTTCCGATGGACCACGTTCGGCGTGGCACCCGAGGACGTCGACCGGGTGGTGCCGAGCGTGCGCACCGGACCGCGGCCTTCCCGGGCCTGGTCGGTGGTGGCCGGTAAGGCGCTCGGCGGCGGCATGAGCGCCTCCACGTCGGCGGAATCGGTGCGCGCGTTCCTCACCGCGGAGCTGCCCTCCGGCAATCTCGTGACCACCGCCTCGGAACTTTCCCGCTTCTACGAAATACTGTGTCGCGGTGGGGAACTCGACGGTGTGCGGATCCTGTCCCCCGACTCGCTGCGCAGCGCGATCGCACCGGCGCCGCGGATTCCGGGCATCGCGGGCCGGGTCAGTCGCGCCGGATTCGAGCTGGGCGGGCGCCGGTCGAAATTCGGCGCCCACACCGAAACCCACTTCGGCCGTAGCGGTCTGACCACCCAGTACGGCTGGGCCGACCTCGACCGCGGACTGTCCGGCGCGATCTTGACCAGCGGCAAGTCGACCGTGGACACCGAGCGGCCCTGGCAGTTGTGCGCACAGATCTCGGCGATCGTTCCGCGCTCGCCCATCGCCCGGCCGCAGAGGTAGCACCGGCCGGCCGGCTCTCACCCCTGCCGCTGCGGCAGGCGAAGTCGTTTGAGCGACACCGCGTTCAGCGCGACGATGATGCTGGAGCCCGACATGGTCAGGGCGGCGATCTCCGGACGCAGGGTGAACCCGAAGGCCGGTTCGAACACACCCGCCGCGATCGGGAGCGCGACCGCGTTGTATCCCACCGCCCACGCCAGGTTCTGATGCATCTTGCGCAGGGTGCCGCGCCCGATCCGCAACGCGGTGGGCACGTCGAGCGGGTCCGATCGCATCAGAACCACATCGGCGGTGTCGATGGCCACGTCCGTACCGGCGCCGATGGCGATGCCGAGGTCGGCCCGCGCGAGCGCGGGCGCGTCGTTCACGCCGTCGCCGACCATCGCGACTTTCCGTCCGCCGGACTGTAATCGCGCGATGGTGTCGGCCTTGTCACCGGGCAGCACCTCCGCGATGACGGTGTCGATACCCAATTCGGCCGCGATGCGGTCGGCGGTCGCGCGATTGTCGCCGGTGAGCATCACGACTTCCACGCCCAGATCGTGCATCTCCCGCACGGCGGCGGCGGCGGTCTCGCGGGCTGCGTCGGCGAGACCGACGACCGCGACCGCCTTGTCGTCGACCGCCACCAGCACCGCGGTCTGCCCGCCGTCCGCGATCCGGGCCCGAGCGGCGGCCAGATCGCCGAGTTCGATCCCCTCGCGATCCAGCAGTCGCCGGTTCCCGACGACGACCCGCTGCCCGTCGACGGTGGCGACGGCGCCGTGGCCGGGGACGTTCTCGAACTTCTCGGCCCGCGCCGGCGCGACGCCGCCTTCCTCGGCGTAGCGGACGATCGCCTGGGCCAGTGGGTGTTCGGACTCCCGCTCGACGGCGGCCACCGCCGCGAGCAACCGGGGTGAGGGCTCGGCCGCCGAGGTCACGAATTCGGTGACGGCCGGTTCGCCCTTCGTCAGGGTGCCGGTCTTGTCCAGCACCACGACGTCGACGCGGGCCGCGGTCTCCAGCGCGAGGGCGTTCTTGAACAGCACGCCCCGGCGAGCGCCGAGTCCGGTGCCGACCATGATCGCCGTCGGCGTTGCCAGGCCGAGTGCGTCGGGGCAGGTGATCACCACGACGGTGATCGCGAACAGCATGGCGGTGGCGAAGGTGGCACCGGCGAGCAGCCATCCGGCCAGGGTGGCCGCACCGCCGATCAGCGCGACCAGCACCAGCCAGAACGCGGCGCGGTCGGCCAGCTTCTGGCCCGGTGCCTTCGAATTCTGCGCCTGCTGAACGAGATTCACGATCTGGGCCAGCGCGGTGTCGGAGCCGACCTTGTCCGCACGCACTCGCAGCGTGCCGTCGACGTTGATGCTGGCGCCGATCACCGGAGCACCCGGTTGTTTGTGCACCGGCAGACTCTCGCCGGTCACCATCGACTCGTCGACCTCGCTGTCGCCGTCTTCCACGACGCCGTCCACCGGGATCTTGGCACCGGGCCGCACCAGCAGCAGATCGCCGACGGCGACCTCGGCGGTGGGAATCTCCACCTCCTCGCCGTCACGCAACACCACCGCGCGCGGCGGCGCCAGATCCAGCAGCGTGCGGATGGCGTCGGTGGCCCCGCCGCGGGCACGCATCTCGAACCAGTGACCGAGCAGCACGAAGGTGGCGAGCATGGTCGACGCCTCGTAGAAGACCTCGCCGCCGCCCGTGAGCGTGATGGCCAGTGAATACAGCCAGCCCGCGCCGATGGCGACCGCCACCAGGACCATCATGTCGAGGGTCCGCGCCCGCAGCGCCTGCCATGCACCGGTGAAGAAGATCGTCGACGAATAGCCGATCACCGGCAGGCTCAGGATCAACGCCCACACGTCCTGGCGCAGCCCGAACGGCACCGGCAGATCGATGCCGAACATATCCGTCGCCATCGGCGACCACATCATGACGAGCACCGAGAAGACCAGCGCGACCAGGAATCGGTTGCGCATATCGGCGGCCATCGCGGCCATCGACATGTCGTGATGATCGTGCGTGCCGTGATGATCGTGCGCAGGTGCCGCGGGTTCGTGCCGGTGCGCGCCGGCCGGCTCGGACGGCTCGGCCAGCGGATCGCAGACGTGCCGGGGAACCGAGAGTCCGGAGCAGTGGATGCCGCAGTCGCGCAACCATTGCCGCAATTCGTGGACCGAGGTCCGGGCCGGGTCGAAGCCGACCGTCGCGGTCTGGGCGGCGGGATTGACCGTGGCCTCGAGTACACCGGGACGGGCTTGCAGGACCCGGGTGGCGACCTGCTGGCGGCTCGCCCAGTGCAGGCCACTCAGATCCAGCACCACGGTTCCGTGACCGTTGTCCTCCATGTGCACGACTCCTCTCGACCGGCGTCAGCGACTACCCGACCATATACCCTTAGGGGGTATATGCCAACCAAGGCACCTTCACCTGCCCCGAAAGGTCGGGGCTCGCCACGAGCACGGGCTGTGGTTAACATGGTCGGCTCGGGGGGCGACTATTCGGCGAAGAACGTTTCGGGCGGCGGAGGTTCCGGTGAGGGTGTCGAACTCCCGCGGCGGGCGCGACACCGTCGATATCGCGCTGGTGGTGCCCGGTAGCGGACCGGCGGGCCTGTTCGGCCCGTCCTGTGAGGCGTGCGCCGCGCTGGCGGTGGAGGACATCAATCGCGCGGGCGGAATTCTGGACCGGCCGGTGCGATTGCACACCGTCGACGCGGGCGCGCCGCTGCCGCTGCTGGCCGAACGCATCGATCGCATGATCGGCACCGGCGCCGTCGACGGCGTGGTGGGCTGGCATCTGTCCAACGCCCGCCGGGTGCTGACGCCGCGCACGGCCGGACGGGTGCCGTACGTCTACACCACGTTCTACGAGGGCGGCGAGAATTCCGACGGCGTGTACATGGTCGGGGAGACGCCCGATCATCAGCTCTTCCCGGCGTTGCGGTGGCTGCGCGCGGAGCAGGGCATCCGCCGCTGGTGCATCGTCGGCAACGATTACGTGTGGCCGCGGGAAACCGCCCGCGTCACCCGCGAGGCGGCGGCATTCGGGGATATCGACATCGTCGGCGAGACATTCGTCCCGCTCGGCGGCCGCGCCTTCGGGCCCGCCCTCGACCTGATTCGACGCTCCTCCGCGCAGGGGGTGCTGCTGCTGATGGTCGGTGCCGACTGCGCGGCGTTCAATCGCGCCTTCGCCCGCGCAGGCCTCGACGAGGACCGGCTGCGACTCAGCATGATGATCGGCGAGGACGTCCTGTACGCGGGCGGTCCGGACAGCACCCGCGGATTGTTCACCGCCTCAGGCTATTTCGAGAGCGTGGTATCGCCCGAGGCGATGGAATTCGGCAGCCGCTACACCGCCCGGTACGGCACCTTCGCCCCGGCGCTGAACAATATCGGCGAATCCTGCTACGAGGGTCTGCTGCTGTTCGCCTCGCTGGCGGAGGCGGCGCGCAGCCTGGATGTGCGCGCTATCGAGCGCCATGCCGCCCGGGTGCGCTACGGCGGCCCGCGCGGTGAGGTGAAGGTCCGCGGCGCCCACACCACCCAGCCCGTCTACCTCGCCGACGCCGACGGCGTCGACTTCGAGGTGGTGAGCGAATTGCGCCGCGCCTGAGCCGGATTCGGCTTCGGGCCCACCACGCCACCGGCCCGGCGCCGGCCGAGGGCATCCTCCGGCCGGAGCCGGCCGATCAGGAGCACGATGGCGGCGCAGCCGATCCCGATCCCGGCGGCGACGATCCCCGGCACCGCGGTGACGGCCGCCTCGGCACTGCGGAACCAGGTGTGCGAATATTCGAGCCGGCCCAGGTCACGGCCCTGCAGCGCCACCCCCGCCGAGGGCACGAAGAGGATCACGATCCCGACGACCGCACTGGTCGCACGCGGGCCGATCGCACATCCCAGGGCGTAACCCGCCATCGCCGCGAGTGCGATACAGCTCGGCACGGTGACCGCCGCGGTCGGCACGTCGACCAGCGCGGCACTCACGGCGGCCGCGATCGCCAGCACGACCGAGCCCGCGACGGCAGGCATCGGCAGGCGGATCCGCCATCCGGCATAGAGCCCGGCGCCCGCGGCCGCGACCACCAGCAGGGTCGACCAGGAGGGCCGGGGGACGGTGAGCAGCGCCGACCCCGCCGAGGCGAAGGCCACCATGACCACGATCAGCAGGCCGTCGCGTTCAGGCAGCAGCAGCGCCGCCACCATGGTGGCCAGCAGCAGTATCGCCCCTCCCACCAGAATCGACACGAGCGCGCCGCCGCGGGCCATCCACACGGACGTGGCCAGGGTCGCCGAGACGATCACGACCGCCGACACCACCGGTTTCAGCGGCACCACCGCACTGTTGTCCGGTTCCGGTTGCCGCTCCTGCCGGAACAGCACGGCCGTGAACAGCATCAGTCCGAGTGCTACGAGAATCAGCCAGACCGGAGGCGCCCCACGCAGGATGCCCTCCCCCGGGACGGCGGACGCGAAATCCGGCGCCTGGGTGAGGTCGGCGAACAGAATCGAGGCCAGCGCGCCGAACAGATAACCCCCGGCCGGCGCGCGACGATGCCACACCGCCGCGGCCAGACAGCCCAGGATCACGCCGGCGAGCATGGAGTCGACGTAGTTGAGCGTCGACAGCGTCCGGGTCTCCAATCGGACGAGCAGGGTGTGGTTGACCAGCATCGCCGCGCTCGCGCAGAAGACGGTGCACCAGGCCAGGCGGCTGTTGCCGATCGCCGCCGCCACCGAGACCGCGATCACCGCGATCAACGCGCCGGCGGTCAGCGCCAGCGGCATATTGAAGATCAGCAGGTCCACCTGCAGCGCCGACCCCGGCGAGAGCCAGGACTGGCTGATCGGCATCATCATGGCCAGCCCGGCGACCGCGGCGGTGATGCAGGCGGCCGAGGTTTCCGCGGCCACTCGCAGCCATTGCGTGTCGGTGATACCGGCCGACAACCGTTGTACGTGCCCCCGGATATCCGGAGAACCGAAAGTCACAGCACTCATGCCGGACTCCGTCCCCAGCAGGTAACGCCTGGGCGTGACTACCCCGCCGATTCGTTAGCCGAATGATTGCGGGACCGACACTACCGGAGCGTGGAAGCACCACTCGAGCCTCTGATCGGTATCAGAGGCCGAAATTAGGCAATTCGATGAGGATTTGCTAACGGTTCGGTCGCGACGGATATAGCTTTCGTATCAATTCCGTCCGCCACCGCGTGTCACCACCCGTTCGCCCAGGTCGCGCCTGGTTCGCACGGGTGCGCCCGTTGCCGGATCGTGTCCGAGGTCCTCGGACCGATCGGCGACGGGCGCCGCGTGGATCACCGGGCTACGTCGTCGGCGGGCGCCTCCCCGCCCTCGGGTCCGGCCGAGGAACTCGCACTGCGAAACAGCGGACGATGCGCCACCCCGCCGGCGGGCGCCGGCGTCTCGATGGGTACCGGACTGTGGCTGAACAGATTCGGCTGCTCACTCATATCGGATGTCCTTCAGATTCTCACCATCGACGGCCCGTCCGGCCAGCGAATCGGCCGCACCGCTCGCGCGCACAGCGCACTGTGCGATTACCGACAGGACTTACAGTACACCCCCGATAACCGACCGCGGGCGCGACGAGCCGGACCGGTCATTCCGTTCGGGGCGCGGAATCGGTTCGGCGGGCACACATTCCGCGACCGCGCGGCCGTCAGCCGCGACCGTGCCGCAGTTCGTACTGCTCGCGTTCGGCCGCCGCACGCTGCCGTTCGGCGACATCGGCCAGTTCGGGATCGAGACCGTGCTTGAGCAGGCGATGCCGCCGGTACACGTACATCAGCGCGATGGTGAAGTAGACCAACGGCACGTACAGCAGCGCCGCCATCGACAGTCCGATCCACAGCGGGCCCGGGACCAGCAGGAACAGGCACAGCACGGGAATGATCGGCACCAGGAACCGCAGCAGGTAGCGGCGGGCGGCGCCCGGCCCGGTCAGATCGCGAAGCACCCACTGCCGCATCGAGGGCGGCAGCGTGGCGCCGCAGATATAGCGCACGCGCTGAACCAGATTCGGCTTCTGCTCACTCATCGGTAGCTCCCTGGGTATCGACGAGCGTGGCTCGCCGTGCCGCCTCGTTGACGCGGGTCAGCACCTCGCGTAGTTCCTCCAGATCGGCCAGGCTCACGCCCAGCCGCCGCACGACCGCCGGCGGGATCTGCTCGGCCTGGCGGCGCAGCGCCCACCCGGCCGCGGTCAGATCGATCAGCAGCGTGCGTTCGTCGCGCGGATCGCGGCGGCGGGTGATGAGGCCCGCCGACTCGAGCCGCTTGAGCAGCGGAGACAGCGTGGCGGAATCGAGTTGGATCGCCTCGGCGATGGCCTTCACCGACATGGGCGCCTCACCCCACAGGGCCAGCATCACCAGATACTGCGGATGGGTCAGTCCCAGCGGCTCCAGCAGTGGGCGATACACCGTCAGCACTGATCGGTTCGCGACGGCCAGCGCGAAACACACCTGCCGGTCCAGCCGCAGCGGATCCTCGACATCGGTCGTCATGGCCACCTCCTCGTGTCGACCCAGATTAGCGCGTTAATAGTTAGTGTACAAACTATTAGTGCGCCATCACACACTCACCCTGGGCGAAAGACCTCCGGCGCGGCTGGGTAGCCGTCTGTCCGGGCTCGCTCCGTCGTGGTCCCCAGTTCCCGCCCGCAGGGGGCGAGCCCGGATTTTCGCCGCAGAGCCCGAGGGGGCGGGGCGCAGTAGCCCGTCCGGGGCAGCGGGATTCGTCAGCTGGTGACCGCCGCACCTGTCACGGTCGGCAATCGCTGTGCCGCACAGACGGATTCAGACGAGTACCTTCTGCTTGCGGATCCGCCGCTGCACGTCCCGCATCATCATCTTCGTCCCGGAGAAGCGGATGAACTTGGGGATGAACCGATTCACGAATCCCACGAACAGGAACAGATGCTCGAATCGGCGCTGATCGGCCGCGCTCCACTCGACGCCCATCTGTTCGCGGAAATGCGGAGGCAGGAACCCCGCGGTGAGGAAGCGCAGCAGCCCGCCGAAGAGCAGTCGCAGGTACCAGTGGATCATCCGGAGATGCAGCAGGTCACCGATATACGCGCGGAACGCGTCGTCGACGATCACCTGCCGGCAGGCCTCGACCCAGTACTCGTCGAAGTCGGCGCGCGTCTTCGGCCACATGTCGGGATGCACCTGCAGTGTGGTGCCGAAGGTATCCGCCCCCTGATAGAACGCCTCGAGTTCCTCCGGTGACATCTTGCCGTTGATCAACTGATGGGAGTCCTCGAACCCGATGTAGATACACGCCGCGACATACAGCTGCAGGTTCCGGTCGAAGGCGTTGTACTTCACCTTCGAGCCGGGCTCGGACCGCACCTGCCGGTGCGCGACGTTCACCGCCTCGCGGAATTCCCTCTTCTCCTCGGGCGTACCGAGGATCGCCACCGCCAGATACGAGGCCGTGGTGCGCAGTCGCTTCCACGGATGCACCATCAGCGCACCGGATTCCACGGTGCTCTCCATGACACCGGCCGCCACCGCGGGGTGCGCGAACTGCATCGCGACGTTGGCGGCCGCGCCCGCGAACATCCAGAAGTCGAGGGAGTCGGGCAGTTGCGCGGGGCGCTTGCGCGGCGAGCGATGGAAGTCCGGGATGTGGATGCGCGTCTGCTCCAGCGTGAGCGGCGGCGTCTGCGCGAGGTCGGGTTGCACAGCGCGCCCGTCCTCCGTCCGGCCCCGCCCGACCGGCACGGATTCCTCCGGGACGTAGGAATCACTGTGCGGGTCGGTGTAATTCGGCTCCCAAGGCTGCGTTGCCGTTGTCATGCGAGTCCTCTCTCGGAACGTTTCGCCGGCGCGACCGGAGATGCGCCGGGCCCCGCGCTTCGGGGCGCGGGCGGTGCCGCCGGGATCGGCGGCACCTTGCGACACGGGAGACCGTGGGGCCCACCCCGGCAGACCGGCTCGTCTCGGAGCCGACGCGACAACCACCGATGCGCGGTTATCGGCGCTCTCGCGGATTACTCCCTCTGCCACGGCGACACCGCCTCGTACCTTCCTCAGGGTCGGCCCGGCCTCCACTATGTTACTCACAATTCTCAGTTGATCAACTGGTCAGAGGCGAAGTATTCGGTGCTTCAGAGCTGGTTCGACCTACTAAGTTGTTGCAGATTCAAGCATCATCACGCCTGTCGCGTGGCAAGGCGTCCGAACAACGTCATCTCCATCAGCCTGACCACATGGGCACGAGGACACATCTGCTGGTCGTTCCCGAACAGCCGCCCCAGACCGACGACGAGCCCGAACCCGGCATGGACGAGGATGCGGGCCTGCGCCCGCGCCAGCTCCGGCCGCGCATCCACCAGCAGCTCCACCCATTCGGCCACCACCAGCCGCTGGATATTGCGCAGCACCGTTCGCTCGTAGGCGCCGACATTGCCGAATTCGGCGTAGTAGACGAATGTCAGCTCACGCTCGGCGAACGATCCCGCGACATAGAGGTCGATCAGCGTCGCCAGCGCCTCCTCGGAGGTCTGCGACGCCGCCACCGCGGGCGCGATCGCGGCGGCCATCCGGTCGGCCACCCGCCGGAATGCCGCCGCCAGCAGGGCATCCTTGCTGCGGTAGTACCGGTACACCGCCGAGGCCGCCGACAGTTGCGCCGCCGCCGCGATCTCCTCCACACTCACATTCGGGTAGCCGCGCTCGTGGAACAGCTCGACCGCCTTGTTCAGCAGCACCTGATGTTTGAACGATTGCGGAATATCGTTCGCCCGCACGGGTTCCGGTGCATCGGCGGCCACCGGCAGGTCGGTTCGGATCAGCGACCAGGCGGCCTCGCTCAGCACCCCCGCGAGCGATTTCGCCGGCAGATGCGCGTGGTGGTCGCCGATACTGCTCACCACACTGAAGATGGCGACCGCGCGCACCAGGCCCTCGCGGCGGGCCAATTCCGGGCGCAGTTCGCCGATCAGCGCACGCAGGGCGGAGATCGCGGTCTCGAACCGTTCATCGAAGGTCCGGCGATCGTCGCGATCGAGGTAGCGGGCCTCCCACCGCGCCAGCGCGGCCGTCGGACGATTGGCGATGGTATCGGCCACGATGGCGTCGATGACGGTTCCGAGTCGCGCTTCGGCGCTGTGGCCCTGTACCTCCACCGGCAGCGTCACCGCCGTCACCGCGGCGGCGGACAAGCGCAGCAGCTCCTCGCGGAACAGCGCGTACTTGCTCGGATAGTGCCGGTACAGCGCCGCCGAGGAAATCCCCAGCCGGGCGGCGATATCCTCCATGCTCACGCCGTGATAGCCCAGCGACCCGAAGGCCGCCGCCGAGGCGGAGGCGATCTGCGCCCGGCGGTTCTTGGGCCGGCGGCGGATCACGCGTTCCGGGTTGTGTGTGGCCGGCACCGTCGCCTTCGCGCGACCGTCCTGTGCGCGACTCACATTGTCTGCCAATTCTTTTCGCCGAGTGCCGCTAGGACTGCGGCGGCAGCGGAGTCAGCGGCGTGCTGATCTTGTCGACCAGCCAGCGGTCACCCTGTTTCTGCAGTCGCATCACCGTCGACAGCTGTCCCGGTTCCGGTTTGCCCTGGGTGCCCAGGCTGGTGATGGTCTGGCCGATCACCACGATCGCCTCCGCGGAATTCTTGTCCCCGGAACGAATCGCGCACTGCACATCGGTCGACTTCGCGACGACCTCGCCCTTGGCCAGGACGTCGCTGAGGTCCTTGCTGTTGGATTCGAACTGCTTCTTCCATTCACCGGAAGCGCCCGCCAGCACATCGCGGACGTACTGGTCGAGATGTTTGGAATCGTAGGTCGAGACCACCGGACCGTAGGCGCAGGCGGCTTGGCGGGCCTGCGCCTGCGCGTCCAGCACCTCCTCGTGATCCTTGTTCTGCAGGTAGAAGTAGATACTCGTGCCGATCGCGGCGCCCAGGGCCACGGCCACCGCCGCCCGCAAGCCGATCCGCACACCGCGTCCGCCGGCGGCCGGACGCAGTCGCGACAGCGGCGAAACCTTGTCCGCGGTGGTCGTTTCGGTGGTATCGGATGTCCCCGCCGCATCCGATCCGGCCGTGTCGGATGCCCCGGACGCCACAGCTGCCGCGGTCTCCGGTTCGTCGACGGTGTCGACCGTGGGTTCGCGCTCCTCGGCGCCTCCGCTTTCCTTGTCGCTCATCGTGTTCGCTTCCTAGTTGTCGGGTATGGGGCCGGACGGGACGGGCCGCGACATCTCGTTGCCGGTGACGCCCGGCGGCGGTCCGGATCCGTTGTCGGGGAGATTCGGCCGCGGCGCATTGGCCGAACCACGCACCTGCAGTGCGGGATCGGCGGTGAGGCAGTAGTTGTACAGCCGCACCCGGGTATCGGTCATGATCTTGGCCGGGGACACCGGGATCGTGTCGTAGTCGCAGGTCGGCCGTGGCCAGAAGTCGGCGAGCGTGTGATACGCGCCATCGTGAGCGGGCACACCGAGCGCTTGAATGCCTTGGCGCAGTGCGGGAAACAGTGCCTCGATCGCCGGCTGACGCAGTTTCGCGGCCTTGGTGATGGCGACGAAATTGGTGACCAGATCGGTCAACGGATCCTGATTCTTCGCCACCACGTCGCCGAGGGTCGACAGCTCATCCGGGCCCTGATCGAGGAACTTCCGGATTTCGTTGTCGGCGGCGGTGGCCTGCTGGAACAGCGCGCTGCCCGCCGCGGTGAGGGTGCTCAGGTCGGGCTGGGCGTGCGAGGTGGTCTCCGCGATCACCTGCAGGTTCTCGAGCAACTGCTGGGTCTGCGGCAGCAGATCGGACAGCCCCGCCATCGCACGGCTGATCCCGGAGACCATGTTGCGCAAACGATCCGGGCCCCCGCCCAGCGCCGTGTCCAGCTCGTCGACGATGACGGTGAGCCGGCCCGGATTCAGGCCGCCGATGAAGCCGCTGAGGTCGGTCAGCAGATTCTGCACCGGGATCGGCACGCTGGTACGTGCGCGCTCCACGACGGCACCGTCGGACAGATACGGACCGGTATCGGCGTCGGGCCGGAAGTCCAGGTACTGCTCGCCGGCGGCGGACAGCCGGCCGACGTGCACCGCACCGCCGACGGGAATCTTCGCGCTGTCGTCGATTTCGGCGATCGCGTCGATTCCGTCACCGGAGACCCGCACATCGGCGACCTTGCCGACCCGGGTGCCGCGGAAGGTCACGTCGTTGCCCGGGAGAATGCCGCCCGAGGTGGCCAGTTGCACGGTGACGGTGAACGTGTGCGGAATCGGATTGAACCGCAACACATATCGGGCCAGATAACCGGACCCGAGCACCAGCACCACGATCAGGCTGAGGTTGGCCAGGGCGACGCGCCGGCGCACCACCCAATTCCACAGCGGAGTATTCATCGCTCACCACCCGGCTGGGAAGGTTCGGCCGGCGCACCCGGAGCGGCCGGCGGATTCGCGCCGGGAGGCGTCGTACCCGGCACCGGCTGCGGCGGACTGACGACCCGGCCGAACACCTTCTCGAATACCTGCGCCAAACTGCCGGCGAATGCCGGAACGTCGCCGATTTCGGGCCACCGGCTGCCGTGCGGATCACTGAGCGCGCCGATACTGAGATACGACACCACCGGCATGACGGCCAGTCCGGAACCCCGCAGGCTGGCCATCAGCGGCGGATAGATGTCGTTGAGCCCGTTCAGCGCCTCGGTGAGATTGCCGCCCATTTCCGTGAAGCCCGACATGAGTTTCTGAATGCTGTCGAACAGACTCAGGAACTGCGGACTGGTGGTATCGGTGAAATCGCCCAGCGCCGCCATCGTGGTCGACACCTTCGTCGTGAGATCCACGATGCGCTGATTGTTCTCGTTCACCAGCCCGAGCAGTTGCGGGAACGTATCGGCCGCCGCGCCGAGTTCCTTTTTGCGCCTAGCCAATTCACCGGAGAGCGTATTCAAACCCTGGAGGGTGGCATCGATATCGCCGGTGCGCTGATTGAGCGCGGCGATCACACCGGTCATTTCGCTCAGCAGATGCGCCAATTGCGGTCCGCGCCCGGCGAACATCGAATTCATCTGCGTGGTGATCTGCGCGGCCTGGTTGATGCCACCGCCGTTGACCAGCATGGCCACCGACATCATCAACTGCTCGACGGAGGCGGCGGTGCCGGTGTGCTCGACGCCGATGGTGTCTCCGTCGCGCAGCGGCGGGCCCGCTTCCTGCGCGGACGGCAGGGTCATGGCCACCGACATATCGCCCAGCGGCGTGGCCTGGCGCAATTCCACCGTCGTCCCGCGTGGCAGCACGATGTCGGAGCGGATCTGCATCCGCACATCGGCGACGAAATTCGTGGTCTCGATACCGGTGACGGTGCCGATATCGGTGCCGCCGATGCGCACGTGGGCGTGATCGGGCAGATTCAGCACATCGGTGAACGCGGCGTGCACGGTGTAGCCGGGACCGCCGATTCCCGGCTTCGGCATCGGCACATTCTCCAATGTCAGCCCGCACCCGCTGATGCCGAGTGTGGTGACGGTCGCGACGGCGGTGACGACGAGGCCGCGACGGGATGTTCTGCGCTGTGATCGTGTCATTTTCCGCTGATCCCCAGAAGTGCGGCGGTGAGTCCGAAATCGGGCCCCATATCGGCGATCTTTCCGGTCCGGCAGCCGTCGAGCCGCATCATCACCCGCTCACAGAAGGTGGACAGCGCTTCGCCGTCGAGCACGGATTTGTCGAGCAGGCCGTGCAGGCGCAGCGCCTGATGTTCGTAACTGGTGGCATTGGCCAGGTTCTCGAACATCAGCGGTGCGACGTCCACGATTTCGGTGAGATTGCGGGCATTGGCGCGCATCTGATCGCTGATCGCCACGAACCGGGTCAGAGCCCCGGCGAGCTGGTCCTTGTTCTGCCCCACCACCGTGGCGGTATTGGCGACGAAATCGTTGAGCTGGGTGAGCACCGCCTGCAAGCCGGGCGCCTGATCGCCCATCAGCTTCAGCAATTCGGTGAGCCGGCCGCTGAAATCCCGTACGGTCTGGTCGTTCTGGGCGATGACCTGAGTGACGTCGTTGAGTTTGACGATCGTATCGGAGATCTGGTCCTTGTTGGCGAACGTCGTCTCGAACGCGCCCGAGAGCGCGTCCAGAGTCTCGCGCAGTTTGTCGCCGTTGCCGTTGAGCAGCGGGAACAACACCCGGCTGGCCATCGGCCCGGTGTCGCTGTCGCCCTTCAGCGACGCCCCGAGCTTATCGAAGGTCTGCATGATGCGGTCGAGCTCCACCGGTGTCCTGGTGCGCGGCAACGGAATATGCGCGCCGTCGGCCATGGTGGGCCCGGTTCCGTCGTAGGCCGGCGCGAGTTCGACGTGGCGGTTGGTGATCAGCTGCGGATTCACCAGTGCGGCCATGGCGTCGGCGGGCAGTTTCACGCTCTTGTCGACCTTCATGACCACCTGCACGTAGGTGCCCTCGGCCTCCACCGATTCGACGGTGCCGACCGGCACACCCAGCACATCGACCTCGTTGCCGGCGTAGAGCCCGGCCACGTTGTCGAAATCGGCGCTGATGCGCATGTTGTCGCCGAGCACCTCGTCGGTGGCCGTGCCGAGCGAACCCGGCAGCAGCGAGCAGCCCGAGCCGGCGGAGGCGACCAGGCACACCGCGGCGAGTTGGGCCAGTGCGCGCAGTTTCATCACTTACACCCCTGAACGACCTGTGCGAAACAGATCCAGTTGTCGGGGAACAGTCCCCACGGCACATACACATCGCCGTAGGGTCCGTTGCCCAATACGTTGTTGAACTGCCGCAAGGTGACCGGCATGATCTCGTAGAGCCGGTCGAGGTTGGTCTTGTTCTTCTCCAGCCCCTCGGACATGGTGTTCAGATCCCGGATCATCGGGCCGAACTGGTTGTTGTTCTCCAAACCCATGTCCTGCAACAACTTCGACAGTGAGGCGACATTGTCGAGCAGGTTCTTCAGCAGTTGCCGGCGCTTCTGCACCGCCTGGCCGATGGCCTCGCCTCGGGTCAGCAGCATCAGCACGCTGTTCTGGTTGTCGGCGACCAGCTGGGAGACCTGATCCATTCCCTTCAGCAGGGTGTCGACCTCGTCGCGGCGGTCGTTGATCACCTTGGCGAGCGAGCCGATGCTGTCGAGCGCCTGCACCGCCAGCTGCGGCGAGTCGCCCATCTGCTGGTTCATGGTGTCGAGCGCCTCCCGCAACTTCTGCGGGTCGATCCGCTCGATCCGTTCGAACGACGCCTTGTACTGCGGGTCCTGGATCACCTTGCTCAAGTTGTAGGGCACGCTGGTGTGATCGAGCCTGATCCGGTTGCCCGGCAAGCCTTTTCCGTTCCCCGGTATGAGATCCACATGCAGCCGCCCGAGGATGGTCGACATCTTGATCGCCGCCCGCGCGTCCGGGCCCAGCCGCAGATCGCCGCGCACCTTCAGATCCGCGACCACCTTGGCGCCGTCGAGCCGCACCGCCCGGACCGCGCCCACCTCGATCCCCGAGACGTCGACGGTCGCACCGGGACGCAGCCCCGCGGCCTGCGCGAATTCGGCGTGAATCGTCTTGTCCCCCAGCCGCGCCTGGGTCAGCGCGCTGGAGCCGAGCAGCAGGATCAGCACGGTCGCCGAGGCGATCAGGCCGAGCCGCAGATACCGGTTGCGCAGGAATCCGAACACCTTCGGCAACCTCGGTCGGGCGAATCTCGCCATCACCGGCACACCTCCGAATGCGCGTTGCCACCGATCTGGGAGAACAGGCCCGGCGGCAGGAGCACGCCCCACAACGAGACGTCGAGACCACAGAAGTAGGCGTTGCCGTAGGCGCCGTAACTGGAGAACTGGGCCACCCGGTTCAGCACGTTCGGCAATTGCACCGCCGCCCGGTCCAGCGACGCGCCGTTGAGCAGCAGCAGCGCCACACCGGTGGTGGCCTTGTTCTGCGCGGCCGCGATGCCGGGCTTGACCTGGGCCACCAATCCGACCAGCGAATCGGTCGAGGTGGCGACCTGGTCGACCGACGACTTCAACGCCTCACCCTGGGCGTAGAGCCCGTCCATCAGCGAACGGGTCTGGGTGATCAGGGTCTCGAGCTCGTTGCTGCGATGCGCCAGGCCGGACATCACGCTGCTGAGGTTCGACACCACGTCACCGAGGATCTTGTCGCGCCGGCCGAAGGTTCCGGCCAGCTGCGCGGCCTGGGTGATCAAGGTGCTCAGCGAGACCTGATTGCCCTGCAGCGCCTGAATCAACGTCTCGGACAGCGAATTCACCTGATCGGGTTGCAGCACCGAGAACAGCGGTTCGAAGCCGGACAGCAAGGCCGACACGTCGAACGACGGCTCGGTGTGTTCGAGGGGAATGCGCCCACCCGCCGGCAACGATGTGCCCGCTTCCTTCCCCGGCGCCAGCGCGACGTAGCGCTGGCCGATCAGGTTCTGGTAGCGCACCATCGCCTTGGTCGTGGTGGTCAGATGCTGGTTGCTCCGGATGCTGAACTCCACGCCGGCCTTGTAGTCGCCGACGAAGTCGATCTTGTCGACCCGGCCGACCCGCACCCCGGCCATGCGCACGTCGTCGCCGACCCGCAGACCGAGCACATCGGAGAAGACGGCCGAATACCGGCTGGTCGAGCCCGGCACCGTGCGTTGCAGGGTGCCGTAGATGGTCGAGGTCAGCGCGATCGCGACGACCGCGAAGATGCCGAAACCGATCAGTGCCTTCGTCGATTTCACTGTGTCACACCGCCTTCCGGCGTCTCACCGACGGTCAGATAGCCTCCGGCGAGGACCGGACCCAGTAGCAGGAGCTGCGCCAGATTCGGCGGACCGCCGACCACCGCGGCGACCGCGGCGGGCCCGCGCAGGGCGGGATGGGTGGCCGCCGGATCACCGGGCGTGGCGCGGTAGGCGGCCGGTGCGGTGATGCCGGGGATCAGTGGCAGGCTCGGCAGACCGGGC
>NZ_BAFW01000232.1 GCF_000308535.1 Nocardia cerradoensis NBRC 101014 | reverse complement strand
GCCGACGTGCTGGACGCGGCACATCCGCGCCTGGTTCTCACGACCTCGACCGACGGCGACGGCCTCCCGCCGGAATGTGCGCGCGTGGATCTCGATCGGCTGGATCTGTCCACCCTGTCCGGCGACGCGATCACCGATGCGCACCGGCTCGCATCGCTGCGGCCGGACAATGTGGCCTACATCCTGTTCACCTCCGGCTCCACCGGCGTGCCCAAGGGGGTGGCGCTGACCCACGCGGCCACCGCGAGTCAGCTGGCCTGGGCGCAGCGGCAGTGGCCGCACGGCGCCGGCGATACGGTCCTGCACAAGACCCCCGTCACCTTCGATATCGCGGTGTGGGAGCTGTTCTGGCCGTTGCAGACCGGCGCGCGCATCGCGATCGCCGAGCCCGACGGGCATCGCGATCCGGCCTATCTCGCGGACTGCGTCGCGAACCGGGGAATCACGACCGTACATTTCGTCCCGTCGATGCTCGACGTTCTCCTCGAAACCATCGGCGAAACCGAATTTCCCTCGGTGCGAAGGGTATTCGTCGCCGGTGAGGCGCTGGCGCAGTCCACCGTCGATGCCGCGGCGCGGGTGTTCACCGCGGCGGAGGTGGTCAACTGGTACGGCCCGGCCGAAGCGGAGGTGGTGACCTCCGCGCGATGCCTGCCCGATGTGGCGGCTCCCGCGACGGTCCCGATCGGCGCACCTGTCTCCGGTATGCGGGTGTACGTCTTGGACCGGAGACTGCGCGCGGTGCCGGTCGGCGTCGTGGGCGACCTGTACGTCTCCGGTGTCCAAGTGGCGCGCGGCTACCACGGCCGCGCCGACCTGACCTGCGCGGCCTTCGTCGCGCATCCGTTCGGCGCACCGGGTGAGCGCCTGTACCGCACCGGCGATCTGGTGCGCTGGACCGGATCCGGCGAACTGGACTTCCTGGGCCGCAGCGACTTCCAGGTGAAGGTTCACGGCCAGCGCGTCGAACCGGGGGATATCGAGGCGGCGGCGTGCGCAGTCCCGGAGGTGGCGCGCGCGGTCGCGGTCGCGACCGCGGAGCGCATCGTGGCGTATGTGACGCTCAGGCCGGGCGCGGTGATCGACGGGCGGGCGATCCGGGACCGGCTCGCGCGGCTGCTGCCGTCGTATCTGGTTCCGGGTCGCGTCGAGGTACTCGACCGGATGCCGCTCACCGCGAACGGCAAACTCGACCGCGCCGCGCTCCCACGACCGGAGTTCGACGACACGGCGGAATTCGTGGCGGCGCGTACCGAACACGAAGCGGCCCTGGCCGATATCGTCGCCGCGATCACCGGCGGTGAGCGGGTGAGCGTCGCGGCGAACCTGTTCGAGCTCGGTGTCGACTCGCTCTCGGCCGCCCGGCTGGCCGCGCGCGCCGAGGCGGCGC
>NZ_BAFW01000233.1 GCF_000308535.1 Nocardia cerradoensis NBRC 101014 | reverse complement strand
CTGGTACTGCGCACCCCGGTGCACGGCGAGGACAGCCTCGTCGAACATCTGGACCATGTGCGGGCCGTCGATCTGGCCGCCTTCGACCATGCCGCGGTGCCGTTCGAACAGCTCGTCGACACCCTCAATCCGACCCGCTCCCGGGCACATTCGCCGCTGTACCAGGTGTCGTTGACACTGCAGAACCAAACCCGCGCGCAGCTGCGGCTCGACGGGCTGGAGATCGCCGCGGTCGAGCCGGCCGCGGCGCCGATCCAGGTCGACCAGCACTGGACCGCGAACGAGACCTACGCCGCGGACGGTACGGCCGCCGGTATCGACCTGCACGTGCACTATGCCGCCGACCTGTTCGACCCGGAGACCGTCGCGGCGCTGCTCGACGGATTCGAACGCATCGTGGCGGCGATGACGGCCGACGGCACCACCCGGGTCGCCGACGTCGAACTGATGTCTGCGGCCGAACGCGACCTGCTGATCGGCGGGCACAACGCCACCGGTTACCCGGTCGAACCGCGCACCCTGCCCGAACTTCTCGCCGCCCGGCCGCAGCGCCCGGCAGCGCAGGCCGTGACGTTCGAGGGCACCAGTCTGTCCTATCGGGAATTCGACCGGCGCGTGCACCGGCTGGCGCGCTACCTCATCGCCCGCGGCGTCGGGCCGGAAACTACTGTGGCCGTGCGTATTCCGCGATCGCTGGAGTTGGTCGTCGCGATTCACGCGATCGTCGCGGCCGGGGCGGCCTACGTGCCGCTGGATCCCGAGCATCCCGTCGACCGCGTGCGCTACGTCCTCGACACCGCGCGGCCCGCCTGTGTGCTGACCACGACCGACGATTCCTCGCTACCGGCCGGGGCGGATGTGGTGCGGCTGGACCGGCTGGACCTGTCCGGCTGTGCCGACGACGCGGTGACCGATGCCGACCGGGTGTCGCCGCTGCGGCCGGAGCATGTGGCGTATGTGATTTTCACGTCGGGTTCGACGGGTCGTCCGAAGGGTGTGGCGGTGAGTCACGGGGCGATTGTGAATCGTCTGGTGTGGATGCAGTCCGAGTATGGGTTGGGTTCGGATGATGTGGTGTTGCAGAAGACTCCGGCGACGTTCGATGTGTCGGTGTGGGAGTTCTTCTGGCCGTTGCAGGTGGGTGCGCGGTTGGTGGTGGCGCGTCCGGACGGGCACCGCGACCCGGCCTACCTCGCACGACTGATGGACGAGGAGGCCGTGACGACGGCGCATTTCGTCCCGTCGATGCTGGCCGTCTTCGTCGGCTCGGTGGCGACGGCACCGGCGTCGTTGCGCCGTGTGTTCACCTCGGGTGAGGCGTTGGCGGTGGATACGGCGGCGCGTTGGCGTGGGCTGGGTGGTGCGCCGTTGCACAATTTGTACGGTCCGACCGAGGCCGCGGTGGATGTCACCTTCCACGAGGTGACCGATGCCGACACCGTGACGGTGCCGATCGGCCGTCCGGTGGCCAATACCCGTGTCTACGTGCTCGATTCGACATTGCGGCCGGTACCCGTCGGCGTCACCGGAGAGCTCTACCTGGCGGGCGATCAGCTCGCGCGCGGTTATGTCGGCCGCCCCGAACTGACCTCCGACCGCTTCGTCGCCGACCCGTTCGCTGTGTCCACAAGGGGCACTCCCGAGGGCCCTGCGGGGTCACGCTCCGCTACCGCCTCCAGGCCCGCCGGTCGTGCCCCGGCCGGAGCCCGGATGTACCGCACCGGCGACCTGGTGCGCTGGAACCGCACCGGTGAACTGGAATATCTGGGCCGCAACGACTTCCAGGTGAAGTTGCGCGGGCTGCGCATCGAACTCGGTGAGATCGAGGCCGCGCTGACCGCGCAGTCCGGTATCGCCCAGGCGGCCGTGGTGGTCGCGGGAGCGGGGGAGCGGGCGCGGCTGCACGCCTATGTGGTGCCCGCCGCGGGCACTGCCGTCGATTCCGCCGCCGTGCTGGCCGCCGCGGGCGCAGCCCTGCCCGCATACATGGTCCCGGCCGGCGTCACGGTGCTGGCGCACCTGCCGGTCAATTCCTCCGGCAAGCTCGACCGCGCCGCCTTGCCGGCCGTCGAGCAGGGGGAGAAGTCCGGCTACCGCGCCCCGGCCGAAGGGGCCGAGGCCGTGGTCGCCGCCGTGATGGCCGAACTGCTGGGCCTCGATTCGCCGGGTGCCGGAGCCTTCGGCGCCGACGACGACTTCTTCGCCGCCGGTGGTAACTCCCTGCTCGCGATGCGTGTCGTCGCGCGGGTCAATGCCGCCCTGGGATGCGATCTCGACGTCGCGGAAATCTTCGGCGCACCCACCGCCGCCCTGCTGGCCCGCCTTGTGCGCGACGCACCCGACGCGGCCGTCCCGGCCCTGACGGCGGGGCCGCGACCGGATCGAATTCCGTTGTCGCTCGCGCAAACTCGCATCTGGCTGTTGAACCGCATCGAACCGGATTCGGCGATGTACAACATCCCGTTCGCGCTGCGCCTGCGCGGTGATCTGGACGAATTCGCCCTCTCCGAGGCGGTCGCCGATGTGCTGACGCGGCACGAATCGCTGCGCACCATCTTCCCCGAGGACGCCGAGGGCCCGCGCCAGCACATTCGCGCCGTCGAGGATTGCGCCGCGACCGCGCTCACGCTGCACACCGTGAACGCCGGCGAGGTGGACGGCGAACTCGCCGCCGCGGCGGCGCGCGGCTTCGACCTGCGGCACGACATTCCGTTGCGTATCAGCGCTTTCCGGGTCGCGCCGGACGAACACGTCCTGCTCGTGGTCGTGCACCACATCGCGGCCGACGGCATATCCACCGCGCCGCTGGCCCGCGACCTGGTCACCGCCTACGCCGCGCGCCGGGCCGCGGCGGTCCCCGACTGGCAGCCGCTGCCGGTCCAGTACGCCGATTTCGCGCTGTGGCAGCACGCGGTGCTGGGGCGCGCCGACGATCCCGAATCCCGCCTGTCCCGCCAGATCGACTTCTGGCGCGCCGAACTGGCCGACCTGCCCGCCGTCGTCGACCTGCCCAGCGACCGGCCGCGGCCTGCGGTGGCGTCGGGCGCGGGTGCCGCGATCGAATTCCGCATTACGGCCGAGCTGACCGCCGCTGTCGAGACCACGGCCCGCCGCGCGGGCGTGTCGACCTTCATGGTGCTGCACGCGGCCTACGCGACCCTGCTCGCCGGCCTGTCCGGCACCGACGACCTCGCGATCGGCACCCCGGTCGCCGGCCGATCGGTGCAGGCACTCGACGATCTGGTCGGCATGTTCGTCAACACGCTGGTCCTGCGCACCCGGATCGGCGCGCACGAGCGGTTCGCCGAGCTGCTCACCCGGGTCCGGGACGCCGACGTGCGGGCCTTCGCGCACGCCGACCTGCCGTTCGACCGGTTGGTCGAGGAGGTGAATCCCGAACGCTCCCAGGCGTATGCGCCGATCGTGCAGGTGCTGCTGTCGTTCGAGCAGCGCTCCGGCACCGACCTGCGGCTACCCGGGCTGGAGGTGAC
>NZ_BAFW01000234.1 GCF_000308535.1 Nocardia cerradoensis NBRC 101014 | reverse complement strand
GCGCCCGCCCCGTTCGGTCTGCAGAATCTGCCGCCCGAGGTCGCCGGCCCGCTCTCGCACGCCGAAGAGGTGCTGAAGGGTATTCAGCAGCAGCTCGCGCCCGCCCAGGCCGTGCGGCCGGTGGCCGGGGTCGTGAGTTCCGGCTTCGGTTCCCGGTGGGGCGCCATGCATTACGGTGTCGACTTCGCCGATTCGATCGGTACTCCTATTCATTCGGTGGAGAACGGCACGGTGATCGACGCCGGTCCCGCCTCGGGCTTCGGGCTGTGGGTCCGGGTCAAGCAGGACGACGGCACCACCGCGGTGTACGGCCACGTCAACGACATCCTCACGCACGTCGGCCAGCGGGTGAACGCCGGTGACGTGATCGCCACCGTCGGCAACCGCGGCAACTCCACCGGCCCGCACCTGCATCTGGAGATCTGGGATCCCAGCGACGTCAAGATCGATCCGGCTCCCTATCTGGCGAGCAAGGGCGTCGTCCTGTCCCAGCAGTCGTGGGGGGCGGGCGAATAGCGCCCGCGCTGTCGTCGGCCGCCCGGCTCGGCCGGCCGCGGGGGGTTGATGCATTGACTGGTTTGTACGAGTTGTTCGATTCCGGCTCCTTGCACGGCCGCACCTATACGGCTCTGGTGCAGCATCCGCGGTCCAGCCTGTCGGAACTGGCGCAATATCTGGAGTGCTCCCGTGAGGCGGTCGCGGCCGCGCTGGACACACTGTGCGAGATGCAGGCCGTGGTCCGGATCGAGATCGACGACACCGTCCGCTGGGACGCCCACGCTCCCGAGGCCCTGTCGGAAGCCGAATCCCGCCGCCGCCAAGCCGAAACCGCGCGTATGCACGAGGCCGCGGCCCGACTCGGTGAGACGTTCCGCTCGGTTCGGCGCACCACGCGCGGCGACGGCACGGTCGTGCCGATGTACGAGGCCCGCGAGGTGGTCGCCGAATTCGAGGATCTGCAGCGGGCCGCGCGCAACCGGATCCGGATGATCGACCGGGGCCCGTATCTGTGCGAGGGCGAGCGCGCCGCGCGGCTGTTCGACGTGCGCTCGGCGCGGATGTCGGCGGGCGTGCGCTATCAGACGCTGTATCAGGACACCATCTATCAGGATCCCGATCGGCTGCGCTTCGCGCTGCAGGCCAATACCGCCGGAGCGCAGGCACGCACCCTGCCCGATCCGCCGTTCAAGGTGATCATCGCCGACGACGACCGCGCGGCGCTGATGCTGCATCACGACGAACGCCGCGGCGATCCGATGGGTCTGCGCATCGCGGCCTGCCCGACGCTGGACGCGATCGTGCACACCTTCGAGGTGTTGTGGTCGCTGGCCGCGCCGATCTCGGTGAATCCGGACCAGCCGCTGGACGAACGCGACCGGGCCATCCTGACCCTGATGGGCTTGGGCGCGACGGACGACACCATCGCCCGGCGGCTGGGCATGTCCCGGCGCACGGTGGTCCGGCGGACCGCCAGCCTGCTGGAACGCCTGGGCGCCAGCACCCGGTTCCAGGCCGGCGTGCAGGCGATCCGCCGCGGCTGGCTGTGACATGCGGCCGCTGGTGCGGCTGTGACTAGAGTCACGGAGGTCGACGCGGGGTGCAACATCGAGGCACCCTGGCAGCGATGAGAACTAGGAGCACCGGCGGGTTGCGGCCGTAGATCGGCCGTCACCCGGGGGCTCAGCCATCCTTATATGATTGCTCGGACCGCGCGAGGGGGTGTTGGACCGTGCGGACCTGCTGGACGCGAGAGGTGAAGACACTCGAATGGATACTGCCCGCCGTTCCGCTCGTGGAGGTCGTCGCCGCCGGTCGGGCAGCCCGCTTTTCGGTCAGCTGCTGACCGCTGCGGTGGAATCCGCCGCGGACGCGGTAGCGATCCGGTTCGATCCGACCGGTGAGCCGGCCGATGCGCGGCAGCTGACCTATCGAGAGTTGGACGAGGCGTCCTCGCGCCTGGCCCGGGAACTCATCGCGCGCGGTATCGGCGCGGGCGACGTGGTGGCCATCGGCATCGCGCGCTCGATCGAATCGGTGCTCGCGGTGTGGGCGATCGCCAAGGCGGGTGCCGCCTACGTGCCGGTCGATCCGGCCTATCCGCCCGACCGCATCGCGCATATCGTCGCCGATTCCGGCGCCGTCCTCGGCCTGACCACCGGCGCGTATCGCGGTGCGCTCGGCAGTGGCGTGTACTGGCTCGAACTCGACGATCCGGTTGTCTCCGAGCGGATCGCCTCGCATCCGGCGCATCCGATCTCCTACACCGACCGCGTGCGCCCGCTCACCGAGGCGCATCCGGCCTACGTGATCTACACGTCCGGTTCCACCGGCCGCCCCAAGGGCGTCGTGGTGACGCACGCGGGTCTCGGCGGACTGGTCGCGGCCGAGCGCGAGCACTACGGCGTGACCGAGGGCGCCCGGGTACTCCACGTCTGCTCGCCCAACTTCGACGTCTCGGTGCTTGAACTGCTGCTGGCCTTCTCGTCGGGGGCGACCCTGGTCGTCTCCCCGCCGGACGTGTTCGGTGGTTTCGAGCTGGCGGATCTGCTGCGGCGCGAACGCGTTTCGCACATGCTGATCACGCCGGGCGCCTTGGAGTCGGTGGACCCGGCCGATCTGCCCGACCTCGAGGTCGTGGTGGTCGCGGGTGACAAGTTCGGTCCCGAGCTGGTCGGGCGCTGGGCGCGCGACGGCCGCCGCTTCTACAACGGTTACGGCCCGACCGAGGCGACGATCCTCGCCACCTCCACCGCAGAAATGGCTGCCGACCAGCCGATCACGATCGGTACCGCGATCTCCGGAGTCGGGGCCTACGTCCTCGATTCGCGGCTTCGTCCCGTGCCGGCAGGCGTGGTCGGGGAGCTCTATCTGGCCGGCCCGGCGCTGGCGCAGGGCTATCTGAATCGGCCGGGGCTGACCGCCGAGCGGTTCGTCGCCAGTCCGTTCGGCGCGGAGGCCGGCCGGCCCGGCGGACGGTTGTATCGCACCGGCGACCTGGTGCGCCGCAACGAATCCGACGGCACCATCGAATATCTGGGCCGCTCCGACTTCCAGGTCAAGATCCGCGGTTTCCGCATCGAGCTCGGCGAGATCGACAACGCGCTGACCGCCCATCCGGATATCGACTTCGCCGCCACCATCGGCCGCGCGCTGCCCTCGGGCGCGACGGCGCTGGTGTCGTATGTGCTGCCGCGTTCCGGGGCCGCGCTAGATATCGCGAGCCTGGACGATTTCCTGGCGGAATCGTTGCCCGCGTACATGATTCCGGCGGCGATCATGGCGCTGGACGAGATTCCGCTGACCCCGGTGGGCAAACTCGACCGCGCCCGGCTGCCGGAACCGACCTTCGCGGCCCGCGAATTCCGCGCTCCCGCCACCCCGGTGGAGGAGATCGTCGCCGAGGTCTTCGCAGCCCTGCTCGTCCCCGGCGACGGGGACAACCCCGGCCGGGTCGGCGCCGACGACGACTTCTTCGAACTCGGCGGCAACTCGCTGCTGGCCGCCCAGGCGGCGGCCCGGATCGGCTCGGCGCTGGGCGCCCGCGTACCGGTGCAGCTGCTGTTCGAGGCCTCGACCGTGGCCGCGCTCGCCGAACAGGTGGAACGCCACGCCGGAACCGGAACCGGGGAGCGGCTGCGGCCGATGACCCGGCCCGAACGCATCCCGCTGTCCTACGCGCAGCAGCGGATGTGGTTCCTCAACCGCTTCGATCCCGCCGGGGCCGTCAACAACATTCCGGTCGCGGTGCGGCTGAGCGGACGCCTCGACGTGGACGCGCTGCGGTCCGCGGTGCGGGATCTGGTGGAACGCCACGAGGTGCTGCGCACCGTCTATCCCGAACTCGACGGCGAGGGCTACCAGCAGGTGCTGCCGCTCTCGGATTCCCGTGCGGTACCGCGGATCCCGCTGGTCGAGGCGGCCGAGAACGAGGTGGCCACCCTGGTCGCCGAGACCGTCTCCGGCGGCTTCGACGTGACGACCGCGCCGCCGGTGCGCCTGCGGGTGCTGCGGCTGAGCGAGACCGAGCACGTGCTGGTGTGCGTGATCCACCACATCGCCGGCGACGGTTTCTCGATGGGCCCGCTCACCCGCGATCTGATGACCGCCTACCTCGACCGGGCGCGCGGCGGCCACCCCGAATGGTCGCCGCTCGCGGTCCAGTACGCCGATTACGCGCTGTGGCAACGGGAAACGCTGGGCAGCGAGGACGATCCCGAGTCGGTGCTCGCCGCGCAGATCGCCTTCTGGCGCCGCGAACTCGCCGCGCTGCCCGAGCAATTGGACCTCCCGGCCGACCGTCCGCGCCCGGCGGTCGCGTCCTACCGCGGCGGCACCCACGACTTCGAGATCGACCCGGCGGTGCACGCGGCACTGAACCGCCTCGCCCACGAACATCAGGCCACGCTCTTCATGGTCGTGCACGCCGCGCTGGCGGTCCTGCTGGCCCGCCTGTCCGGCACGCGCGACATCGCGATCGGCACCCCGATCGCGGGCCGCGGCGACGAGGCGCTCGACGAGTTGATCGGCATGTTCGTCAACACCTTGGTGCTGCGGACCGAGATCGATCCGGCACGCAGTTTCGAACAGGTGCTCGCCGACGTGCGCGGCACCGACGTCGCCGCGTTCGGCCACGCCGATGTGCCGTTCGAGCGGTTGGTGGAGATTCTCGACCCGGCGCGTTCGACCGGCCGGCATCCGCTGTTCCAGGTCATGCTGACGTTCCAGAACCTGTCCCGCACCGAACTGGAACTGCCCGGCCTCGCGGTGTCGGGTGTCGATCTGGCGATCGATTCGGCCAAATTCGACCTGCAGCTCGCCATGGCCGAGCGCGTCGACGAACACGGTGTGCCACAAGGTATCTCGGCATCGTTCAGCTATGCGACGGATCTGTTCGACGAGGCGACGGTGCAGGACTTCGCCGATCGCTTCCTGCGCATCGTGAGCGCTGTCGCGGCCGATGCGGCCGCGGTCGTCGGCGACGTCGACGTTCTCGCCCCCGGGGAGCGGGAACTGGTTCTGCACGAATGGAATTCACCCGGGGCGCTGGTCCCGCCGGTGACGCTGGTGGATCTGATCGAGGCGCAGGCGCAGCGGCGCGCGGGCGCGGTGGCCATCCGGTTCGGCGACACCACCGTCACCTTCGGTGAGCTGCTGCGGCGCGCCAATCGTGTGGCGCGCGCGCTCATCGCTCAGGGCGTGGGCCCGGAATCCCTGGTGGCGGTGGCGGTTCCGCGGACCGAGGAACTGCCCGTCGCGCTGCTGGGTGTCCTCCTGTCGGGCGCGGCCTACCTGCCGATCGACACCGGCTACCCCGCGCAGCGGCTGGAATTCATGCTGTCGGATGCCGAGCCGGCGTGTGTGCTCACCACGGCCGCCGTGCGGCCGGAACTGCCCGCCGCGGAACTGGCGACGGTGCTGCTGGAGGAGACCGGCAACTTCGCCGACGCTGCGATCACCGACGGCGACCGCGTGCGTTCGCTGCGCCCGGCCGATCTGGCTTATGTCATCTACACCTCGGGTTCCACCGGTGTGCCCAAGGGCGTGGGCGTCACCCATCGCAACGTGCTGGAGTTGTTCGCGAACACGCAGCTGCTGTTCGACTTCGACGAGACCGATGTGTGGACGCTGTTCCACTCCTTCGCCTTCGACTTCTCGGTGTGGGAGTTGTGGTGTTCGCTGGCCACCGGTGGTGCGGTGGTCGTGGTCGATCACCTGACCTCGCGTTCGCCGGAAGCGTTCCGCGAGTTGCTGATTCGCGAGCAGGTCACGGTGCTGAACCAGACGCCGTCGGCGTTCTATCAGCTGGCCGAGGCCGATCGCGCCGCGCAGAATCACACCGGCGGGGATACCGCGGTGGCGAGTGCGGGCAAGTTCGCCCTGCGCTACATCGTCTTCGGTGGCGAGGCCTTGGATCTGCGCCAGCTCGGCCGCTGGTACGAGCGGCACGGTTCGTCCGCGCCGCGACTGGTGAACATGTACGGCATCACCGAAACCACGGTGCACGTGTCGTTCCTGGCGCTCGACGAGGGTCTGGCCGATCATCCGGCCAGCGTGATCGGCCAGGCGCTGCCGGGCCTGGAAGCCTACGTCCTCGACGAACGCCTGCATCCGGCTCCCGTCGGTGTCGCCGGCGAGATGTACATCTCGGGACGCCAGCTGTCGCGCGGATACCTGGGCCGCCCGGGCCTGACCGCGACTCGATTCGTGGCGAACCCGTTCGGGGCGCCCGGTACGCGCATGTACCGCTCGGGCGATATCGGCCGCTGGGCCGGTTTCGACGGTGAGGCCGCCCTGGAATATGCCGGGCGCAGCGATCAGCAGGTACAGCTGCGCGGCTTCCGTATCGAACTGGGTGAGGTCGAGGCCGCGCTGTTGCGCTGCCCCGGCATCAGCCAGGCCGTGGCGGTGGTCCACTCCGATCACGACCTCGGTGACCGGCTGGTCGGTTACGTCGTCCCGGAGGCCGGGCAGGTCGCCGACCCCGCTGCGGTGCGCTCGGCGGTGGGCGAATTCCTCACCGGCTACATGGTTCCCGACGTGGTCATGGTGCTGGAGTCGCTGCCGCTGACTCCGAACGGCAAACTGGACCGGCGTGCGCTGCCCGAGCCGAAGGTGCTGGGGGAGCGCGAGTTCCGCGCTCCCGTCACGCCGGTCGAGGAAGCGATCGCCCGGGTGTTCGCCGACGTGCTCGGCGCCGACCGGGTCGGCCGCGACGACGACTTCTTCGCCCTGGGCGGCAACTCCCTGGTCGCCACCCGGGTCGTCGCACGGGTGAACGCCGCGCTCGGCGCCGCGGTCGCGGTCCGGGACCTGTTCGAGGCGCCGTCGGTGGAGCAGTTGGCGATTCGCGCCGAAGCAGCCGTCGCGCCCGCACAACGTCCCGCACTGGTGGCGGGGCCGCGGCCGGAGCTGGTGCCGCTGTCGCTGGCCCAGCAGCGGATGTGGTTCCTCAACCAGTTCGACACCGCCTCCCCGGCCAACAACATTCCCTTCGCCGTCCGGCTGACGGGTGAGCTGGACCTGACGGCGCTGCGATCGGCCGTGGGTGACGTGGTCGCCCGGCACGAGGTGCTGCGGACCGTCTACCCGGCCGTGGACGGCGTGGGGTATCAGAACGCGCTGCCCTCGTCCACGGTGCCGGATCTGCCGGTCGTCGAGGTCGGCGAAAACGCTGTGGTGGACTGGATCTCCCGCTTCGCGCTGCGCGGATTCGACGTCGCGGCCGAGGTGCCGTTGCGGATGGCGGTGCTGACGTCGGCCCCCGACGTGCACGTGGTGGTCGTGGTGACGCACCACATCGCGGCGGACGGCGCGTCGGTGGCGCCGCTGGTCCGGGACCTGATGACCGCCTACCTGGCGCGCATCTCGGGTGAGGCGCCCGCGTGGGCGCCGCTGCCGGTGCAGTACGCGGACTACGCGCTGTGGCAGCGGGAGCTGCTCGGCGACGAGAACGATCCCGAGTCGCCGGCGGCGCAGCAGCTGGCGTTCTGGCGCGCGGCGCTGGCCGACGCGCCGGAGCGGATCGACCTGCCCGCGGACCGGCCGCGGCCGCAGACGCCCTCGGGCGTCGGCGGGGTGTATTCGTTCGCGATCCCGGCGCAGACGCATCGCGCCGTGTCGGAGATCGCCCGCGCCCGCAACGCGTCCGAGTTCATGGTGGTGCACGCGGCCTTCGCGGCATTGCTGTCGCGGCTGGCCGGCAGCACGGATGTCACCCTGGGCGCCCCGGTGGCCGGGCGTGGTGAACGCGAGCTCGACGATCTCGTCGGCATGTTCGTCAACACCCTGGTGCTGCGCACCGAGGTCGAACCCGGCACGAGCTTCGTCGATCTGCTGGACCGGGTACGCGAATCGGACCTGGCCGCGTTCTCGCACGCCGAACTGCCCTTCGAGCGGTTGGTCGAGGTCCTGGATCCGGTCCGGGCGCCGTCGCACCATCCGCTGTTCCAGGTGGCGCTGTTCTTCCAGAACGTCGATGCCGCCCGGCTGGAACTGCCCGGACTGGCCGTCGAGGAGGTCGACTTCGACGGAGCCGTCGCGAAATTCGATCTGCAACTGACGATTTCGCCTGTCGACGGTGACCGCGAACAGCCGGCCGTCTTCACGTACGCGACGGATCTGTTCGACGAGTCGACGATTGCCGGATTCGCGGACCGTTTCGTGCGGCTGCTGAGCGCGGTCGTCGCCGATCCCCATGTCG
>NZ_BAFW01000235.1 GCF_000308535.1 Nocardia cerradoensis NBRC 101014 | reverse complement strand
GCGCCTGGACCTGCGTGGCGTCGACGCCGACGACGCGTTCGCCGGCGGCGCCGCCGCGGGAACGGCGATCGTGCGCGCCAAGGAACAGTTGCGCGCGATCCCCGACAACGGCATCGGCTACGGCATGCTGCGCTGCCTCGACCCCGACGCCGGCGCCGAACTGGCCACCGCGCCCGAACCGCAGATCGCGTTCAACTACCTCGGCCGTGTCGGCGTGCACGAACAGTCCGGGCCGTGGACACCGACCACCGAATTCACCTCCCTCACCGCGACCGGCGACCCGGCGATGGCGCTGCCGGCGGTCCTGGATGTCAACGCGATCGCCGAACCGGGCCCCGACGGTCTCGAACTCGACGCCACCTGGGAATTCGCCACCGACGTGCTCGACACCGCGGACGTGGAGGAACTGGCCGGACTGTGGGTGCGGGCGCTGCGCGGGCTCGCCACCCACGCCCGCACCGACACCGCCGGCGGATTCACTCCCTCGGATTTCCCGCTCGTGGACCTCACCCAGGACGATATCGACCGCTGGCAGCTGGAATATCCGACCATGACCGACGTGTGGCCGCTGACCGCGCTGCAGTCCGGTCTGCTGTTCCACGCCGTCTACGACACCGACCGCGCCGACGGCTACACGGTGCAGGCCACCCTCACCCTCGACGGGCTGGTCGACACCGCGCGCATGCGGGCCGCGGCACAAACCTTGATCGACCGCCACGACAGCCTGCGCACCGCCTTCGTCGAATCCGCCGCCGGGCCCCGCCAGATCGTGATGAGCGGCGTGCGCGCCGACTGGCACGACAGCGACCTCACCGAGATCGCCGACGCCGGGGAACGTGCCCGCGAACGCCGCCGCATCACCGACGCCGCGTCCGCCCCGTTCGACCCCGCCCGCCCGCCGCTGCTGCGTTTCCATCTGATCCGCACGGGGGCGAGCCGATTCGAGCTGCTGCTGACCAACCATCACATCGTGCTCGACGGCTGGTCGATGCCGCTGCTGATCCACGAACTGCTCACCCTCTACGCCGCGGACGCCGACCCGGCCGCCCTGCCGCCGGCCGGCACCTACCGCGACTACCTGCACTGGCTGCACAGCCAGGACCGCGACGCCGCGATCACCGCCTGGCAGACGATGCTCGCCGGCATCGAGAGCCCGACCCTGGTCACCGGTCGCCCGGACCGGACCGTGCCCGCCGACAACGCCGAGGTCAGCCGCAACCTGTCCGCCGAGACCACCGCCGCGATCACCGACCTGGCGCGCGCCTACGGTGTCACCGCCAACACCACCGTGCAGGTGGCGTGGGCGCTGCTGCTCACCACCTTGACCGGCCGCGCCGACATCGTGTTCGGCAACACCGTCTCCGACCGCCCACCCCAGCTGCCGGGAGTCGAGCGCATGGTGGGGCTGTTCATCAACACCCTGCCCGTGCGGATCCGGCTCGAACCCGCCGAAACCGTCGCCGATCTGCTGACCCGGGTGCAGTCCGAACAGGCCGCCACCCTCGATCACCGCCATCTCGGGCTGGCCGAACTGCAACGCGCCACCGGATTCGCTGACATGTTCGACACCGTCACCGTCCTCGAGTCCTATCCGCTCGACCGCGAACAACTGGCCCACAATCTGCGCGAGGCCGGGCTGCGGCTCGTCGACGTCGACGCCCACGACGCCACCCCGTACCCGCTGAGCCTGCAGGTGACCCCGCCGCGACCCGGCCGCGACAGCGACCCCGACGCGGCCACCGCCGCCACCCACACCGTGATGCTGCGCTTCTCCTGCGACCGGCTCGACACCGACACCGCCCGCACCCTGCTCGACCGCTACGAACAGATCCTCGACCAGATCACCGCCGACCCCACCGCGACCGTCGCCACGATCGCCCCCCACTCGAATACCGAAGCGGCCGAACCGGTTCCGGCGCACAGCGCACCGGCCGGGCGCACCCTGCGCGACATCCTCGCCGACACCGCCCACGCCCACCCGGACGCGGTGGCCGTGCGGGCCGGGACCACCACCCTCACCTATCGGGAACTCGCCGCGCGGGCACACCGGCTCGCGCAACGGCTGCTCGCCCGCGGCGCACGACCGGAAACCGTTGTGGCCGTGGTGGTTCCGCGTTCGATCGAGCTGGCGGTCGCGATCTGGGCGGTCGCCGACACCGGGGCGGCGTTCCTGCCGCTGGATCCGGGCAACCCCGGCGAACGCCTCGCCGAACTGCTCGCCGACTCCGGCACCGCCCTCGGTGTCACGACCGGCCCTCTCGCGCACCGGCTACCCGGCACCGTCGACTGGGTCCACGCCGACACCGACCTGACCGCCGAACCCGGCACCACCACCGTGCACGAGGTGCGCCTCGACCACGCCGCCTACCTGATCTACACCTCCGGATCGACCGGTACCCCCAAGGCCGTGCATCTGACCCACCGCGGCCTCGCCGGCCTGGCCGCCGCACACGCCGACGCCTTCGGTGCCGACACCACCTCCACCGTCTTGCAGGTCGCCTCACCGGGATTCGACGCCTGCCTGTCGGAACTGCTGCTCGCCCACGGCCACGGCGCCTGCCTCGTGATTGCCCCGCCCGACGTCTACGGCGGCGCCGCACTCGAAGACCTGCTGCACACCCACGGGGTGACCCATGCCATCATCACCCCGACGGTGCTCGACACGATGGATCCCGCGCACGTGCCGGCACTGACGACCATCGCGGTCGTCGGGGAGGCCACCGGCGCCGACCTGGTCACCCGCTGGGCGCCCGGGCGGCGGCTGATGAACCACTACGGTCCCACCGAAACCACCGTGTGGGCCACCGGATCCGGCGCACTCACCCCCGGGGAACCCGTCACCATCGGCACCCCGATCCGCGGACTGTCGGTCACCGTGCGCGACATGTGGCTGCGACCCGTCCCCGCCGGGGTGGCCGGCGAACTGTACGTGCGCGGCCCCGCCCTGGCACGCGGCTACCTCGACCGCCCCGCCACCACCGCCGCCCGCTTCGTCGCCGACCCGCAATCGCCGCGCGGACAACGCCTCTACCGCACCGGCGACAGCGTGCGCTGGCTGCACACCCCGCGCGGACCGCAACTGGAATACCTCGGCCGCAGCGACCAGCAGGTCAAGATCCACGGCCTGCGCATCGAACCGGGGGAGATCGACGCCCGGCTGGCCCGCCACGACACCGTGGCCGCCGCCGCCACCGTCGACCGCCCCGGACCCGCCGGCGAACCCGTGCTGGTGTCCTATGTCGTCGCCGCACCCGGCGCCACCCTCGACACGGCCGCCTTGCACGCCGACCTGGAACGCGAACTGGCCCACTACATGAACCCGGCCGCCATCGTGGAAGTGGCCGAGATGCCCCGCACGGCGGTCGGCAAGATCGACCGGAAAGCGTTGCGCGCACTCGACTTCCGCGCCGACGAGGCCGTCGGCCGGGCACCGGCCACCGCCGACGAACAACTCATGGCGAAACTGTTCGCCGAAGTGCTGCACCGCGACACCGTGTACGCCGACAGCAACTTCTTCACCCTCGGCGGCGACAGCATCGTGTCCATGCGGCTGGTGGCGTCGGCCCGCGAGGCCGGGCTCACCCTCACCCCACGCGACGTCTTCGAAGCCAAAACCGTTGCCGCCCTCGCCGAACTGGTTCGCGGCACCGTCGCCGCCGATCCGTCGCTGTCACGCGAGCCGGCCCACCGCAGCGAAAACCGGCCCCCGCGCCCCGCGGACTTCCCGCTCGTCGAACTGACCGCCGCCGACGTCGAACGACTCGACCACCGCTACCCGGAGCTGGCCGACGTGTGGCCGCTGTCGCCGATGCAAGCCGGAATCCGCTTCCACTCCATCTACAACCCCGGCGCCGGTGACAACTACACCGTCCACACCGCGATCGGCTTCACCGGCACCGTCGACGCCGAACGGCTGCGCCGCGCCGCCCAAGCCCTCGTCGACCGCCACGACATCCTGCGCGCCGCCTTCACCGACACCAGCGCCGGACCCTGCCAGATCGTGCTCGCCCACGCACCCGTCCGCTTCCGCCACATCGACCTCACCGGCACCGACCACACCGGCCTCGACCAGGTGGCCGCCGACGACGCCGCCGAAGGATTCGACCTCTCGGAGCCACCGCTGATCCGGTTCACCCTGATCACCGTGCGCCCCGGCACCTTCCGGCTGCTCGTCACCAACCACCACGTCATCCTCGACGGCTGGTCCATGCCGCTGCTGATGAGCGAACTGCTCACCTACTACGCCACCCCCGCCCACATCGACACCGCCGAACCCGCCCCCAGCTACCGCGACTACCTGAGCTGGCTGCACCGCCAAGACCTCGCCGCCTCCACCGCCGCCTGGGCCCACGAATACGCCGACGTCGAATCACCCACCCGCGTCGCCCGCGCCGACGCCGCCCACCGCGACACCTCCGCCGGCGAAATCGACACCGTACTGCCGGCGCAGCGCGTCGCCGACCTGCGCCGCGTCGCCGCCGACGCGACCGTCACCGTCAACACCGCCGTCGCCGCCGCGTGGGCGCTGACCCTGCGTGAACTCACCGGCGACACCGACGTCGTCTTCGGAGCCGCCGTCTCCGGCCGGCCCCCCGAACTCCCACAGGTCGACCGCACCCTCGGCATGTTCCTCAACACCATCCCCGTGCGCGTGCCGCTGGACCCCACCCTGACCGTCGAGCAACTGCTGACCCGCATCCAGCAACACCAGACCCGCATGCTCGACCACCACCACATCGGACTGCCCGACATCCACCGCGCCGCCGGAATGACCGCCCTGTTCGACACCGCCGTCGCCTTCCAATCCTTCCCCGTCGACCGGCCCGCGCTGCAGCACCTCGTCGACGCCGCCGGGCTGCGCATCGACGACATCACCGGCGTCGACGCCACCCCGTACCCGCTCAGCCTCGTCGTCGCCCCCGAACACACCGACACCGGCCCGGCCGCCGCGCCAGGGCTGCGCATCACCCTGCGCTACCTCGACGACGAATTCGACACCCACCGCGCCCGCTGGATCCTCGACCGGTTCGTCGCATTCCTGCACCGCATCGCCGAGCACCCGGCCACCCACCTGGCCCGCCTCACCACGCCCGGCGACACCGAACCCGCCCACCCGGCCCGCGCCCACCACCGGCCGCGCACCTTCGGCGACATCCTCACATCCACCGCCGCCACCCACCCCGACGCCGTCGCCGCCACCTGCGGCACCGACACCCTCACCTACCGCGACCTCGACCAGCGATCCAACCGGCTCGCGCGGCTGCTGCTGCGCCGCGGACTCACCCCGCACACCGTGCTCGCCAGCGCGCTGCCACGCTCCCTGGACGCCGTCGTCACCGTGTGGGCCGCCGCGAAGACCGGCGCCGCGTTCGTGCCGATCGACCCGCGCCTGCCCGCCGACCGCATCGCCTTCCTGCTCGACGACTCCGGCGCCACCCTCGGCATCACCCACAGCACCCACCCCGACAGCACCCACCCGTCCCAGCGCATCGACTTGCTCACCCTCGACGACCCCGGCACCGTCGACGCCCTCGACACCCAATCCGCCGCACCGATCACCGACACCGACCGCGGCGCCACACTCACCCCCGACCACACCGCCTACCTCATCTACACCTCCGGATCCACCGGAACCCCCAAAGGAGTCCTGGTCACCCACCGCGGCCTCACCGACCTCGTCGCCGCCCAGCAGCGCCTCCTCGAAGTCACCGCCGACTCCGCCGTCCTGCAGGTCGCCTCACCCAGCTTCGACGCCTCGATCTTCGAACTGCTCATGGCCCACGGCACCGGCGGCCGCCTCGTCGTGTCCCCGCCCGACGTCTACGGCGGCCCCGACCTGGCGAAACTCATTCAGTACGAACACATCTCACACGCCGTGCTGACACCGTCGGCGCTGGCCACCATCCCCGGCGACGGCTTCGACACCCTGCGCGTGCTGGCCACCGCCGGCGAACCCGTCGGACCCGAACTCGTCGACCGGTGGGCGCCCGGACGCACCATGATCAACCTCTACGGCCCCACCGAATCCACCATCTGGGCCACTGCCAGCGCACCACTGACCCCCGGCGCGCCGATCACCATCGGCACCCCCGCCGGCCCCGTCACCACCACCGTCCTCGACACCTGGCTGCGGCCCGTCCCGCACGGCGTCGCGGGGGAGCTGTACCTGCTCGGCCCCGGACTCGCCGACGGCTACAAAGACCGCACCGCACTTACCGCGACCCGATTCGTCGCCTGCCCCTTCGGCGCACCCGGAACCCGCATGTACCGCACCGGCGACATCGTGCGCCGCACCGGCAGCGGCGACCTGGAATTCGTGGGACGCAACGACTTCCAGGTCAAAGTCCGCGGCAACCGCATCGAACTCGCCGAAATCGACGCCGCCCTCGCCGCCCACCCCGGCGTCGCCTTCGCCGTCACCGTCCCACGCACCGACGACGGCCGCCCCACCACCCTCGTCTCCTACGTGACACCCGCCCCCGGCGCCACCCTGTCCGACACCGACCTCAAAACCACGCTCGCCCAGGCACTTCCGCCCTACATGGTGCCCGCCGCCGTCATGATCCTCGACGAGGTGCCACTCACCCCGACCGGCAAACTCGACCGCGACCGGCTACCCCGGCCCCCCGAAACCGCCCGCACCTTCCGCGCACCCACCACCTGGGCCGAAGACATCGTCGCCCGCGCCTACGAACAAGTCCTCGACGCCGAACACGTCGGCGCCGACGACGACTTCTTCGCCCTCGGCGGCGACTCGCTCAGCGCCGCCCTCGTCGCCGCCCGCATCGGCGCCGCCCTCGACGTGCGCATCCCCGTACGCACCATCTTCGAAGAACCCACCGTCGCCGCCCTCGCCCGAGCCGCCCGCACCCTGCACGGCACCGCCCGCATCCCGCTCACCGCCGACCACCGCCCCGACCCCATCCCGCTGTCGCTGGCCCAGCAACGCATGTGGTTCCTCAACCGATTCGAACCCGACTCGGCCGCCTACAACATCCCCGTCATGCTGCACCTGTCCGGCCGCCTCGACACCGACGCGCTCAGCGCCGCACTCGACGACGTCCTCACCCGCCACGAAGTGCTGCGCACCATCTACCCCGAAACCGACGGCGAACCCCGACAACTCATCCTCGACCGGGCACCGATCACCCTCGAAACCGGCCACCCCGCCCGCGACACCCTCCCGCACCTGCTCACCGAATTCGTGCGCCGCGGCTTCGACGTCTCCACCCAGGTACCGCTGCGCGTCGCCCTGTACGACATCACCACCGACACCGACACCACCAGCCAATACATGCTGGTCCTCGTCGTCCACCACATCGCCGGCGACGGACAATCCATGGGCCCGCTGGCCCGCGACGTCATGACCGCCTACGCCGCCCGCCACACCGGACAACCCCCACACTGGCAGCCGCTGCCCGTGCAATACGCCGACTTCGCGCTGTGGCAACGCCGAGTCCTCGGCGCCGCCGACGACCCCACCTCACTGATGGCCACCCAGCTCGACTACTGGCGCACCACCCTCGACCGCGCACCCGACCTGCTCGACCTGCCCACCGACCGGCCCCGGCCCGCCGTCGCCACCCTCACCGGCGGCCGCGTCCCCCTCGACATCCCCGCACCCCTGCACCGGCAGCTGCAGACACTGGCCCGCGACCACGGCACCTCCCTGTTCATGGTCGTCCACGCCGCCCTCGCCGTCCTGCTCGGACGACTCGCCGACACCGACGACATCGTCATCGGCACCCCCGTCGCCGGGCGCGGCGAACCCGGCCTCGACGACCTCGTCGGCATGTTCGTCAACACCCTCGCCCTGCGCACACCCATCGACCCCGGCGAACCGTTCACCGAACTGCTGGCCCGCACCCGCGACACCGACCTGCACGCCCTCGATCACGCCGACGTCCCCTTCGAACGCGTCGTCGAAGAACTCAACCCGCACCGCACCACCGCCGCGCACCCCCTGTTCCAAGTGGTGCTGGCCTTCCAGAACACCGGCGCCATCGACATCGCCCTACCCGACGTCGTCGTCTCCCGCGCCGACGTCGACACCGGCACCAGCCAATTCGACCTCCAACTCGTCATCTCCGACACCTCCACCGAAACCGGTGCGGCCCAAGGCCTTTCCGGCATGCTGATGTACGCCCGCGACCTGTTCGACCCCGACACCGTCACCGGATTCGTGCAACGACTGCTGCGGATCCTCGACACCGTCACCACCACTCCCGACACCCCCGTCGGCGACATCGACTGGCTGCACCCCCGCGAACGCCGCAGCCTCCTGTCCAGCATCGGCCCACGCACCGCACCCGCCCCCGAATCACCGCTGCTGCCCGGCATATTCGCCGACGCCGTCCGCCGCAACCCCGACGGCCTCGCCCTCACCACCGGCGAGGACGGCCTCACCTACACCGAACTCGACCGCCGCTCCAACCGCCTGGCCCGGCTGCTCATCGACCACGGCGCCGGACCCGAAATCCCCGTCCTGGCCGCCGCGCCCCGCTCCGCCGAATCCGTGCTCATCTGGTGGGCCGTCGTCAAGACCGGCGCCACCTACGTGCCCGTCGACCCCGCCTACCCGGCCCACCGCATCGACCACATGATCACCGATTCGGCTGCCGCACTGGGCATCACCGTCACCACCGCCCGCCCCCGACTACCCGACACCGCCCACTGGATCACCCTCGACGCCCTCGACACCATCGCACGCCTCGACACCCACCCCGACACCCCGATCACCGACCACGACCGGCTACGGCCCCTGCGCCCCACCACCACCGCCTACGTGGTCTTCACCTCCGGATCCACCGGCCGCCCCAAAGGCGTCGCCGTCACCCACACCGGCATCGCCGACCTCGTCGCCACCCAACGCGCCGACTACCACATCCACCCCGGCGCCCGATTCCTGCACTTCGCCTCACCGTCCTTCGACGCCGCGCTGATGGAAATCCTGTTCGCCACCGCCGGCGCCGCCACCCTCGTCATCGCACCCCCCGCCACCTACGGCGGCGACGACCTCGCCGACCTGCTCCGCAACCGGCACGTCACCCACGCCTTCGTCACCCCCGCCGCCCTCGCCTCGGTCGACCCCACCGGACTCGACGACCTGCAACTGGTGCTCTCCGGCGGCGAAGAAGTCCCCGCCGAACTGATCAACCGGTGGGCCGGCACCGACCGCCACGGCACCCGCGAATTCCGCATCCTCTACGGACCCACCGAAACCACCATCCTCGCCACCGCCACCGAGCCGCTGCACCCGGGGGACCGGCCCACCATCGGCACCCCACTGCCCGGCATGCACGTGTTGATCCTCGACACCCGCCTGCACCCCGTCCCCACCGGCGTGGTCGGCGAACTCTACCTCGCCGGGCACGCACCGGCCCGCGGCTACCTCAACCGCACCGCCACCACCGCCACCCGATTCGTGCCCTGCCCGGCCGGTGAACCCGGCACCCGCATGTACCGCACCGGCGACCTCGTGCGCTGGAACACCCACGGCGACATCGAATTCGTCGGGCGCAACGACTTCCAGGTCAAAGTCCGCGGCTACCGCATCGAACTCGGCGAGATCGACGCCGTCCTCGACGCCCGCCCCGACATCGCCTTCGCCGCCACCATCGCCCACCGCCACGACAACGCCCCCGCCATGCTGGTCACCTACGTCGTCCCCGCACCCGGCGCCACACCCACCGCCACCGAACTGACCCACGCGCTCGCCGACGCCCTCCCGCCCTACATGGTGCCCGCCGCCGTCATGATCCTCGACGCGATCCCACTGTCGCCCAACGGAAAACTCGACCGCAGCGCACTACCCGAACCGGTCCTGCACACCGAAACCTTCCGCGCACCCGCCTCACCGGTCGAGGAAATCGTCGCCGGCGTCTTCGCCGACCTCCTCGGCCTCGACACCACCATCGGCGCCGACGACAACTTCTTCGACCTCGGCGGCAACAGCCTCGTCGCCACCCGCGCCGCCGCCCGCATCGGCGCCGCCCTCGACACCCGCGTCCCCGTCTCGATGATCTTCGACGCACCCACCGTCGCCAAACTCGCCGCCCGCGCCGAATCCCACGCCGACACCCGCCGCATCGCCCTCACCGAACAACCACGCCCACACCACCTCCCGCTGTCCTACGCACAACAGCGCATGTGGTTCCTCAACCGCTTCGAACCCGACACCCCCGCCTACAGCATTCCCATCGTCATCCGGCTCACCGGCCGCCTCGACACCGACGCCCTGCACGCCGCCATCGGCGACGTCATCACCCGCCACGAAGTACTGCGCACCATCTACCCGGCCGTCGACGGCGAACCCACCCAGAAAATCCTCCCACCCGCCGACGCCATCCCACCGCTGACCGTCACCGCCATCCCCGAAACCGAACTCCCACACACCCTCTCGTCGCTGCTGGCCACCGTCTTCGACGTCACCACCACCGTGCCGCTGCGCATCCGGCTCTACGACATCGGCGACGACACCTGGATCCTCGCCCTCGTCGTCCACCACATCGCCGGCGACGGATCCTCCCTGGCACCACTGGCCCGCGACCTCACCATCGCCTACACCGCACGACTCGACGGCGACGCCCCCGCCTGGCCACCCCTGCCCGTCCAATACGCCGACTACGCCCTCTGGCAACGCACCGTCCTCGGCGACGACAGCGACCCCGACTCGCTCCTGCACGCCCAGATCGACTACTGGACAACACAACTCGCCGACGTCCCCGCACTGCTCGCCCTGCCCACCGACCGGCCGCGACCGCCCGTGCAAACCTACGCCGGCGCCGCCGTGCCACTCACCGTCGACCCCGAACTCCACGCCGGTCTCCAGCACATCGCCCGCGCCCACAACACCACCCTGTTCATGGTCTTCCACGCCGCCCTCGCCGCCGTCCTCGCCCGCCTCGCCGGCACCGACGACATCACCATCGGCACCCCCTACGCCGGACGCGGCGAACCCGAACTCGACGACCTCGTCGGCATGTTCGTCAACACCCTCGTCCTGCGCACCCACGTCGGCACTGACATGACGTTCACCGACCTGCTCGAACAGGTCCGCGACACCGACCTCGCCGCCTTCGGCCACGCCGACGTCCCGTTCGAACGACTCGTCCAGGAACTCAACCCCGCCCGCTCCCACGCCCACCACCCCCTGTTCCAGGTGATGCTCGCCTTCCAGAACCTCACCGGCACCGAATTCGAACTGCCCGACCTCACCCTCTCCGCCGTCGAAGCCGACCTCGACACCTCCCTGTTCGACCTGCAGATCACCGTCTCCGACAGCTACGACGACCACGGCGGCCCCGCCGGCATCACCGGCGGCATCACCTACGCCCGCGACCTGTTCGACCCCGACACCGTCACCGCCATCGCCGCCCGCCTCGACCGGCTGCTACGCGCCCTCGTCGCAGACCCCACCCGGCTCGTCCACGACGTCGACCTGCTCGACGCCGACGAACGCCACAACGTCGTGGTCCGCTGGAACTCCACCCAGCACGCCCTGCCCACCGACGAGACACTGACCTCCATGTTCGCCGACGCCGTCCCGGCATACCGCGACCGCACCGCCGTCACCTACGACGACCGGTCCCTGACCTACGCGCAGTTCTCCGCCCGCGTCAACCGGCTCGCCCGCTGGCTCATCACCCGCGGCGTCGGCCCGGAACAGCTGGTCGCCGTGCGGATGCGCCGCTCACTCGACCAGGTCACCGCCCTCTACGCCGTCCTCGCCGCCGGCGGCGGATACGTGCCCGTCGACCCCGACCTGCCCGCCGACCGCATCGACTACATGCTGGCCACCGCCACCCCCGTCGTCGTCCTGTCCACCCTCGACGGTATCGACCTGTCGGCCTTCGACGACACACCCGTCACCGACCGGGAACGCCACGCGCCACTGCGACCGGACAACACCGCCTACGTCCTGTTCACCTCCGGATCCACCGGCCGGCCCAAAGGCGTCGCCGTCCCGCACGGCGCGGCCGCCAACCAGATCCGCTGGCTCAGCGACGAATACGGCCTCACCCCGGATGACGTGGTGCTGCAGAAGACACCGGCCACCTTCGACGTCTCGGTCTGGGAACTGTTCGCCACCCTCGGCGTCGGCGCCCGCCTCGTCATCGCCCGCGCCGACGGCCACACCGACCCCGCCTACCTCGCCGAAATCATTGCCGCACAACAGGTCACGATCACCTCGTTCGTGCCGTCGATGCTCGCCGTCTTCGCCGAGGCCGCACCCGCACGCACCCTGACCTCGCTGCGCGCGCTGCTCATCGGGGGAGAGGCCTTCGGATCCGACACCGTGGCCGCCGTCCGGCGCGTGCTGCCCGACGTCGAACTCGACAACCTGTACGGACCCACCGAATTCACCGTGCACGTCACCTCCCACCGCGTCACCGCCGCCGACCAGGGCAGCGTGCCGATGGGCCGGCCCGTCTGGAACGCCCGCGCCTACGTCCTCGACGCCCGCCTCAACCCCGTACCACCCGGAGTGGCGGGGGACCTGTACCTCGCCGGCACCCAGATCGCCCGCGGCTACCACGCCCGACCCGGCCTCACCGCCGAACGGTTCGTGCCCGACCCCTACAACGACGGCGGGCGCATGTACCGCACCGGCGACCTCGTGCGGCGCCGCCGCCGCGACGGCGAACTGGAATACCTGGGGCGCACCGACTTCCAGGTCAAACTGCGTGGCCTGCGCATCGAACTCGGCGAAATCGAAACCGTGCTCGCCGAACATCCCGGCGTCGCCCGCGCCATCGCCGTCGTCCACTCCAGTGAGCTCGCCGCCCAGCTCGTCGGCTATCTCGTACCCGCCGCCGGCGCCACCGTCGACAGCGACGCCGTCCTCGCGCACGCCGCCGCCGAGCTGCCCAACTACATGGTGCCCACCACGCTCATGGTGCTCGACACCGTGCCGCTCACCGCATCCGGCAAACTCGACCGCGCCCGGCTGCCCGAACCGGTGGCCGCGGTAGGGGAGTTCCGCGAACCGTCGTCCTGGCTGGAAGGCGAGATCGCCCGCGCGTTCGAACACGTCCTCGGCGTCACCCACGTCGGAGCCGACGACGACTTCTACGCCCTCGGCGGCAACTCGCTGCGCTCGGTGCAGGTCGCCAGCGAACTCACCAAGGAACTCGACTTCGAGATCCCGCTCGGATGGATGCTGTCGGATCCGAATCCGGCCGACCTCGCCAAGCGCATCGAAACGGGAATGAGCAACGGCCACCACGAATCCGGCGCTGCCGCTTTCGGATTGGATGTCGTGTTGCCGATTCGGACCGGCGGCAGCCGGCCACCACTGTTCTGCATCCATCCCGCCTCGGGACTGTCGTGGTGCTATTACACCTTCGGCGACCACCTCGCCGGCGACCGCCCGATCTACGGCCTGCAGGCACCGCAGATCGGTGGGGAAGTGCCCGGCCCGCAGACGTTCGAGGAGATCGCGCGCCGCTACTTCCAGGAGATCCGCGCCATCCAGCCGCACGGGCCCTACCATCTGCTCGGCTGGTCGCTGGGCGGGCAGATCGCGCACGCCGTCGCCGCCGAAATGCGTTCGGCCGGTGAGGAAGTCGCGCTGCTGGCGCTGCTGGACGCGGAAGCCGAAGGAATCGACGCCACGGAGGTCTCCGAGGCCACACCAGGGGAGCTGATCAGCAATCTCGGCCCGGTCATGGGCATCGATGTCGTCGGCGCCGACGCGACCGCCGAAGAGGCCGCCGACCTGATCCGCCGACAGCTGGGGGACAGTTTCGCCATCGACGCCGCGACCATCGAACGCATGACCGACGCCTACAACCTGTCGATCCGCGCCGCGAGTGCCTGGCAGCCGCCGACACTCGATGCCGACATGCTGTATTTCACCGCCACGAAGGACCGGCGCGCCGACGCCGCGGGCCACGAGGGATGGGCCCGGTTCGTCAGCGGCCAGATTTCGAACGTCGACATCGCGGCCGAGCATCTGGCGATGACCGAACCCGCTGTAGTCGCCGAGATCGCGAAGATCCTCAACCGCCGGCTGGATCGGTGAGGGGATCGGTCGTCGCGGCCGGACTGCCGTCACTGGTACCCCTGAGCATTTAATTCCCTGCATAATCGTTCTGCCCCTGACGACTGCCCGGATGAAAAGCCGTCGCGATCGTGTTCGACCCTCGGAGCGTATCGGTCGGTGCGTGCCGCGTGTATGCCGATGGGCTTTTAACACGATCAGACCAGACTTCCCTTTGTCAATACCACCAGAGAGTTTGCGATGGCCCGCTGGAGCACCTCAGGAACGCCACCGTCGTCGTCGTTGACGAAGACCCTTACCTCGTTCTCTGCCCGGCTAATCCCGAGGTAGAGGAGTGACAACAGTCGGGTTATCTCGCTCGGCGTGCGCGATCCATGACTCAGATCGGGAATTCCGGCGACCAGCACGGTGCCGAATTGGAGTCCGGCGAGATACTCAGCGGGGCCGACTACCAGCCCACGCTTTCGATACCCGAGGCCTTCTATGTCCCCACGCCCAGCGATAGTTGAAACGTGATACTTTTGGGACTGGTTTATCAGCGACGCAAGTTCACTGAACCGACTCCACTGTCGAGTATCTACGACCGCCAGCGCCATCGTCCCCGCCTGATACCGGTCGTGTACTGCTCGAACGATGTCGGTCTCTTCGCCAGTACGGCTGGCGGAAGTAACTAGCATTGGCACCGGCCCATTCTCACGTGCAGACTCGACCGAGCTGAAATCGATATTCCAATCGCGACCCAGGTCCAACGTAGGAAATTCGTGGTGAACATGCTTCACCAGTCGAAGGATCTGCGGCGTATACCTGTGGACGTGGTTCAATTCGAAGCTCGTGACTTCTCCGAGGCCGTCGCCAGCCTCAAGCGAGGCTGACGACCTGGTGCCGTCGGACGCCAAG
>NZ_BAFW01000236.1 GCF_000308535.1 Nocardia cerradoensis NBRC 101014 | reverse complement strand
GGATTACCCGCTCGCCAATCCGGTGGCGCAATTCGATCTCGCGCTGTCGCTCGCCGAGATCGACGGTCCGCAGGGGCGCGAACTGCAGGCGGTGCTGCGATACGCCACCGATCTGTTCGACGTGTCGACGGTCTCCGCCCTCGGGCGCCGCCTGCTGCGCGTGCTCACCGCGGTGACCGCGAACCCCGACGTCCGCATCCGGGACATCGACCTGCTGGAACTGTCCGAACGGTTGCAGGTCCTCGACATCTGGAATGCGACCGCCACCGAAATCGACCGCACCGCGACTCTTCCCGTGCTGTTCGACGTCCAGGCCGCGCGCACGCCCAAGGCCCCCGCGATCACCTACGCGGAGACGACGCTGACCTATGCCGAATTCGGCGCTCGCGTGAACCGGCTCGCCCGCCACCTGATCGCACAGGGCGTGGGCCCCGGATCCCTGGTGGCACTGCATATGCGCCGTTCGCTGGAACTCGTGGTCGGCATGTACGCGACCGTCGCCGCGGGAGCCGGATATGTGCCGCTGGACCCCGACCATCCCGCCGAACGCATCCGCTACGTCCTGGAGACCGCGCGACCGGCCTGTGTGCTCGCCACCACCGATGCGCCGGTGCGGGCGGAGTCGGCGCCGCCCGTGCTCGACCTCGATCGGCTGGACGTGTCCGGCTATGCCGACGGTCCGCTGACGACTGTGGATCGGCTGGGCAGTCTGCGGGCGGAGCATGTGGCGTATGTGATTTTCACGTCGGGTTCGACGGGTCGTCCGAAGGGTGTGGCGGTGAGTCACGGGGCGATTGTGAATCGTCTGGTGTGGATGCAGTCCGAGTATGGGTTGAGTTCGGATGATGTGGTGTTGCAGAAGACTCCGGCGACGTTCGATGTGTCGGTGTGGGAGTTCTTCTGGCCGTTGCAGGTGGGTGCGCGGTTGGTGGTGGCGCGTCCGGACGGGCATCGCGACCCGGCCTACCTCGCACACCTGATTAGCGCGGAGACGATCACGACCGCGCACTTCGTGCCCTCGATGCTGGACGTCTTCGTCGACGCGCTGGCCGATGGCTCCACGATGGCTCCCGCGAGCCTGCGCCGTGTGTTCACCTCGGGTGAGGCGTTGGCGGTGGATACGGCGGCGCGTTGGCGTGGGCTGGGTGGTGCGCCGTTGCACAATTTGTACGGTCCGACCGAGGCCGCGGTGGATGTCACCTTCCACGAGGTGACCGATGCCGACACCGTGACGGTGCCGATCGGCCGTCCGGTGGCCAATACCCGTGTCTACGTGCTCGATTCGACATTGCGGCCGGTACCCGTCGGCGTGGCGGGCGAGTTGTACCTCGCCGGAGCACAATTGGCCGAAGGATATATCGCCCGCCCCGACCTCACCGCGGACCGCTTCGTCGCCGACCCCTTCCGCGCCGGCGAACGCATGTATCGCACCGGCGATATCGCGCGCTGGCAGGCCACGGGCGAACTGGAATACGTGGGCCGCGCCGATTTCCAGGTGAAGCTGCGCGGCCTGCGCATCGAACTCGGCGAAATCGACAGTGCCCTGCGTGAATCCGAGGGCGTCGCCCAGGCGGTGGCCGTGGTGCGCGACGACCGCGACACCGGCGATCGGATCGTCGCCTACGTGGTCGCCGCATCCGGCCGTGACCTCGACGCCGACCGGCTGCGTGCCGACTGTGCCCGGCGGCTGCCCGAATACATGGTCCCCGCGGTGATCATGACCATGGACGCGCTGCCACTCAACGCGTCGGGCAAGCTGGATCGAAAAGCTCTGCCGGAACCCGCTTTCCGCGCACAAGCCTTCCGCGCACCCGGTACGCGGGCCGAACTCGCCGTCGCCGCCGTCTACGCGGAGCTGCTCGGGCTGGACCGCGTCGGACTCGACGACGACTTCTTCGCCCTCGGCGGCAATTCGCTGACCGCCACCCGGGTCGCGGCCAGACTGGGCGCCGAACTCGATGCCGAACTGCCCGTGCGCCTGATCTTCGACGCACCGTCCGTCGGTGAATTGGCCGCCCGCGCAGCGGAATTCGCGGGCCGCGGCGCCGCCGTGCCGCTGATCGCGCGCCCGCGCCCGGATCTGGTGCCGCTCTCGCCGGCGCAGCAGCGCATGTGGTTCCTCAACCGGTTCGACCCCGGCCAGAGTGTGCACAACATCCCCGTCGCGCTGCGCCTCACCGGTGCGCTGGATACGGCGGCCCTGGAATCCGCGCTCGCCGATATCGTCGCGCGGCACGAAACGCTGCGCACGGTGTATCCGGATATCGGCGGCATCGGCTATCAGCAGATCCGGCCCGCCGACCACGTACCGGTGCTGTCGCGGCTGCACGGGGACGACATCGCCACGGCCATCGGCACATTCGTCGCCGAACCGTTCGATGTGACCACCGAGGTTCCGCTGCGCGTGGGCCTGCTGCCCGTGCGATCGGAAAGCAGTGCGCCCGAACACGTTCTGGTACTCGTCGTGCACCACATCGCCGCGGACGGCTTCTCGATGGGACCGCTGGCCCGCGATATCGCCACGGCGTACGCGGCCCGCAGCACCGGGACCGCCCCGCAGTGGCAGGAGCTGGCGATCCAGTACGCCGACTACGCGCTGTGGCAGCGCGAGGTGCTCGGCGCGGAATCCGACCCCGGCTCCTCGGCCGCCCGCCAACTGCGGTTCTGGCGCGACCGGTTGCGCGGCCTCCCGGCCCGGCTGGACCTGACCACGGACCGGCCGCGCCCGGCGGTTGCCGGTCACACCGCGGCCACGGTGACCGTCGACTTCGACGCGCGGCTGCGAACCGGCCTGGACGAACTGGCCGGACGCTACGAGAGCACGCCGTTCATGGTGGTGCACGCCGCGCTCGCGGTACTGCTCGCCCGGATGTCGGGCACCGGCGATATCGCCATCGGCGCACCGGTCGCCGGGCGCGGTGCGGCGGTCCTCGACGATCTGGTCGGCATGTTCGTCAACACCCTCGTACTGCGAGCCGAGATCCGGCCGGCGCAGCCGTTCTCGGCCGTGCTGCGGCAGGTGCGCGAGGAGGATCTCGCCGCCTTCGCCCACGCCGACATCCCGTTCGAACGGCTGGTCGAGGTGCTCGACCCGCCGCGTTCGCAAGCCCACCATCCGCTGTTCCAGGTGGCGTTGTTCTTCCAGAACCTGAACCCGGTGACGGTCGAACTGGGTGAGCTGAGCGTCGGTGAGGTGCGCCTCGACACCGCGGTGAATCCGTTCGACCTGCAGGTCACCGTCACCGAACGGGAGCTCGGGTTCACCTATGCGACAGAGCTTTTCGATGCCGCGACGGTCGAGAGCCTGGCCGCGCGGTTCCTGCGGGTGATCGAGTCGGTGATCGCCGATCCACAGCGCGTCGTCGGCGATATCGACCTGTTCGCCGCAGGTGAGCGCGAACGCGTCCTCACCGAGTGGAACGATTCGGCGCATATCGGTTTCGGAGCGGAACTGCTGCTCGACGAATTCGAAGCACAGGCGGCGACCGCACCGCAGCTGCCCGCCGTGCGCTACGTCCCGGACGACGGTTCGGCGCCGGCCGTCCTCACATACGGCGAACTCGACAGCCGCAGCAACCGTCTCGCGCGCCACCTCATCGCCACCGGGGTGGGACCGGAATCACTGGTCGCCCTGTCGATCCGGCGCTCACCGGCGTTGGTCGTGGCGATGTACGCCGTGCTCAAGGCCGGCGGGGCGTACGTCCCGATCGATCCCGACCATCCCGCCCAGCGCGTCGCCCACATCCTGGATACGGCCCGGCCCGCGGTGCTGCTCACCACCACCGGCGCCGAGGTGGACTTCGAGGGCTCGACCGTCGCGGTCGACACCGTCGCGCTCGACGCCTACCGCGACGATCCGATCGCGGTGAACGAACGCCACAGCCCGATGTACGCGAACCATCCGGCCTACGTGCTCTTCACCTCCGGTTCCACCGGAAAACCCAAGGGCGTCACCATCACCCACGCCGCGATCGTCAATCAGATGACGTGGATGCAGGCCGAATACCGGCTCACCGCCGCGGATGTGTACCTGCAGAAGACCGCGACGACCTTCGACGTCTCTTTGTGGGGCTACTTCCTGCCGTTGCGGATCGGCGCCACCCTGGTGCTGGCCGCCCCGGACGGCCACCGCGATCCGGCCTATCTCGCCGACACCATCGCCGAATACGGCGTCACCGTCACCGATTTCGTGCCGTCGATGCTCAGCGTCTTCGCCGCCCAGGTCCCCCCGGCGCAGGTGCGGTCACTGCGGCAGGTGTTCGTCATCGGTGAGGCGCTGCCCGCCGAGACGGTGCGGGCGTTCGGTGCGATCAGCCCGGCGCGGCTGCACAACCTGTACGGGCCCACCGAGGCGGCCGTCTCCATCACCTACCGCGATGTCACCGGGGTGACCGATCGTCCGGCCCTGCCGATCGGCCGGCCCGAATGGAACAGCCGCGTCTACGTGCTGGATTCACGGCTGCAGCCGACCCCGCCCGGTGTCGCGGGCGAGTTGTACCTGGCCGGTACCCAGCTGGCGCGCGGCTACTACGGCCGCGCCGACCTCACCGCCGACCGGTTCGTGGCCGACCCGTTCGCTGGATTCGATGGGGGCACTCCCGAGCACGGATCTCGTATGTACCGCACCGGTGATCTGGTGCGCTGGGACGTCAGCGGTGACACACCCGAGCTGATCTACCTCGGCCGCACCGACTTCCAGGTGAAATTCCGCGGCCAGCGCATCGAACTCGGTGAGATCGAGGCGGTCCTCGCGGCGGTGCCCGGCGTCGCCGCGGCCGCCGTGCGGATCGTGGCGGCTCCGGGCGGCGACCACCTCATCGGTTTCGTCACCCCGGCCGGCGACGGATCCGCCGGCCCCGCCCTGGGTGACCGGGCGCGCGACGCGGCCGTCGCCCAGCTGCCCGGATATATGGTCCCCTCGGCCGTGGTCGTCCTGGACGCGTTCCCGCTCAACGCCTCCGGCAAGCTCGATCGCGGGGCATTGCCCGACGCCGGTGATCCGCGGGTCGCGGCGGTCTTCGGCGGTGACGAATACCGTGAGCCGAGCACCCCGGCCGAGCGGCTCGTCGCCGAGACGTTCGCGCAGGTACTCGGCATCGAACGGGCCGGCGCCGACGACGACTTCTTCGCCCTCGGCGGCAATTCGCTCGTCGCGACCCGGGTGCTGGCCCGGCTGGGTGAGCGCCACGGCCGCCGCATTCCGGTCCGCATGCTGTTCGAACACCCGACCGTCGCCGGTCTGGCCGCCGCCATGATCGCCGATACCGACGGCGCCGCAACGGATCTGCTCGGCCCGATCGCCGCCGAACGCCCCGGCGTCGTTCCGCTGGCGCCGGTGCAGCAGGGCATGTGGTTCCTCAACCGCCTGGCCCCGGATACGGCGGCCGACAACATCGCGGTCGCGGTCCGCGTCCTCGGCGATCTGGACGAGGCGACCATGCACGCCGCCTTCACCGATGTGGTCACCCGCCACGAGGCGCTGCGCACCTACTATCCGCTCGATGCCGAGGGCACGGGCTGCCAGGTGGTCCTGCCGCCCGATCGGGCGCCCATCGAATTCGAGACCCGCTCCGGCGTCGCGGCACAGTCCATCGCCGACTTCGCCGGACGCGGTTTCGACGTGACCGCCGCACCGCCGGTGCGGGCCCTGCTCATCCGGGAATCCGAGACCAGCCACGTCTTCGTGGTGGTCGTCCACCACATCGCCGCCGACGGCTATTCGCTGAATCCGCTGCTGCGGGATCTGATCGCCGCCTATCTGGCCCGTCGGACCCGGACCGCGCCGAACTGGCCCGAACTGCCCGTGCAGTATGCGGATTACGCACTGTGGCAACAGGAGTCGCTGGGCGCCGCCGAGGCCGAACACCTGGACTTCTGGACCCGCACGCTGGCGGATCTGCCGGACGAACTCGCCCTGCCCGCCGATCGGCCGCGCCCGCCGGTGGCCTCGCGCCGGGGTGCGGTCGTGCGCGGACGCATCGACGGCGCCGTCGCCGGTGCGGTCCACCGCCTCGCCAAGGCGCACGGCGCGACCCCGTTCATGGTCTGGCACGCGGCCCTGACCGTGCTGCTGGGCCGGCTGTCCGGTGGTGACGACATCGCCGTCGGCACTCCCGTCGCCGGACGCGGCGCCAGCGCACTGGACGAGCTGGTCGGCATGTTCGTCAACACCCTGACGTTGCGGACGAGGCCCCGGAGCACCGACAGCTTCGATGCGGTACTCGACCACACGCGGACCGTCGATCTGGCCGCATTCGCCCATGCGGCACTGCCTTTCGATCGCGTGGTCGACGCCCTGGGCGTGACGCGCACGGCCGACCGCAACCCGCTGTTCACGGTGTCGCTGAGCTATCTCAACCTCGGCTCGCAGACCCATGCCGTACCGGGGTTGATCCTCGAACCGGTCGAATTCGACCGCCCGGTGGCCAAATTCGACCTGCAGTTCACCGTGTCGGACGAACTCGACGCCGACGGGCATCTGCCGCTCGAACTCACCTACGCCACCGATCTGTACGACCCGGCCACCGCGGCGGGACTGCTGCGGCGGCTGGGCCGGGTGATCGGTGCGGCCGTCGCCGAACCGCAGCGCGCCGTCGGCGACATCGACCTGCTGTCCCCGTCCGAGCACGCGGCCCTGCTCGACGCCCGCCCCACACCGTTCGTCGCCGCCCGCACCCTGGCGGAGTTCCTGGCCGAGGCGGCCCGGCGCAACCCCACCGGTACCGCGCTGTGCGGCGACGGCCGGGAGGTGAGCTATGCGGAACTGGACGCCGAGTCCAGCCGGTTGGCGCGCGTTCTGATCGAATCCGGTGTCGGCGCCGAGGATTTCGTCGCGATCGCGATCACCCGCTCGGTGCGGTGGGTGGTGGCCTGGTGGGCGGTGGCGAAGGCGGGAGCCGCCTTCCTGCCGGTCGATCCGGACTATCCGCCCGAACGGATCGCGCATATGCTCGCCGATTCCGGTGCGGCCGTGGGCATCACGACCGTCGCCGACGCCGCGGCCCTGCCCGGCACGGTGCGCGCGATCACCATCGACGCGCCGGATATCGCCGCGCGCCTGCGCACTACCTCCGCGGAGCCGATCGCGGCGCACGAACTGCTGCGCCCGGTCCGGTTGCAGAATCCGGCGTGGATGATCTACACCTCCGGCACGACCGGGAAGCCGAAGGGCGTCGTGGTGACGCACGGCGGTATCGGGGCCATCGTGGCCGCGCATCGCCGGCACTATCGGATCGACTCGGGCGCGCGGGTCCTGCACGCCTCCTCCCCGAGCTTCGACGCCTCGATGCTGGAACTGCTGATGGCCTTCGCGGGCTCGGCGACCGCCGTCATCGCGCCGGTCGGCGTCTACGGTGGCGACGAGCTGACGGAATTGATGGCAGCGCAACGAGTTTCGCATGCCTTCATCACCCCCGCCGTCCTGCGGACCCTCGACCCCGCCGCACTGCCGCGGCTGCGGCGGCTGACGGTCGGCGGTGAGGCCTACGGTCCGGACCTGATGGCCCGCTGGGCCGCGGACCGCGAATTCCACAACACCTACGGCCCGACCGAAACCACCGTCTTCGCGACCGTGAGCGCGGTGAAGCGTCCGGGCGACCCGCTGGATATGGGCGCTCCGATCGCCGGGATGGCGGCGGTGGTGCTCGACGGGCGGCTGCGCCCGGTGCCGGCCGGCGTCACCGGTGAGCTGTATCTGCGCGGCCCGGGCCTGGCGCGCGGCTACCACGCGCGGGCGGCGCTGACGGCCGAACGTTTCGTCGCCGATCCGCACGGCGCGCCGGGCGAGCGGCTCTACCGCACCGGCGATCTGGTGCGCTGGGTCGTGCGCGGCGAGGACTACGTCGTCGAATATGTGGGCCGGTCGGATCACCAGGTGAAGGTCCGCGGTCTGCGCATCGAACTGGGCGAGATCGACGCGGTGCTCGGTGCGCACGAGTCGGTCGAATTCGTGGCCACCCTGGGCCATCTCGATGCCGCGGGGGAGACGTCGCTGGTCGCCTACGTGGTCCCCGCACCCGGGCACACCGTCGACGTCGACGAACTGGTGGCCCATGCCTCCCGCAGTCTCACCGCGTATATGGTGCCGGCCGCGATCATGGTCATCGACCGGATTCCGCTGACGCCGACCGGCAAACTGGACCGAAAGGCACTGCCGGAGCCGGTTTTCCGGGTCGCCGAATTCCGTGCCCCGCGCACCGCCGCCGAATCCACGGTCGCCGAGATCGTGGCCGGGGTGCTGGGCCTCGCCGAATCCCGCCGCGTCGGCCTGGACGACGACTTCTTCGCTCTCGGCGGAAACTCGCTCACGGCAACCCGATTGGCGGCGCGGCTCGGCGCGGCGTTCGACACGACGGTGCCGGTGCGTGCTGTCTTCGAACAGCCCACGGTGGCCGGGCTGGCGTCCGCCGCCGCGGCGCCGGAGGGCGCGCCGGCCCGGGTGGCGCTGACCCCGCGCGCTGTCGACGGTCCGGTGCCGCTGTCGCTCGCGCAGCAGCGCATGTGGCTGCTCAACCGTATGGACGAACATTCCGCCGCGTACACGATCCCGCTGGCCATGCGGTTGCGCGGCGAGCTCGACGTGGCCGCGCTGAACGCCGCATTCGCCGATGTGGTGGCCCGGCACGAGGTGTTGCGCACGGTGTATCCGCAGACCGAGGCCGGGCCGGTGCAGGTGATCCTGCCCGTCGCCGACGCCTCGGCGCCGCGGTTGACGCCGGTGCCGCTGGCCGGCGCCGACATGCTCGACGCGGTATCGCGGTTCGTCACCGAGCCGTTCGATGTGACGGCCGCGGTGCCGCTGCGGGCCCGGCTGTTCGTCGTCACCGACGCACCGACCGGCGAGTACGTGCTCGTCGTGGCCGTCCATCACATCGCCGCCGACGGTTCCTCGCTGGTCCCGCTGGCCCGGGACGTGATGACCGCCTACGCCGCCCGCCGCACGGGGACCGCGCCCGGCTGGACGCCGCTGCCCGTCCAGTACGCCGACTTCGCGCTCTGGCAGCGGGAGGTGCTCGGCTCCGAGGACGATCCGGAATCGCCGGCCGCCCGGCAGATCGGCTACTGGACGCGCGCGCTGGCGGGGTTGCCCGACCAGCTGGCGCTGCCCACCGATCGGCCGCGTCCGGCGACGGTCTCCACCGCCGGCGGCACCGTGGACTTCGCCGTCGACGCGGCGACACACACCCGCCTGATCGAGATCGGCCGCACCCACGGCGCGACGCTGTTCATGGTGATGCACGCCGCCTTCGCGACCCTGTTGTCGCGGCTGGCCGCCGCGACGGATATCGCGATCGGCACGCCCATCGCGGGCCGCGGCGACCGGGCGCTCGACGAGTTGGTCGGCATGTTCGTCAACACCCTGGTGTTGCGCACCGAGGTCGATCCGGGCGCCGGCTTCTCCGCACTGCTCGCGGGTGTGCGCGACGGCGATCTGGCCGCTTTCTCCCATGCCGACATCCCGTTCGAGCGGTTGGTCGAGGTGCTGAACCCGGCCCGGTCGACCGCCCGGCATCCGCTGTTCCAGGTCGGCTTCTCCTTCCACAACCAGGCCGCCGCGGAGTTCGCGCTGGACGGATTGACGGTGAGCGCGGCGGATTTCGACACCGCCGTCTCGCAGTTCGACCTGCATCTGGTGATCACCGACCGCTACGACGCGTCCGGTGCGCCGCTCGGCATGGCCGCCTCGCTCACCTACGCCACCGCACTCTTCGACGCCCCCACCGTGGCCGGGTTCGGCGAGCGGCTGCTGCGGCTGCTGGACGCCGTATGTGCCGATCCGGCCCGGGCCGTCGGCTCGGTGGATCTGCTCGCACCGCAGGAGCGGGTGCGGATTCTGCGAACCTGGAACGACACTGCCGTACCAGGTTGCGCGACAACGCTTCCCGCGCTGTGGAACGCGACGGTGGCAGCGGCCGGCACCGCGCCGGCGCTGATCATCGATCGCGACGGTATCGGTGAACCGGTGAGCTACGCCGAGCTCTCGGCGCAGGTCGGTCGGCTCGCCCGGCATCTCATCGCGCTGGGCGTCGGACCGGAGACGCGCGTGGCGCTGGCCCTGCGCCGATCCCGGGAGCTGATCGCCGCCATGTACGCGGTCACCGTCGCCGGTGGCGCGTATGTGCCGGTCGATCCGGATCAACCGGCCGAACGCGTCGGCTACATCCTCTCGACCGCCGCTCCGCTGTGTGTGCTGACCACCTCGGATATCGCGCCGACGCTGCCGGACGAGACGGTGCGCGTGGTGGACGTCGACGCCGTGCCGGAGCTGTCCACCGCCCCGGTGACCGATCGGGACCGCCGGGCTCCGCTGCTGCCGCAGCACCCGGCCTATGTCGTCTTCACCTCGGGATCGACGGGCCGGCCGAAGGGCGTCACCGTCTCCCACGAGGCGATCGTCAACCAATTGCGCTGGAAGACCGCAGAATTCGGGCTGGGCGTCGACGATGCGGTGTTGCTGAAGACCGCCGCCACCTTCGACCTCTCGGTCTGGGAATTCTGGTCCGCCGCCGTCTCCGGCGGCAGGCTCGTGGTCGCCGCACCGGACGGCCATCGCGATCCCGCCTACCTCGACGAGCTGATGCGGCGCGAACAGGTGACCACGCTGCACGCCGTCCCGTCGATGCTCGACGCGCTGCTCACCGCGTCCGGCGGCAGCCTGCCGCCCTCGCTGCGCCGCGTCCTCGCCATCGGTGAGGCCCTGCCCGCCACCACCGCGCAGCGCGTGCGCCGCGACAGTTCCGCCCGGCTGTACAACCTCTACGGCCCGACCGAGGCCGCGGTCTCGATCACCAGTCACGCCGTCGACGACACCGATACGGTGGCGGTCCCGATCGGCCGCCCGGAGGCCAACAGCCGGGTGTACGTGCTGGATTCGCGGCTGCTGCCGGTGCCGGTGGGCGTGCCCGGTGAGCTGTATCTCGCCGGTGCGCAGCTGGCTCGCGGCTATCACGGCCGCGCGGATCTGACCGCGGAACGGTTCGTGGCCGATCCGTTCGAACCCGGAACGCGCATGTATCGCACCGGCGACGTGGTGGCGTGGAACGCCGCCGGCGAACTCGAATACCGGGGCCGCACCGATTTCCAGGTGAAGGTGCGGGGCTTCCGCATCGAACTCGGCGAAATCGAGGCGGCGCTGCTCGCGCTGCCGGCGCTCGCCCAGGTCGCTGTGCTGGCGGTCTCCGATCCGCGCACCGCCGACCGGCTGGTCGCCTACCTCGTCCCGTCCGCCGGGGATATCGACGTCGCCGACGTGAAAAGGGCGCTGGCACAGACACTTCCGTCGTACATGGTGCCCGAGGCGTTCGTCGTCCTCGACGCGCTGCCGCTGACGGTGAACGGCAAGCTGGACCGGGCCGCGCTGCCTCGCCCCGCCTTCGAGGCGACGGCCTACCGCGCCCCCGCCACACCGGTGGAACAGGCGATCGCCGACATCTACGCCGAGGTGCTGGGGTCACCCCGGGTCGGCGCCGACGACGATTTCTTCGCCCTCGGCGGCAATTCGCTGCTGGCAACCCAGGTATCCGCGCGCCTCGGCGCGGCCCTGGACGCCCGGATTCCGGTCCGGCTGCTGTTCGAGGCGTCGACGGTGGCCGCGCTCGCGGTGCGGGTGGACGGCCACATCGGCTCCGGCGGCCGCACCGCGCTGACCGCCGGACCGCGGCCCGAGGCGCTGCCGCTGTCGCTGGCGCAGCAGCGGATGTGGTTCCTCAACCAGTTCGAACCGGAATCCGCGGCCTACAACGTGCCGGCCGCCGTGCGGCTGCGCGGACAGCTGCGGGTCGACGCACTGCGGCAGGCCGTGCTCGACGTGCTGAGCCGGCACGAGGTGTTGCGTACCGTCTACCCGCAGACTGCCGAGGGCGTCGTGCAGCACATCCTGCCCACCGCGCAGGTGGGCGCGGATCTCACGCCGCGGCCGGTCGGCGCGGAGGAGGTCGCGGCGTGCATCGCCGAGCTGGCCGCGGCCGGGTTCGATGTGAGCGCCGAGGTGCCGATCCGCGTTGCGCTGCTGCGGCTTTCGGCCGACGAGCACGTGCTGGTCTTCGTGGTGCATCACATCGCCGCCGACGGCTGGTCCATGCGGCCGCTGACCCGCGATGTGATGCTCGCCTACACCGCCCGCCGCGCGGGCGAGGCTCCGCACTGGTCCCCGCTGCCGGTGCAGTACGCGGATTACGCGCTGTGGCAGCGCCAGGTGCTCGGCTCGGAAGACGATGCGCGAAGCCTGATCTCGACGCAGGCCCGCTACTGGCGTGAGCAGCTGGCCGGTATGCCGGACGAGGTGAATCTGCCCGCCGATCGCCCGCGACCGGCGGTGCAGTCCGCGCGCGGCGGACGAGTGGTGTTCCCCCTCTCGGCACAGCTGCGCGCGGATCTGGTCGAACTGGGCCGCGCCCACAACGCGACGCTGTTCATGGTCGTGCACGCCGCATGGGCGCTGTTCGTGGCACGGATGGCCGGTACCGACGATGTCGCCGTCGGCACCCCCATCGCGGGCCGCGGCGAGGCCGAACTCGACGATGTGGTCGGCATGTTCGTCAACACCCTGGTGCTGCGCACCCGGGTGCCGGGCGAGGTGAGCTTCGCCGAATTGCTCCGCACCGCCCGCGATACCGACCTGCAGGCCTTCGGGCACGCCGATCTGCCGTTCGAGCGGTTGGTGGAGCTGGTGAATCCGGAGCGCTCCACGGCACGCCATCCGCTGTTCCAGGTGATGCTGACCTTCCAGAACCTGCCGCAGCGCGATATCGCATTGCCCGGCCTGCGGGTCGAGGCCGTCGATTTCGATTTCGACGCCGAACAATTCGACCTGTCGCTGACCGTGCAGGAGACCGGGGAGGGGCTGCTCGCCGACCTCTCGTACGCGCGTGATCTGTTCGACCACACCACGGTCGAGTCGTTCGCCCGGCGCTTCACCGGACTGCTCGCGGCCGTGGCCGCCACCCCGGAGCAGACCGTCGGCAGCCTGCCGCTGCTGTCGGAGGCGGAGTACCAGCAGTTCACCCGGATGGACGGTGGCCCGGTCCTCGCCGACGGGTTGCTGCCGGAGATCTTCACGCGCGGCCTGCGTCACGGTGCCGACCGGGTCGCGGTGCGCATCGACGGCCGATCGGTGACCTACGGGGAGCTGGACCGGCAGTCCTCGCGGCTGGCCCGCATGCTCATCGACGCGGGCGTCGGGCCGGAGCGGTCGGTGGCGATCGCGCTGCCGCGCTCCTACGAGATGATCGCCGCGGTCTGGGCGGTCGCGAAGGCCGGCGGTGCGTACGTGCCGGTCGATCCGAGCTATCCGCCCGATCGGGTGCGGCACATGGTGGTCGACTCCGCCGCCATAATTGGTGTCACCACAAGGGAATTCGCCGCTGATCTGCCCGCGGCCACCACCTGGTTGTCACTGGACGACGAGGCCACCGGCGCCGCCTGCGCGCGCCGCTCGCCCGATCCGATCACCGACGCCGACCGCCTCCGTCCGCTGCGCCCGGACAACGCCGCCTACACCATCTACACCTCGGGTTCGACCGGTCTGCCGAAGGGCGTGACGGTCACCCACCGGCGGGTCGCCAATCTCGCGGCCCATGCCACCCGGCTGTGCCGGGTGGAACCGCGGCACCGCTTCCTGCACGTCTGCTCGCCGAGTTTCGATCAGTCGCTGGAGGAGTGGCTGCTGACCTTCGGCAGCGGCGCCACCCTGGTCATCGCGCCGCCGTCGGTGCTGGGCGGACAGGAACTCGCCGATCTGCTGCGCGACGAGCGGGTCACCCACACCATGATCACCCCGGCCATGCTGGCCACCGTGGATCCGTCCGGACTGCCGGACCTCGAGGTCGTCGGCGCCGGCGGCGACGCGACCACGCCGGAACTGCTGGCCAAATGGCAGCCCGGCCGCCGCTTCGTCAACAGCTACGGCCCGACCGAGGCCACCATCTCCTCCGCGTACGCGATTCTGGTCGCGGGCGTGCCGATCACCATCGGCACCCCGGTGCCGGGCACGACCACGCTCGTGCTCGACGCGCGGATGCAACCGGTGCCGCCCGGTGTCGCGGGTGAGCTGTACGTCGTGGGCGAGGCCCTGGCCCGCGGTTACCACGCCCGGGCGGGACTGAGCGCCGGCCGTTTCGTCGCCTGCCCGTGGGGTGCGCCCGGCACCCGGATGTATCGCACCGGCGACCTGGTCCGCTGGATCGCCGGCGGCACGGGGGAGTGGGAACTGGAGTATCTGGGCCGCACCGACTTCCAGGTCAAGGTGCGCGGCTTCCGCATCGAACTCGGCGAGATCGACGCGGTGCTCACCGGTCACGACGACATCGATTTCGCGGTCACCCTGGGCCGCGAGACACCGGCCGGTGCCACCGCACTGGTGTCGTATGTGCGTGCGGTGCAGGGACGTTCGATCGATCCGCAGCAGGTGACCGCCTACGCCGCGCGCAGTCTGCCGTCGCATATGGTGCCGGCCGCGGTCGTCGTCCTCGACCACGTCCCGCTCACCCCGGTGGGCAAACTGGATCGGAAGGCGTTGCCGGAACCGCGGTTCCAGGCGCGGCCGTACCGTGAACCGGCCACGCCGCAGCAGCGTCTGGTCGCGGTGGTGCTGGCCGAGGCGCTCGGTGTGCCGCGGGTCGGCGCCGACGACGACTTCTTCGAACTGGGCGGCAACTCGCTCATCGCCACCCAGGTCGTCGCGCGCCTGGGTGCCCGGACGGCGACCCGGATCCCGGTGCGCACGGTGTTCGAGGCGCCGACGGTGCGTGCGCTGGCCGAACGGCTCGCCGCCCACGCCGGTGCGGCGAGGGTCGAGCTCACCGCTCGCCCCCGGCCGCACCGGATCCCGTTGTCGCCGGCACAGCAGCGGATGTGGTTGCTCAACCGCATGG
>NZ_BAFW01000237.1 GCF_000308535.1 Nocardia cerradoensis NBRC 101014 | reverse complement strand
ATAGGGCCCGAACAATACATCGTCGCAATCGTGTTGCACCACATCGCTTTCGACGGATGGTCCCCCATCCCCATGGCCCGCGACGTGAGCGAAGCGTACCGAGCACGCCGACACGGCCGGGCCCCGGGCTGGACGCCATTGGCGGTACAATACGTCGACTACACACTCTGGCAACGCACCCAACTCGGCGAACTCCACGACCCACACAGTCGTATCGCCGTCGAGCTAGAGTACTGGGAACGCACCTTGGCCGGGATGCCCGAACACCTCGACCTCCCCACCGACCGGCCCTACCCAGCGACCTCCGACCAACACGGCGCCGTCGTCACCATCGACTGGCCCGCCGAACTACAACAGCGCATCGCCGAAGTCGCGCGCGAACACAATGCCACCAGTTTCATGGTCGTCCAGGCCGCCCTCGCGGTACTCCTGTCCACGATCAGCACCAGCCCCGACGTCCCATTAGGGTTCGTCGTCGCCGGCCGTGGCGACCCGGCCCTCGACGACCTGGTCGGCTTCTTCGTCAATACCTTGGTACTGCGAGTCGATCTAGCCGGCGACCCCACCTTCTCCGACCTACTCACCCGAGTCCGCACGCGCAGCCTCGAAGCATTCGAACACCAGCACGTGCCCTTCGAGGTACTGGTCGAGCGACTCAACCCGGCCCGATCACTGATGCACCACCCGCTGATCCAGGTGTTACTGGCCTGGCAGAACTTCGCCGGAAACACCGACCCCGCAACCGGTCTGGCGCTGGAAGACCTCGATGTCACCTCACTCCCACTGGACACCCACAGCGCCCGCATGGACATCGCCTTCTCCCTCGGAGAACGCTTCACCGACACCGGCCAACCCGCCGGACTCACCGGCGCAGTCGAATACCGCACCGACATCTTCGACACCACCACCGTCGTGACACTGATCCGGCGACTCGAACGGACGCTGAATGCCATAACCACCGACCCGAGGCGATCGCTGTCATCGGTGGATCTGCTCGACGAATCCGAACACACCCGATTGGACGAGATCAGCAACCGGGCCGTCTTGCATGCGCACGTATCCCCGGCGATGTCGGTGCCGGCATTGTTCGCCGCGCAAGTCGCCCGCACCCCGGATGCGGTTGCGCTGAGCTGCGGTGGGCGTTCCTACAGTTACCGGCAGCTGGAACAAGCAGCGAACCGGCTGGCACACTTACTGACCGGCCGCGGTGTGGGTCCCGGATGCGTGGTCGGACTGCTGATGCACCGCTCGGCCGATGCTATCGCCGCACTCACCGCGGCGCTCGAAACCGGAGCGGCCTACCTACCCATCGACCCCGAACACCCCAGAGCACGAATCGAATTCATGCTCACCGACGCCACACCCGTAGCCGTCATCACCACCACCGACCTCGCCGAGCGGCTGGACGGGATCGACATCCCGATCATCGACATCAACGACCCCGCACTCGACAACCAACCCAGCACCGCACTACCGGCACCGGCGCCGGACAGTATCGCCTACCTCATCTACACCTCGGGCACCACGGGAGTCCCGAAAGGCGTAGCCGCGGCTCATCACAACGTCACCCAGCTGTTGGCGTCCTTGGATGTCACGCCAACGTCGGAACAAGTATGGGCACAGTGTCATTCGCTCGCCTTCGACGTCTCCGTGTGGGAAATCTGGGGCGCGCTGCTCCACGGCGGACGACTGGTGGTGATCCCCGACTCGATCACCCGCTCCCCCACCGACTTTCACGACACGCTCGCCGCCGAACACGTCACCGTATTGACCCAAACCCCCACCGCCGCAGCGATGCTGGCACCACAAGGCCTGGAATCGACCACCCTTATCCTCGGCGGCGAATTCTGCCCCGCCCAAGTAATAGACCGGTGGGCCTCCGCACACACAGTGATCAACGGCTACGGCCCTACCGAGACCACCATGTGCGTTTCCTTGACTCCGCCGTTGGCGCCGGGTTCGGGAACACCACCGATCGGCTCACCGGTACCGGGAGCTGCGTTGTTCGTTCTGGACCGCCGGCTGCGGCCGGTGCCGGTGGGAGTCGCGGGCGAGTTGTACGTGGCCGGGACCGGTGTCAGCCCTGGATATTGGCGTCGCACCGCGCTGACGGCGTCACGGTTCGTGGCGTGCCCGTTCGGAGGAACCGGCACCCGCATGTACCGCACCGGAGACCTCGTCCACTGGGGAACCGACGGCCAACTCCACTACGTCGCACGCGCCGACGAACAAGTCAAAATCCGCGGCTACCGCATCGAATGCGGCGAAATCCGAACAGCCCTCACCCAACTCGACGGCATCGAACAAGCAGCCGTCATCACCCGCGAAGACCAGCCCGGAAACAAACGACTCATCGCCTACATCACCGGCACCGCAAACCCCACCGACATACGCACCCAACTGGCCGAACAACTTCCCACCTACATGATTCCGGCGGCGGTGATGGTGGTAGCGGCGCTGCCACTGACGGTCAACGGCAAGCTCGACACGCGCGCGCTACCGGCACCGGAGTACACCGCGGGCGGGTATCGCGCCCCGAGCAGCCCGGTCGAGGAAATCCTCACCACCATCTACACTCGGATACTCGGACTCGACCGCGTCAGCATCGACGACTCCTTCTTCGACCTCGGCGGAGATTCACTGTCGGCGATGCGCCTGATCGCCGCGATCAACGCCACCCTCGACACCGACCTCTCCGTACGCACCGTATTCGACACACCCACCGTCGCCCGCCTGGCCCCCAACATCGACAATGCGGATACGAGCCCGCTCCCACGACTGACACCGATGGAACGACCCGATGCGGTCCC
>NZ_BAFW01000238.1 GCF_000308535.1 Nocardia cerradoensis NBRC 101014 | reverse complement strand
CGTCTGCGCGTTTTTAAGGGCGTTGACGATCGCCCACTCGTGCGCGGCGGCATCCGTCTTGATCTCGGTGGTCTTCGCCGTGTACTCGATGTCGTTGAGTTTGTCGCGGTGCTGGTCGAGCCAGTCGAGCCGCTTCTGCGGATTCACCGTGCCGTCGGGATTCACTTCGAACGCCGGCATCACGCTGGGGGCGGGTACGAAGGTCGCCTGATCGCGCATCTGCAGCACCGCGAGCTTGGCGTTCTTCAGATTCTCGACCTGCTGGTTCAGCGCCGTCTGCAATCCCAGAACCGCCTGGCTCACCGTGGAAGCCCGGCTTTTCTCCACCTGCATCCGGCCGTCGGCGGCCTGGGCGGCGCCGCCGCCCCATTTCTGGTCCTGACCGAGTTTCTGTGTGCTGTTCACGGCGGCGACGACGGCCTGATCGAGGTCCCCGGAGAGTTTGCCGACGGCGGTCGCGGCGGTGCCCAGCTTGTCCGGGTCCCATTTCTCGACGTCGGGGATGGTCAATGCCGCGCCGCTCATGCGCGGATACCGATCTTGTTCAGATCGTCGCGCAGCTGCTGGTCGGTATCGATGATGACCTTGCCGGCCTGTTCGACGGTGTCGGCGATATGCGTTACGCGCGAACCGATTCGCTTCAACGCGTTCTCGACCGAATCCTTGGCGCCGGTGCAGGCCGCGTCCCAGCCGGTGCCCGGGAGCGCACCGGCGGCGCCGGCCAGACCGGAGTCGAGTTTGCCGATGGCGTCGGACTCGTCACGCAGGGTTTTCGCGAAACTTTGCAGGGCCGCGGGATCGATCTTCATCGCGTTCGCGGGTGGATCGTTGGGACCGGCCATGAGAAATCCCCCTCTTCGCTCAGTTCAGCGGGCCCAAGCGTAGCAAATCGGGGACCTGTGGACAGGGGTGTGCGAAGACCGGTTAACTTGTGGGAAAGCAGCCGCGGACAGAGAGGTCGTTTCATGCGCGCAGCCCAGGTGAGCAAGCTCGAGGGGCCCGAATCCATCGAGGTCGTGGACATCCCCGAACCGGCGGAATTCCCCGGTGGAGTGGTGATCGACGTCCATGCCGCCGGGGTGGCGTTCCCGGATGTGCTGATGACCCGGGGTCTCTATCAGATGAAACCCGAACTGCCGTTCGTGGTCGGCGGCGAGGTGGCCGGGGTCGTGCGCTCGGCGCCCGAGGATGCCCGGGTTCGGGCGGGCGACCGGGTGGTGGCGCTGACCATGCTGGGTAACGCGGTCGCCGAAACCGCGGTGACCGCCAAGGAGATGGTGTTCCGGCTGCCGGACAACATCTCCCTCGAAGCGGGTGCGGGCATCCTGTTCAACGATCTGACCGTGCACTTCTGCCTGCGCAACCGGGGCCGGTTGGCCGAGGGCGAGACCGTGCTCGTGCACGGCGCCGCCGGCGGTATCGGCACCTCCACCCTGCGCATGGCGAAGGCGCTGGGCGCGGGCCGGGTGATCGCCGTGGTGAGTACCGAGGAGAAGGCCGAGGTCGCGCGTGCCAACGGCGCGTCCGATGTGGTACTCACCGACGGCCGTAGCGACGGGCCCGGAGGCGGCAGCCTGCGTAACCACGGAGGGACCCGCGAAGGCCGCGATCAGCAGGGCTGGCTGGCCGCGGTGAAGGAACTGACCGGCGGGCGGGGCGTCGACATCGTGCTCGATCCGGTCGGCGGCGACCGGTTCACCGACAGCATTCGCTCGCTGGCTCCGGCCGGGCGGTTGCTCGTGGTCGGCTTCACCGCCGGCGAAATCCCCACCGTCAAGGTGAATCGCTTGCTGCTCAAGAACGTCGAGGTGATCGGCGCGGCCTGGGGCGAATGGGTGATGACCCATCCGGGCTATCTGCAGGAGCAGTGGGACGAGGTGGCACCGCTGCTGGAATCGGGCAAGATCGCGGCGCCGCAGCCCGTGCTGTATCCGCTGACGGAGACCGCGGCCGCCGTCGCCGCGCTCGACAACCGTTCGGCGAAGGGCAAAGTCGTCGTCACCGTGCGCTGAGCGGCCCTCGTCCGGCAGGCGTTCGATGTCGGTGCCGGGCCGTAGGGTGAGCGCATCATGAAACTGTCCGATCGGATTCTGAATCGCACCCTGCTGGCCCGGCAGCACCTGCTGCGGCGGTCGCCGGTGCCGGTCCCGCAGCTGTGTGAACATCTGGTCGGGCTGCAGGCCCAGGACGTGACGCCGCCGTACGTCGGATTGTGGAGCCGGATCAGCGATTTCGACCCGGCGGCGGTCTCCGCCGGCCTCGAAGATCGTTCGCTGGTGCGAATCACGTTGATGCGCGCGACTATTCACCTGGTCACGGCGGCGGACGCACTGCGCATCGCGCCGCATATCCAGCCGGAACTGGAGAAGATCCCGTTCCGCAAGGGCTTCTTCTACGGCGCGATGGTCGGGCTCGACCCCGAGGAGGTTCGCGCCCGGGGCGAGAAGGTGCTGGGGGCGCAGCCGATGTCGTCGGCAGAGTTGCGGGCCCGCGCCGTCGAGGAATACCCGGACCGCGAGCCCACGGCCGTGACGCAGACCTGGCTCTATCAGCTTCCGGTGCTGCAGACCCCGCCGCGCGGGTTGTGGCGGAACAACAGCCGTCCGGTGTGGTCGCGCATCGAACCGTGGCTGGACGCACCCCTCGACGACGCATATCCGGTGCAGGAGTTGGTCGTTCGCTATCTGCGCGCCTTCGGCCCGGCGACCACGATGGATGTGCAGACCTGGTCGCGGCTGCTCGGTATCAAGGAAATACTGGCGGCACTGGGCGACCGGGTGCGCACCTATGCCGACGAACGCGGCCGTGTTCTCTACGACGCCGCCGACGCCGAACTCGCCGATCCCGATCTGCCCGCACCCGTCCGGCTGCTGGGCTGGTACGACAATGTGCTGCTGTCACATCGGGATCGCAGCCGGATCATTCCCGGGAACGCCCCGCTGCCCCTGCACCATATGGCCACCCAGGTGTGTCCGGTGCTGGTCGACGGGTTTCACGCCGGCGTCTACAAGATCTTCGCCGACAAGTCGGTGGCCCGGTTGCGCATCGCCCCGAGCCGGGAATGGTCGGCGCGGGAAGCGGCCGAGGTCGAAGCGGAAGCCCGCGCCCTGCTGGGTTTCCTGGAACCGAACGCCCAACCCGAAGTCGAAATCCTCGCGCCCGGAGCGAATCTCAAAACCGGGAAGTAGCCACGCGCCGCCGGTGCGCGCTCAGTGCGTCGAATTCCGGTATGCCGGAGCCTTGCTCGTCCCCGCCGGAGTGAGCGTGCGCAGCAGCGGCAGCGTGCGCTGGGCGACCACCGTCGACAGCACGATCACACTGTGCGACCGCACCACCGCGGCACTGCGGTCGATACTCAGCAGCACCGCCTGCAGGCCCGCATGCGAATCGGCGCCGATGCGGCACAGGACATCGCTGGAACCGGTGGTCGCATAGGCCTCGAGCACGCCGGGGATGGCCTCCAGATCGGTGGTCACCGCATCGAGTGCGCCCTGAGCGATCTCCAGACTCACGAAGGCCTGTACGTCGAATCCTGCGGCGGTGACGTCGACCTGCGGATCGTAGGAGGCGATGACGCCGGCCTCCTCCATACGCGCGATGCGCGACTGGACGGTCGCCCGGGCCACCCGGGTGCGTCGTGACAATTCGAGGACGCCCGCCTTCTGGTAGTCGTGCATGGCGGTGAGGATCGCCAGATCCAGTTCGTCCAGTTTGGCGTGGGTGCGCGTCATCGTCGTCTCCTGTACTCGGCCCGGCGGCCCACGGGCAGGGCCGTGGCGCAGCTATTCAAATTGTCCAGCACTCGTCGCTTTATGGTGACCAATTGCGCCAGGGTGTCTACCGGAAAACCTCGATATTGCCCAGAACCACGGCGCGGAGATTATCTGGACGCATGACGATCGAGGACCTCTACCGCGACACCCGGCCCGCGGTGCCGGGCGATGCGGAGCTGTGCCGGCTGGTCGGTCTGGTCGACCACGATCCCGGTGCCGATCCCTTCCCCGTCCTCGGCTGGGACGCGCTGGTGTGGGTGGTCGGCAACGCGACCCAGTTCACGCACTATCTGCAGGCGTTCGGGATGGTGCTGGAGGCCTATTCCGGACCGGAGACCGGCAATCGCGACCACAAGTCCTTCGTATTGCGCAGCGGCAGTGCGCGATTCGTGGTCTGCGGGGCGGTGGATCCGGCCAGTCCGCTGGTCGCCCACCACGACCGGCACGGCGACGGCATCGTCGACATAGCGCTCGAGGTGCCCGATGTGGACCGCTGCATCGCCCACGCCCGTCGCCACGGCGCGCGGATCCTGGTCGAGCCGCACGACACATCGGACGAATTCGGCGCGGTCCGCACGGCTGCCCTGGCCACCTACGGCGAAACCCGCCACACCCTCGTCGACCGGTCGCGCTATCACGGTCCGTATCTGCCGGGATATATCGCACGCCGGTCGGGTTATCAGCCGCGGGCGCCGCATCGGCTGTTCCAGGCCGTGGACCATGTCGTGGGCAATGTGGAGCTCGGGCGGATGGACGAGTGGGTGGAGTTCTATCGCCGCGTCATGGGCTTCACCGATATGGCCGAATTCGTCGGCGACGATATCGCGACCGAATATTCGGCGCTGATGAGCAAGGTCGTGGCCAACGGCAACCACCGCGTGAAATTCCCGCTGAACGAACCGGCGGCCGGGCGCAAACGCTCACAGATCGACGAATATCTGGAGTTCTACGGCGGCCCGGGTGTCCAGCACATCGCCCTGGCCACCGGCGACATCCTGAGCACCGTCGATGCCCTGCGTCGCGAAGGCATCGAATTCCTCGACACCCCGGACGCCTATTACGAGGATCCCGAACTGCGCGCCCGCATCGGCCACGTCCGGGTGCCGGTGCGGCACCTGCAGTCGCGCGGCATTCTCGTCGACCGCGACGAGGACGGCTACCTGCTGCAGATCTTCTGCAAACCCCTCACCGACCGCCCGACCGTATTCTTCGAATTGATCGAGCGGCACGGCTCGCTGGGCTTCGGAAAGGGGAATTTCCGGGCCCTGTTCCAGGCGATCGAGCGGGAGCAGCACGCGCGCGGAAATCTGTGACCGAACCTCCTCACGCGGCGTCGGGCAGTGCGCGCAGCCGCGCCTTGACGTCGAGGCGCCGTCGTGACCGCACCGTGTACAACCCCAGCGCGGCTATGATCGCCCATTGCACCGGGTTCATCAGCGCCACGGATGCCGATACCGGCAGGGAATAGATCAGCAGGAGCCGCACCACCGCGTCGACCGCGAGTCCGGCGCTCCACACCGCCGTGGCGGCCGTGAACGTGCGACGGACGTCGGAGTCGTTGTGCCACAACACTTCCCAGCGTGCGGCGGAATCCGGCCCGAGTGCGTGCATGCGCTGCGAGACCGCGAACATCGCCGGCCGGCCCAGCACGCAACTGCCCGCCAGCAGCACGCTGATCACCGCCGAGGTGATCGGATCTTTGGCCAGCATCATCCGCTCGTCACCGCCCAGTACGGCCAGGACGAGACCCAGCGCGTTGAGCAAGAAGACGAATACGGCGACGCCGTCGGCCCGGCGGCGCGCCGCGGCGATCCCGAGCGCCCAAATGCCCGCGACGACCGTCGAACACACCAGCGCGCGATAGCTGGTGCAGCCTGCCGCGATCAGCAGATAGTAGGTCGCGGGCGACAGCCCGATATCGGCTGCGAGTCCCAGCATCCGCCGCGCCCGGCGTAAGCGGCTCCCGGTGCCGTCGAGAGTGCATGTGGCGGTGTCGGTCATCGAAATCTCCCCTGCGAGTACTGGACGTTACGTCGTTGCCACGCTAGGGATTTCGGGCCGGCGCGCGCCTCGGCCGGAAGATGGAGCGCGGGATCTCCACCTACGGGTGGAGCGACCGCGGCCGCATCTCGGCCCGGCGATCCTTCCGGCGACGATCCGGCCGCGCCTACCGTTGTGGTACCGGCGGAATGTCACCAGGAGGGTCATGCGAGAGGGGTTGCGGGAGTTCGGGCGAAGGCTGGTCGGCAACGATCCCGACGCCAGCCCGCTGATGCGTGTCATCGGCGCGACGTTGCTGGCCGCCAATCTGGTGTTCGACCATCGCGATCCGGTGCCGGCGTGGCTGTGGGCGGTGCTGGTGGCCGCCTACGCCGGGTGGCTCGTGTTCGCGGTGGTCGAATCCCGGTATCCGCGGATGGCCACGCTCGCGTTGACCTGGTGCGCGCTGCTGAGCGCGGCGGTCGTCGGACCGGCCCCCGACATCTCCGCGTTCATCATGCTGTGCGCGGCGGCCAGTGTGCTCGCCCAGCAGTTCCGGACCGGCACGCGAATCATCCTGCTGGGCTTCGCGGCCGAGGTCGCGGTCCTTATCATCGGTTGCGCGGTGGCAGGCAAGGACATCGGCGATACGCTCACCTATGTCGGCGTGCTCGTCATTCTGTTGCTGCTCGGGTTGTATCGGCGCCTGCATCGACTGCGCGTCCGCCAGACCCGGCTGCTGCTCGAACAGACGCGGCGCGCGCAGGACGAACACGCCCGGGCGGCCGCGCTGGACGAACGCGCGCGGATCGCGCGAGAGTTGCACGATGTCCTGGCGCATTCGCTCGGTGCGCTGAGTATGCAGTTGGAGGTCGCGGAGCTGCTGCTCGCCGAAAGAGGCGATATACCGGGCGCATTGGCGCATGTGCGGCGCTCGCACCGGCTCGCCCGCGACGGATTGATCGAGGCGCGCGGTGCGGTGGCCGCGCTGCGCGGCGACGTACCACCGCTGCCCGATGCCGTGCGTGAACTGGTCGAGAGCTATCGCCGCGATCACCGGATGACGGTGGAGCTGCGCTGCGACGGTCCCGCCCGGCCGGTGGATTCGGGTGCCGCGGTCTCGCTGGTGCGCACTCTGCGCGAGGCGCTGACGAACGCCGCCAAGCACGCACCGGGACGGCCGGTGCGCGTCGCGCTCGTCTTCACGGCCGGTGATGTCCGACTGTCGGTGCGAAACACGCTCGCGGAAAGGCGAACTCGAGATCCGCTGCCCGGCGGGTACGGTCTGACCGGGATGCGTGAGCGGATCGCATTGGCCGGGGGCGCACTGTCGTCCGGTGTGGCCGACGGCGAATGGGTTGTGACGGCGGAGGTTCCGATTGAGTGAGCGCCGGGAGCCGCTGCGGGTGCTGGTGGTCGACGACCAGCAGGTGATGCGTGAGGGTCTGGTCGCACTGCTGGGACTGGTCGACGAGGTGAGCGTGGTCGGCGCCGCGGCGGACGGGGAACAGGCACTGCGGGCGGTGGCGGAGACCGATCCGGATGTGGTGCTCATGGATCTGCGGATGCCCGTGCTGGACGGCGTCGAGGCGACCCGCCGGATCGCGGCCGACCATCCCGGGACCGCGGTGCTGGTGCTGACCACCTACGCCGACGACGCCTCGATCGTGAGCGCGCTGCGCGCGGGCGCGCGCGGCTACCTCACCAAGGACGCCGGCCGGGTGGAGATCGTCGCCGCCCTCCGCGCCGCGGCGGCCGGGCAGTCCACCTTCGACGCCACGGTGTCCCAGCGGCTGGTGGACGCGTTGATCGGTGAATCTCCCCGATCCGAGGCGGTGTCCGCCCCCGCTACGCCGAATCCCGACGGCCTCACCGCGCGCGAGACGGAGGTCGTCGCGCTGATCGCACGCGGACTGAGCAACGCCGAGATAGCCGCCCACCTGTTCGTGTCGCCGGCGACGGTGAAGACCCACATCAACAACGCCTTCGCCAAGATCGGCGCCCGCAACCGCGCCGACGCCGTCCGCTACGGCTACCGTCACGGCCTGGCCGACCCGACCGCCGAGTAGCCGGGTCGGCGCAGCGGACAGCACCCGCGCCGCCGATAACATAGAGTGCCCATCATGCGATTGACGGCGGCGATTGTCACCGGGACGGCTCTCGCGGCGCTGCTGGCGGGCTGCGGGTCGGGGGATGATTCGGGCAGCGACTCTCCGTCGGTCCGCCCGCCCGCGAAGGTGGCGGCGCTGGGTCCGTTTGTGGGGGAGTGCGGGCATGTCACCGATGACGAGGTCCGGAATCTGGGTGGGCTCGGTCAGATCTCGCAGGTGTTCAAGAATTCGGTCGGCTGCAATTGGCAGGCGGGCGGAATCGGCGGTCCGAGTGTGACGTTCGCGTCCTATCGGGGCAGTCCGATCGGGCGGGAGAAGGCGTGGGTCACCGCGCAGGGCCGCAATCCGGAGTCGATCGAGGTCGGTGGCCATCAGGGTTTCCAGGACGCGAGCCAGGACGGCACCATCTGTGATTTCGCCGTGCAGCTCGGCGACGACTTCTTCGAATGGTCGACCTCGGCCGGCGCGTTCGGGCAGATGTCGGCGACGCCGTGCGACAAGAACCGCAAACTGGCCGAACTGACCGTGCAGCGTCTGAAGTGAGGGCGGCTGAAATGAGCAACGGCATGCGTGATCGGGGCCGCGTGCGCCGCGGTGTGCGGGCGGGCGGAATCGCGGTCCTCGCGCTCACGGTCGGGGTGACGGTCGGCGGCTGCGGCCGCACGGTGTCGGGGACCGCGTTGCCGGCGGGTAGCGGCGGCGGGGTCAACATGAATTTCGACAAGTTGCTGCGCGAATGCGAGGTCGTCAAGCAGGACGACATCGCCAAGGCGACCGGCGCCCAGGACGCACAGGGGTCGTTCAACGGCGCGGTGTGCATGTGGGATCTGTCGGGGACGGCCGGCGGCAACGGTATGGCCACGCTGAACTGGTACGAGATGGGTTCGCTGCCGAACGAGAAGGCCAACAACGATCGGCTCGGCTACACCACCACGGATGTGAACGTGCAGGGCCGGCGCTCGCTGCAGGTGCAGCGGCCGGGCGATCCGGATTCGTGCGGCGTGATGGCGCCGGCCGCGGACACCGGGATCATCGGCTGGTGGGTGAACTACCGGCCGGGTGGTCATCCCGATCCGTGTGCCGGGGCGAAGAAGCTGGCCGAGTTGACCCTGAATCTGGCGCGCTGAGGCGAGCGCACCCCGGATGCGCCGGCCGGCGGACCTCGAGAGATAGTGAAATCGCATAGTCGGTGGTGGGCCGGGGCCCGCGGACCCCACTTTTGCTCCCCGCCGCGCCGACGGGTATCGTGGATCGCTGTGCCCGGAAGCGTGCGGGCAGGTTTGTGCGTAGAACGTAAGCCAGCGAGAGCGGCCGACCGTTTCAGCGTGCCCGGAAAAGTAGGCATGTACTGCGCGCGACACGCCCGACCTCGGGGCGCGTGGAAACGCGATCCGGGCAAGTGGTGACAGCTCTATGACGGCGGCGTGAACTCCGGGAAATCGGGGCAACGCCGCCGACAAACAGACATCGAAGAGTTCCAGACACCTGGTTACTGAATAAGGAAAGCCGGTATATGCCAACCATCAACCAGCTGGTCCGCAAGGGTCGTCGCGACAAGGTCGCCAAGACCAAGACTGCGGCCCTGAAGGGGAGCCCGCAGCGTCGTGGCGTGTGCACCCGCGTGTACACCACGACCCCGAAGAAGCCGAACTCCGCGCTGCGTAAGGTCGCGCGTGTTCGCCTGACCAGCGCGGTCGAGGTCACGGCTTACATCCCGGGCGAGGGCCACAACCTGCAGGAGCACTCGATGGTGCTCGTTCGCGGTGGTCGTGTGAAGGACCTCCCCGGTGTGCGCTACAAGATCATCCGCGGCTCGCTCGACACCCAGGGTGTGAAGAACCGCAAGCAGGCCCGCAGCCGCTACGGCGCCAAGAAGGAGAAGAGCTGATATGCCACGCAAGGGCCCCGCACCCAAGCGTCCGCTGATCAACGATCCGGTCTACGGATCGCCGCTGGTCACTCAGCTGGTCAACAAGATCCTGCTGGACGGCAAGAAGTCGACCGCCGAGCGCATCGTCTACGGTGCCCTCGAGCAGGCGCGCGAGAAGACCGGCACCGATCCGGTCGTGACCCTCAAGCGCGCGCTCGACAACGTGAAGCCCGCCCTCGAGGTGAAGCCGCGTCGTGTCGGTGGCGCCACCTACCAGGTTCCGGTCGAGGTTCGTCCGGGTCGCGCCAACACCCTGGCGCTGCGCTGGCTGGTCAACTACTCGCGCGCGCGTCGTGAGAAGACCATGATCGAGCGTCTGGCCAACGAGCTGCTGGATGCGAGCAACGGTCTGGGCGCTTCGGTGAAGCGTCGCGAGGACACCCACAAGATGGCCGAGTCCAACCGGGCGTTCGCGCACTACCGCTGGTGATTGGTCACCCGGTCCGCCGGTGAAGGAACGGCGCCGGGAGGCGAGTCACAGTCGGGTGCGGCACGTGCTCTCAGCAGGGCACTTATCAGCCGCACCCGACGTTGACATAGTGAAGGCCAGGGGCCCGCATCGCGGCGGAACCGCCCGGGCCGTTCCCGAAAATACCGACTAGCTGATCGCTAACAGAGCAGAGCGGGGAAGATTTCCGTGGCACAGGACGTGCTCACCGACCTCAACAAGGTCCGCAATATCGGCATCATGGCGCACATCGATGCCGGCAAGACGACCACGACCGAACGAATCCTGTTCTACACCGGTGTGAACTACAAGATCGGTGAGACCCACGACGGTGCGTCGACCACCGACTGGATGGAGCAGGAGCAGGAACGCGGCATCACCATCACCTCCGCGGCGGTGACGTGTTTCTGGAACCAGAACCAGATCAACATCATCGACACCCCCGGCCACGTCGACTTCACCGTCGAGGTGGAGCGTTCGCTGCGTGTGCTCGACGGTGCCGTCGCGGTGTTCGACGGTAAAGAGGGCGTCGAGCCGCAGTCGGAGCAGGTCTGGCGTCAGGCCGACAAGTACGACGTGCCGCGCATCTGCTTCGTCAACAAGATGGACAAGCTGGGCGCCGACTTCTACTTCACCGTCCAGACCATCAAGGACCGTCTCGGTGCGAAGCCGCTGGTCATCCAGCTGCCGATCGGCGCGGAGGACACCTTCGAGGGCATCGTCGACCTGGTCGAGATGAACGCCAAGGTGTGGACCGGCGAGACCAAGCTCGGTGAGAAGTACGAGGTCACCGAGATCCCGGCCGACCTGAAGGAGAAGGCCGAGCAGTACCGCCAGGAGCTGCTCGAGACCGTCGCCGAGTCGGACGAGGCGCTGCTGGAGAAGTTCTTCGGTGGCGAGGAGCTCTCGATCGACGAGATCAAGGGCGCCATCCGGAAGCTGACCGTCGCCTCGGAGCTGTACCCGGTGCTGTGTGGTTCGGCGTTCAAGAACAAGGGCGTGCAGCCCATGCTCGACGCCGTCGTCGACTACCTGCCCTCGCCGCTGGACGTCGAGAACGTGGAAGGCCACGTGCCCGGCAAGGAAGACGAGGTCATCACTCGTAAGCCGAGTGCCGACGAGCCCTTCGCCGCGCTGGCGTTCAAGATCGCCGTGCACCCGTTCTTCGGCAAGCTGACCTACGTCCGCGTGTACTCGGGCAAGGTCGACTCCGGCGCTCAGGTCATCAACTCGACCAAGAGCAAGAAGGAGCGTCTGGGCAAGCTGTTCCAGATGCACTCCAACAAGGAGAACCCGGTTCCCTCGGCGTCGGCCGGCCACATCTACGCGGTCATCGGCCTGAAGGACACCACCACGGGTGACACCCTGTGCGATCCGCAGAACCAGATCGTGCTGGAGTCCATGACCTTCCCGGACCCGGTCATCGAGGTCTCGATCGAGCCCAAGACCAAGTCCGACCAGGAGAAGCTGGGCACCGCGATCCAGAAGCTGGCCGAAGAGGACCCGACCTTCTCCGTGAAGCTGGATGCCGAAACCGGCCAGACCGTCATCGGCGGTATGGGCGAGCTGCACCTCGACATCCTCGTCGACCGGATGAAGCGCGAGTTCAAGGTCGAGGCCAACGTCGGTAAGCCGCAGGTCGCGTACCGCGAGACGATCACCAAGCCGGTCGAGAAGCTCGAGTACACGCACAAGAAGCAGACCGGTGGTTCGGGCCAGTTCGCCCGCGTCATCATCGGCCTGGAGCCCTTCACCGGCGAGGACGGCGCGACCTACGAGTTCGAGAACAAGGTCACCGGTGGCCGCGTTCCGCGCGAGTACATCCCGTCGGTGGACGCCGGCATCCAGGACTCCATGCAGTACGGTGTCCTCGCCGGTTACCCGCTGGTCAACCTGAAGGCCACCCTGCTCGACGGCGCCTACCACGAGGTCGACTCCTCGGAAATGGCGTTCAAGATCGCGGGTTCGATGGCGCTGAAGGAAGCGGCCCGTAAGGCCGGTCCGGTGATCCTCGAGCCGCTCATGGCTGTCGAGGTCATCACGCCCGAGGACTACATGGGCGATGTGATCGGCGACCTGAACTCCCGCCGTGGCCAGATCCAGGCCATGGAGGAACGCAGTGGTGCCCGTGTCGTCAAGGCGCTGGTTCCGCTCTCGGAGATGTTCGGTTACATCGGTGACCTGCGGTCGAAGACCCAGGGCCGGGCGAACTACTCCATGGTGTTCGATTCGTACGCGGAGGTTCCGGCCAACGTGGCGAAGGAGATCATCGCCAAGGCGACCGGCGAGTAATCGCAGTCGGGGCGGGTTTGCGAGAATCCGCCCCGTTCGGTCGCGTACGACCCCCTGTAAGTACAAACCGCACTGCTGCACAAAAGCACGCACTAACTAGTCCAGGAGGACAACAGTGGCGAAGGCGAAGTTCGAGCGGACGAAGCCCCACGTCAACATCGGCACCATCGGTCACGTCGACCACGGCAAGACCACGCTGACCGCGGCGATCACCAAGGTGCTGGCTGACAAGTACCCGGACCTGAACCAGAGCTTTGCGTTCGACCAGATCGACAAGGCTCCGGAGGAGAAGGCTCGTGGTATCACGATCAACATCTCCCACGTCGAGTACCAGACCGAGAAGCGTCACTACGCGCACGTCGACGCCCCCGGCCACGCCGACTACATCAAGAACATGATCACCGGTGCGGCCCAGATGGACGGCGCGATCCTCGTGGTCGCCGCCACCGACGGCCCGATGCCGCAGACCCGTGAGCACGTGCTGCTCGCCCGTCAGGTCGGTGTGCCCTACATCCTGGTCGCGCTGAACAAGTCGGACATGGTCGACGACGAGGAAATCCTCGAGCTCGTCGAGATGGAGGTCCGCGAGCTGCTGGCCGCCCAGGAGTTCGACGAGGACGCCCCCGTCGTCCGCGTCTCCGGCCTGAAGGCCCTCGAGGGTGACGAGAAGTGGGTCGAGTCGGTCGTCGAGCTGATGAACGCTGTCGACGAGTCCATCCCGGACCCGGTTCGTGAGACCGACAAGCCGTTCCTGATGCCGATCGAGGATGTTTTCACCATCACCGGTCGTGGCACCGTGGTCACCGGTCGTGTCGAGCGTGGCGTGATCAACGTCAACGAAGAGGTCGAGATCGTGGGTATCCGCGAGAAGACCCAGAAGACCACCATCACCGGCATCGAGATGTTCCGCAAGCTGCTGGACCAGGGCCAGGCGGGCGACAACGTCGGTCTGCTGGTTCGCGGTCTGAAGCGTGACGACGTCGAGCGTGGTCAGGTCGTCGTCAAGCCGGGCACCACCACCCCGCACACCGAGTTCGAGGGCCAGGCGTACATCCTGTCGAAGGACGAGGGTGGCCGTCACACCCCGTTCTTCAACAACTACCGCCCGCAGTTCTACTTCCGCACCACCGACGTGACCGGCGTCGTGACCCTCCCCGAGGGCACCGAGATGGTCATGCCGGGCGACAACACCGAGATGAGCGTCAAGCTGATCCAGCCGGTCGCCATGGAAGAGGGCCTGCGTTTCGCGATCCGCGAGGGTGGCCGCACCGTCGGCGCCGGCCGCGTCACCAAGGTCATCAAGTGACCCTGTGAGGCAACGCCGTCACGACACGTGACAGCATGAAAAGGGCCGTTCCCCTTGGGGGACGGCCCTTTTCGCGTTCTCAGTTCTCGGTGGCGGCCAGGAGGGCTTCGGCGAATTCGCGCATCTGATCGGCGCCGCCGAACCAGGTGGTGACGAGTTCGACTGCGGCGGTGCGGGTTCGGTGGGCGGCGGTGATGAGTCCGTTGAGGTCGACGTCGCCGGCCTCGGCGTTGCGAGCCACGTTCTCCAGGGTGTGGCTGGCCAGCAGTAGCTGCATCACCAGGCCGACGTCGATGGCCGGGGGTTCGCCGGTGGTTTCGGCTCGGCGGCGGGCCGCGCGCCGGGAGGTCGGGGGCACTCCGGTGCGGGACGCGATGTCGGTCGGTGTGTCACCGGAGTGGTGATCGTCGGTGGCGCGACGATTTCGGCGGCCGCCGGTACCCGCTGCCGGTTCGGCGTGAGCGGCGTCGTTTGCCGAATCGTGCGATGTGGCAACCGCTTCCGCCGACTCGGTCGCCGGCTGGTCGTCGGTTCCGGTTTCCTCCGCGGGCGACCGGTGCCGGCTGGTCGGAACGTATTCCGCCGCGGGGGCCTGCGCTGCGCGTCGTCGAAGGATGTCGGTATCGGACTGTTCGAGGAGGGTGCTCGCCGAGGCGGAGCGCAGTCCCACCGTCGCCCCGTTGCGGGTGGGGAGCGGGCGCGACGTGGCGTCGGTGCTCTCCGCGCGGCCGCGAATCGCCGGCAGCGTGTCGGTGTTCTGCCAGGATTGCGGGTCTTCGGAGTCGGGTCGGTCCGTACCGTCTGCCGGGCCGGAATGGGCCGGGCCGGTTGGTTCGGCGTGGTCGGTCCGGGCCGGCTCGTTCGAATGCCGATGCGGAAGCCGCGCCGCGGCAGGCGACTTCTCGTCCTCCTCGGTCGTGGCGTTCGTTGTCGGATTCGTTTCGGCGACAGGATGTTCGGCGGCGATTCGCGCGCTGTCGGCGCGCGTGCCGGGTGGGGTGTGGTCGCCGTCGGTCACCGATTCCGTCGCGGTGGCGGACCGACGGGCGTGGTCACCCGGCTGTCCGGCCGGCGGTGTCGCTGCGGGGAGCGCGGGCGCGGGATCGGCGTCGCCGCCGGGTGATGTCGCGCGCCCGGTCGCCGATGCGCCATCGTTCGTCGTGGTGCCGCGGGCCTCGGCGTCGGCCGGCGTGGCCGTGGTGGCCGGCGGCTCCGTGCTCGCGGGGCGTGCGGTGCCGTGCTGCCCCTCGCCCGCGGGCTCGGCTGCCGGGGATGCGGTGATCTCACCGGAGAGCCGGGATGCGGTGGTATTCGCGGCGGGCTGCTCGTTGTCGCGTGCCCGCCGGGCCGCCCGAGGAATGGGGCGGCGGGTGGCTTCCGGGCTCGCCGATGCCGCAGCGGATTCCGTTCCGGCATCCGCCGATTCGGCCCGGGCGATGCCGTGGGCGGGAGTGGGGAGTCGCGTCGGCAGTTTCGGCGGAGCCGCGACGGATGCGGTGGACAAGGCATCCGATCCGGCCGCATCGGCCCGACGCGGCTCCGGCGCCTCGGCAGGAGACGCCTCGGCAGGAGACGCCTCGGCGGGCTGGGGCTCGGCGCTCCGGGAGCGACTCTGCCGCCCGGGATCGATGCCCAGACTCTCCGCGATGCGGCGGACCGTGTCCTCCGGATCCTGAGATCCGGCATCGAGTTCGTCTGCCCACCTTGCCTTTTCCGGCGCCGCTCGCTCGATGCCGCCGGGTGGGGTGGACGAACCCAGGACCCCGGATCTCGGATCCACCGGGGGCGTCTCCGCCGCGCTCACCGCGAAGCTGGAAGTCGGAGCTGATTCGTCGGTGTCCGCGGCGGGATGGTCCTGCCCCGCACCCCGCTCGTAATCCGCATCGAACGGCGAGGCGAACATACTGCGCTGCGCGGGTTCCCGGGCGGGCAGCGCGGGTTCCCGGGTGGGCAGCGGCGGGATGGCGGTGCGGGCCGACGTGTCGCGGACCGGCAGCGGCGGTGCGGCAGGAGGGGTGGGAACCGCGCTGCCGCTGAGGTAGTCGGGTGAATAGGACGGCACGTCGGTCGGCGAGGATCCCGGGGGCGGCCCGAACACGCTCTCGCCCGATCCGGAGTCACCGAATTCGGCACTGTCCCAGCGCAGTCCGAACTTCTCGGCGCCGCCGTGCGCGGGTCCGCCGCTGCCCCCCTGCTGACCCGGCTCCTCCTCGGAGCGGGTCAGTCGGTGCCCCTCTCGTGCAGTATGGGGTTCTCCGAAACGGGCATTGGCGGGATCCGTCATACACCCCATTCTTATCGCTCGCCTTTCCGGGTGCGAGTTCGCGGGGTGTGCGAGGGCTCCCGCCACCGTTGCGCCGCAGCTCAATCCGTCCGTTTCTCGAGTTCGGTGCCGCGGCGCAGGGTGAGCGACATCAGTTCGCTCGGCTCGTCCACTTCGATTCGATGCCAGCGCCCGCGCGGCACGATGAACGCCTGTCCGGTGCGCAGGGATACCGAGGCCGCCGGGGCGCCGCTCTCGCGCAGATATATCCGTATCCCGCCCGAGAGCACCGCGACCAGTTCCTCTCCGCTCGGATGCATTTCCCAGTGATCACCGTGGACGTCGGCGTCGGTGGCCACCCGGAAGGCGGCCAGGGTCCATCCCTCCACCTCTCCGGACATGCGGCGTTGTTCATCGAAAACCCTGCCGTCGGGCAGCATTCGGATGCCGCGTGCGAACAGATCGACGGGTGCGAGTGACATGGTGTTTCCTTTCATTCGGCCACGACCGGAGCCGGGGCGGGCAGGGGTGTGGAGGTGGATCGGCCGGCGGTCCGGCGCGGCATGACGACCGCAGCGACGACCCCGGCACCGAGGAGCAGGACCGCGCCGATCGCCAGCCCGGTCGCATATCCCGCGGTGACGGCCTCGGGCGTCTGCGCCGATCCGGTGCGTTGTGCGGCCACCGAGGCGAGGGCGGCCAATCCGATCGCACCGCCGATCTGGCGGGCACTGTTCATCAACCCGGACGCCATGCCGGCCTCCGCGGGGGCGACGCCGGTGGTCGCCGCGGCGGCGAGCGGCGCCAGGCACAGGCCGAAACCGATACTGGTGACGAGCGAGGGACCCAGTACCGCGGTGGCGAAGTCGCCATCGGCGTCCAGCAGCGCGAACCATCCGAGGCCGGCGGCGGCGAACAGCGATCCGGAGATCAGCAGGGTGCGCGGCGAACGCCGGTGGCCGAGCCGAGTCGCGACCACGGTCCCGGCGACGACCCCGGCGGAGAACGGGACGAAGGCCAGACCGGTTGCCGCCGCGGACATTCCGAGCGACTGCTGCATGTAGAGCGAGACGAAGTAGAAGGCCGCGAACTGTCCCGCCGCGGCCAGAGCGACGAACAGATCCGCCCCGGCGACCCACCGGTTGCGCAGCAGCGACAGCCGTATCAGCGGCACCGAGGCCCGCCGTTCGAACCATACGAAGGCCGCCAGGAGTAGCAGTGCGGCGACGACCGTCCCCACGGTCGCCGTCGAGAACCACCCGTAGCGATCGGTACGGACGACGGCGAGAACGAGCAATCCGGCGCCGCCGGTCGCGGTGAGCGCCCCGGCGATGTCGAGCGGCGGGCGCATCCCGTCGCGGCGGTCGGCGGGGATGCCGAAGAGGCCGAGTCCCAGCACGAGCGCGGCGATCGGCAGATTGACGAGCATCACCCACCGCCATCCGGCGTACTCGGTGAGGACGCCGCCCAGCAGTACGCCCAGCGCGCCACCGGCGCCGTTCGCCGCACTCCACAGTCCGAAGGCGCGCACCCGTGCCGGGCCGTGCGGGAACAGGACGGTCAGCATCGCGAGGGTGGCCGGTGCGACGGCCGCGGCCGCCACACCCTGGACCGCGCGCGCGGCGATCAGTTGCCACGGATGCTGGGCCAGCCCGCCGGCCAGCGAGGCGAGGGCGAATCCGCAGAGCCCGAGCGTGAACAGTAGCCGGCGGCCGAACAGATCGCCGGCCCGCCCGCCCAGGAGGAGGAATCCGCCGAAGGTCAGGGCGTAGACGTGCACCACCCACGACAGATCGATCGGTGCGAAGCCCAGCTCACGGCGAACGGCGGGCAGCGCCACGTTCACCACCGCCATATCCAGCGCAATCATCAACTGCGCCATCGTGATCGCCGCCAGAGCGAGGGTCGGCGAGTACTTTCTATACATGTATAAAAAGTAACCGACCGCACTGCTCGCTGTCGAGACCTCGTGCCAAGATGGCCGGGTGAGCACCCGAACCGGACGTCCGCCGCGGCTGTCGCGCGCGCAGATCGTGGCCGCCGCGCGCGAACTGATCGAGACCCACGGCGTGCAGGCGCTGACCATGCGGCGCCTGGCCACCGAACTCGGCGCGACGCCGATGGCGCTCTACCATCACGTACCGGACAAGGACGCGTTACTGCTGCTCCTGCTCGACGAGGTGGCCGCGGCTGCGGTACGTCCGCGACTACCGCAGGATCCGCGGGAACGCCTGATCGTCGCGGCCCGCGCGATGCACGACGTCCTGGCGCCCGTTCCGTGGATCACCGAGGTGCTGACCGCCGACGACCTGCTCTCCCCGGCCGCACTCTGGTATCCCGAGGCGATTCTGGACGCGGCGATGGACGCCGGGCTGGATGCCGACCGGGCGGTGCACGCCTACCGGACCGTCTGGTACTACACGGCTGGGGAAATTCTCATTCGCGCCGCCGCGCGGCGGCGTCGCGACGACGACCGGCCGGTGTTCCGGGAGCGCGTCTTCGCCGATATCGATCCCGAGCAGTTCCCGCGCCTGGCGGCCGTGGCCGACCGGTGGGGCGCGCTCACCGCGGCGGATACCTACGAACAGGGATTGCGGGCGCTGGTCGACGGCCTGCTGCCGGATCGCTGAGCGGGCGACGCCGGCTCAGCCCAGGCTGCTCATACCGGCCGCGACGACCCGGGAGAGATTCGTGATCTCCTCGGCGCCGGCGAGAGTCAATCCGTCGAGTGCGTGCAATCGGTCGGTGCTCGCGATGGTGAGCATGGCCGATACCCATGCGGCCGCGCAGGCGCGCAGGGTCCCGGGCTGGACCTGCCCGGGCGCGCTCGCCTGCAGTACCCGGGCGGTGACGTCGAGGAGTTGATCGCGCATGCGGCGCACCTGTTTCCGCACATCAGGATGCGTATCGGCCTCGCGCCACATGATCACCCGCAGCACCGAGGAGTGGTGGTCGCGCAGATTCAGCGCCGCGTCGAGGTTCACCAGGCTGGTCGCCGGATCGCCGGGCCTGACCACCGCGGCGATGTCGTCGATCGGAGGTGCAGGAACCCGCTCGGCCATCAGCGCCGAGAGGATCGAGTCCTTGGTGGGGAAGTAGTAGAAGACCAGTCCCTTCGGAACGCCGGCCGCGGCGGCTATGGCAGCCGTCGCGGTCGCGTCGAATCCGTGTGCCGCGAACAGGCTTTCGGCGGCATCCAGAATCAGAGCACGGGCGTCGCCGTCGACCTTCCGGCTGCGGCGGCGCCCCGCTCGATGGGGTGTGGGCCTCTGCATCAGTGAGCAGTATGCATCCGTGCCGAGACCTGCGGAAGGGCGGCGAGGGCCACCACGACGGTCAGCACACCGACGATCCACGCCGTCCACGACGCCGCGCTGAAGCCGCTGTAATTCATCACCCACGGTGAGATGAACAGCAGAACGCCGAACAGGCCCATGGCGTAATCGGTTCCGGCGATTCCCGGACGGGTGAACTGGACTACGCCGGTCAGGGCGATCAGCACGCCGAGCACGATCAGGGTCCACATGGCGCGGTTGCTGTGGTCGGTCCAGATGGGGGACAGGGCGGTGTAGACGCCCAGTGCCACGGCCACGAAACTCAGGGTGCGGTTTTCGGTGAGCATGGAGGCCTCCTCGGGGGCGGAATTGTGTTCTGATCTCGGTATAACTCTGATTGACCGCCCGATCAATACTTCGCCCGGAAAATTCCTTCACTTACGTCGGATATGGCGCCCGTCACGACATTCTAGAACGTGTTCTAGTTTATGGTGAATTGGTGCAGCAATACGTGCCGGCAGTGGGAACCGAGCCAGGAGGGCGGCGATGACAGCCCCGATCGTGATCATCGGCGCCGGTCTGGCAGGCCTGCGCACCGCGGAGGAATTGCGCCGCGCCGGATACGAGGGCGGACTGATCCTCGTGGGTGACGAACAGCGCCTGCCCTATGATCGGCCGCCGCTGTCCAAGCAGTTCGTGCGCGGCGAGACCGAGGATACGACCCTGCGCCCGGCCGAATTCTTCGCGGAGAAGAACATCGAGCTGCGACTCGGACTGGCCGCGACCGGAGTCGACACCGCGGCGCGCACCGTGACCTTCGACGACGGTTCCGTGCTCGAGTACGGACAGCTGATCATCGCAACGGGCCTGCGTCCCAAGCGGATTCCGGGTTTGCCCGAGGCCGCCGGCGTCCACGTCCTGCGCCGGCACGAGGATGCCGCGGCACTGCGCGACGGCCTGGCCACCGCACGACGGGCGCTGGTGGTCGGCGCGGGCTTCATCGGCTGCGAGCTGGCGGCGAGCTTCCGTTCCCGCGGCGTCGACGTCGTGCTGGTGGAACCGCAGCCCACTCCGCTGGCCGCCGCGCTGGGTGAGACGGTCGGGCGCCTGGTCGGCCGGATGCACCGCGACGAGGGCGTGGACCTGCGCTGCGGTGTCGGACTGAGCTCGCTGCAGGTCGAAGACGGCGCGGTCACCGGGGCCACGCTCGCCGACGGCAGTACGGTCGCCGCCGATCTGGTCGTCATCGGCGTCGGCTCCGCGCCGATAACGGAGTGGCTGGCCGGATCCGGCATCCCGCTGGCGGAACCGCAGGCGGGCGGAGGTGTCCTCGCCGACGAGGTGGGGCGCACCTCGGTCGAGGGCGTGTGGGCGGTCGGCGACGTCGCGGCGTGGCGCCACGACAACGGCCGGCACAAGCGTGTGGAGCACTGGACCAACGCCGGTGAACAGGCCAGACTCCTGACGACCGCCCTGCTCGGTGGTGACGTCCCCGCAGCCGCCCGGGTGCCGTACGTGTGGAGTGACCAGTACGACCTGAAGATTCAGGTGCTCGGCACGCCGGCGGGCGCCGACGAGATCCGGGTGATCGAAGACGACGGCCGCAAATTCCTGGCGCACTACTTCGACGGCGGGGTCCTGACCGCCGTGGTCGGTGGCGGACGCACCGCGCAGGTCATGAAGATGCGCGCCGAACTCGCCGCCAACGCCCGGTCCGCCGCACCCCTGAGCTGAACGCTCAGGTCCGGGTCGGACCGAAAAGGCGCATGCTCGGTGCCTGCGGTGCTGCCGGTGCCTGTGGTGCCTGCAGTGTGCCTGCGATGCTCGCGCTGCTGCCGGTGCGCGCTGCTCGCGCTGCTGCGGTGCTGCCGGTGCCTGCGGTGCCCGCGCTGTCTGCGGTGCTGCCGGTGTCTGTGGTGCCTGCGGTGCTCGCGCGGCGGGCGGTGCCCGCGCTGCTCGCGCTGCCGGCGGTACTCGCGCTGCTGCGGTGCTGCCGGTCCCGTCGGCCCGCGGTGCTGCCGGCTTGCGGTGCTTTCGGTCCCAACGGTGCTTTCACGCCACGGTGGGGCGGATGCTGCCGGTGCCCCTGTACGCCGGGTGTGGGCGGTAAGCCACCGGTGCGCGGAACAGCGGCGACCGATATCCCGGTCGGGCGCAAGGGTGCGTGGCGACGCTAATACAGTGGCTGCGTGATCGTTGCGCTCATCGATTCGGGACTGGGGTTGCTGCCGACGGGGGCGTGGCTGCGCAAGTTGCGTCCCGACCTCGATCTGCTGCTGCAACTGGATCCCGATGGTGCGCCGTGGGGTCCCAAACCCGAGCAGTGGGTGATCGATCGGGTGCTCGATGCGGCCCGCCGATCGTTGCGGCTCGGCGCGGAGGCCATTGTGCTGCCGTGCAATACCGCCAGCGTCACCGCGCTCGAGCAGGTGCGGGCCGAGGTCGGGCCCGAGGTGCCGGTGATCGGTACCGTCCCCGCGATCAAACCCGCCGCCGCGGCCTGCGCGTCGGTCGCCGTGTGGGCGACCGCGGCCACCACCGCGAGCCGCTACCAGGCCGATCTCATCGCCCGCTTCGGCGGTGAGGCAGATGTGACGGGTGTGGCGTGCCACGGCCTCGCGGACGCCATCGACCGCGGGGATCTCCCGGCCGTCGAGCACGCCATCGCCCGCGCCGCCGAGCAGACCCCCGCCGGCACCGAGGCGATCGTGCTGGGCTGCACCCACTATCCGCTGGTCCTCGAGTCCATCGTGGCCGCACTGCCCCCCGGCGTCCGGCTGTTCGACAGCGCGGAAGCCGTTGCGGGCCAGACACTTCGACGCATCGACGCGCTGGGCCGGCCGACCGCAGGAACCGGCACGGTGACCGTCTACAACAGCGGCCGCGCCGGTGAACTGCCCGCGAGTGCGGCGGCCTTCGAATCGGGCCGGGTGCTCGGGGCGGTCGATACCGCCTGCCCCACGGTCTAGTTTCGCGAGGGCACCGAGCGGACCGTGTTGAACCGGTCACGATTCCGCCTGTGTCTCCCGTCGGCCGCGCCGTGCCGAAGCCGGTGGTGCCGGACGAATCCTGTTCCGGGACATCTTCTTTCGACGCCTCCGCGCCACCGCCGCGCGGAACCGGAGAAGAGGCTGTGACCTGCGCCCCAGCCACTCGTGGGAGGTCTGGTGGTCCGGGACCGGGCGCGGTTCTACCGTGAATTTCCGCAGACGTACAGCGCGGTCGTCGACGCATTTCCGCACCCACCCCCTACCGGGCCGGCCGCCACGGCGCCGGCGCATCGGTAACAGACAGACCCGGAGTTATGGCTACCCGAACGCCTTGGAGCGATGTTCATCCCGGAACCGGCGACACCGAATCGTCGTACCGCCCACTACCGCCGCCGAGTGGTCGACGTCCGGTGTGGGGATACCTCTGCGGTGCCGGGTTGAGTGCCACGACTCTCGTTCTGTTGTTCCAGCCCTGGCTGTCCGCCTCGGGGCCGGGTGGGTCGATCCGGTCGGATGCCTTCGGCCGGCTGGCCGGCACCGAATCCCAGCAGGACTGGGGAGGCGCGGGTCTGCGCAACACCGAGATCAGCGGCACATGGGCGGTGTTGACCTGTGTCGCGATCCTTTCGACGATCTTCGCCGCGGCGGCATATCTGCGGACTCGCGCCGCGATCTTCTCCACGGCCGCCGCGGTCGCGGGGAGTGGCGTGGCGCTGTTCGTCCTCGCGGACGTGCTGTACCTCGACAACAAGGAAGCCGAGCTGCGGGCGGCGGTCGCGGACGACAGCAGTTTCTCCGGCATCCTCCGCGGTCTCTTCGGCGGTGCCCACGTCGCGCACCAGCTGGCGGGTGCCCACCTCGACATCGCCGCGATGCTCGCCGGAATCACCGCATTCGGCGCCGCGGCATGCCTGCTGACCAACCATCTGCGCGAAACGCCGATTGCCCGCACCGTCTCCCGGCCGATGACCACTCTCGTCGAAGCCGCGCGTATCTCGGCGCCGACCGCCCGGCCCCAGCAACGGATGCACACACCGCCTGCCCCGCCCATTGCGCCCCACCCGATACCGGCCGCACCTCACCTGGCACCGGCCGCATCTCACCCGGCCCCGGCCGCAACCGGCGTGGCAGCGGCCGCACCCCAGCCGGCGTCGATCGCGCAGCAGCCGGCACCGACCCCGTCCCACCCGGCGGCACCGCAACCGGTGCCGACCGCACCACTCTCGGTGTCGGCCGCCGCTCGCGTGGTCCCGCTCGCGCCCCAGCCGATCTCGGCGGCACCGCAGCTGGTGCCGGACACGCCGGCCGCATCTCACCCGGCCCCGGCCGCAGGGCAACTCGCGCCGAGTGCTGCCCACGCCGCACCGGACGAAGCGACCCCACCGGCGCCTGTCGTCGAATTCGCGGATATCACCGCCGAGCGGCACGAGCCCGCACCGAGCGCCGCCGAGCTCCCGCCGTTCCCGGCGCGCAAACAACCGAGCTGGCGCATCGTCATTCCCGCGGGAGCGGTGGCCGCACACGCCCCGGCGCGGGCGGAGCGCACCTTCGCCAGGTGATGCCCGGCGCGGACCGGCCGGACGCGATGTCATCGAGGATCGGGTGCGCGGTGAGCGATACTGCCGTACATGACATCCGCGCCGACCGCCGCCGATGTGGCACGTGCCATGGACGAACTGGGTGATCCCGCGCGCGCCGTCGAGTTGCGGCGGTTCTTCAAAACCGGGCCCGGGGACTACGGCGAGGGCGATGTCTTCATCGGGGTTCCCGTGCCGCAGACCCGCAAGGTGGCGAAAGCATTTTCCGCCCTGCCGATTTCGGAGATAGCTGAACTTTTGCGGAGTCCGGTGCACGAGCATCGCCTCGCGGCGCTGGTGATCGCGAACAATGCGATGGCGAAGGCGGGGAAACCGCGCACGTACGACGCTGCGGCACAACAGGAAATCGTCGACATGTATCTGGCGGCGGTGCGCGGCGGGCGCGTGAACAATTGGGATCTGGTCGACGTATCGGCCGAGAACATCCTGGGTCCGTGGCTGTCGGGACGGCCGCGCGATCTGCTCGACGAATTGGCACAGTCGGATTCGCTGTGGGAACGCCGGGTCGCGCTGCTGACGACCTTCGCGTTCATCAAGGCCGGCGACGCCTCGACCACGTTCGAACTGTGCGAACGGCTGCTCGACGATCGGCGTGACCTGATTCAGAAGGCGGTCGGCTGGATGCTGCGGGAAGTCGGCAAACGGGTGGATCGCGCGCTGCTCACCGATTTCCTGGACCGTCGTGCACACGATATGGGCCGCACGGCGCTCAGCTACGCCACCGAACATCTGGAACCCGAGGCGCGCGCGGCCTATCGGGCGCAACGGCAGTCGCCGTAGGCCGGCTCGCCGTGCCCGGTCCGCAGGCCGGCCACGGCGGCGACGGTCCTCAGAACTGGATCTTCAGATGATCGGTGACCGGATGCGCCTGGCAGCCGAGGATGTATCCGGCTTCGATGTCCTCCGGATCGAGAATCTCCGAATTGTCCATCTCCACTTTGCCTTCCAGCACCGTGCAGGCGCAGGATCCGCACTCGCCCTCCTGGCAGGAGTACGGCACGTCCAGACCCTTGGCGAGCATGATGTCGACCAGGGTCTGGCGGCGCGGCCACTGCATGGAATGGGTCTCGCCGTCGAGTTCGACCTCCACGGTGGCCGCGTCGGCGGCGTCCTCCTCGCTGACCTCGACCGGCGCGCCGGCGGCGAACGGATCGCCGGACAGTGAGTTGAAGACCTCGGCGTGGGTGCGGTTGCGCGGCACCTCCAGCTGGGCCAGTGCGTCGTGCACCCGGTCCATGAACGCCTTCGGCCCGCACATGAAGGCGCGGAAACCGGTGTACGGGGTGCACAGCGCGGCCAGTCCGTCGGCGGTGGGCAGACCCTGCAGCGTCTCCAGCCAGTGCACCACCACCAGCCGCTGCGGATTCTTGTCGGTGAGTTCGCGCAGTTCGTCGGCGAAGATGACCGATTCCGGGTCGCGGTTGGCGTAGACCAGCACGATCCGGCCGCTGCCGCGGGCGAGTGCCGATTTCAGGATCGACATCACCGGGGTGACACCGCTGCCGGCCGCGAACAGCAGCAGATCCTCGTCCAGATCCTTCGGCGTGAAGACGCCGGAGGGGGGCAGGACTTCGATCTCGTCACCGGCTTTGACGTTGTCGCACACCCAGTTCGACGCGTATCCGTCGATCGTGCGCTTCACGGTGACCTTCGGCTGCACATCGGTATGCGGCGAGCTGGCCAGCGAATAGCAGCGCGCGACCGAACCGGTGCGCTCGCTCGGGATGCGCAGGGTCAGGAACTGGCCGGGCTGATAGGCGAAGCGCTCGCGCAGATCTTCGGGCACGTCGAAGACCAGCGAACAGGCGTCGGCCGTCTCGTTGACGACAGCGGCGACCCGCAGCACGGCCGATCGTGAGCTGTGCGGTACGACGGGATCGGCGGTGGTCATGGTGTCCTCTCGGGGCCGGGCAGGCAAACTAGAACGTGTTCTAATTTATGATACGTGGCCGTCCCGCTGCCGGACAAGCTGGGCCTCGAGCCCCGCGATCAGCACATCCATGCCGAAGTCGTAGGAGTATTTGCCGCGCAGGTCGCCCATGTGCTTGACGGCCCGCTCGACGGCTTCGGGAAGCGGCATGTCGACCAGCGCGGATCGGTCCCGCGGATTGACCCGGGCGCGGCCGAACAGATACGTGTGAATGGTGGCATAGGCGGCGAGCACATTGCGATCCTCGAAGCCCGCATCGGACAGGATTTCCATCACAGCGGCGATCAGGTCGAGCTGTTTGCCCAGCGTCTGTTCGATCAGCACATCGCCCAGGCCCGGATGTTTGCGGAGCTTCTCGTCGATCTGATCGATCAGTTCGCGCAAACGCTGCTGCCAGGTGCCGAATTCCGGCGGTGGGGTGCGCACTCCGGTGAGGGCCGCGCTGGCCACCAGATCCAGTAGTTCGCGCTTGTCGGCGACGTAGTAGTAGGGCGCCATCGGCGAAACGCCGAGTTCGCGGGAGAGCCGGCGCATCGACAGCTTCTCCACGCCGTCGGCGCGCACCACACGCAATGCGGCCTCGACTATCTCGGCTTCCGAGAGTGTGTTGCCGCCCCCGCTCGTCTGCATCCGTCCGACTCCCATGCCACCTCTAGACCTGCGCAGCCCGCCCGACGGCCACCCGTCATCTGCTGTTCAACCTGCTTGCCTTCCGCAGTCTAGAGTGCGCGTTCGTGGTCGCGGCCCGGTACGTGGAGGAGATCGGCGCACACCGCGACGCCGCACGTCACGCGGTAGTAGCCGGAGATGAACTACGGCGTCCCGCGCGGTATCTCGTTGATCATGAAGTGAATGTTGCCGTGTGATAGCTAGATAGCGTCGATGGTCATTGACAACCGCGCAACGCCGGAGCCGGTGCGTTGCCGCCGGTTTCGTATCGAATTCGGTCCGTTTTTTCGACACGGGATGCCCGGCGGGCGCTCAGCGCATAGCATTCTTGGAATGCGCCATGATCGACTGCCCGATGGGTTCGGGGTGCGAATCGATCCTCGGGTGCGCACCTATTCCGGTGGACGGCTCTTGGTCGGTGGCTCGCCGACGAGGTTGCTGAAACTTGCTCCGGAAGCGGCCGCCCTGATCGGTGACGGGTATCTCGAAGTGACGGATCCCCAGTCCGCGGTGGTTGCCAGACGGCTGCTCGACTCCGGGGTGGCCAACCCGCGTCCGCGCCTGCTGCCCTCGCCCGAAGAGGTCACGGTCGTGGTGCCGCATTACAACGACGCCGCCGGGCTGCAGCGGCTGCTGTCGACCCTGCGCGGGCACAGTGTGGTGGTCGTGGACGACGGTTCCGACCGGCCGGTCCGCATTCCGCGCACCCGGGGGCGTTGCCGCGTCACCGTGCTGCGCCACGATTCGCCGCAGGGCATGGTCGCCGCGCGCAATGCCGGACTGCAGGCGGCGACAACGGAATTCGTCGCATTCCTCGATTCCGATGTGGTTCCGCGCGCGGGCTGGCTGGAGGTGATGCTCGGACATTTCAGCGATCCCGAGGTCGCTCTGGTCGCTCCGCGCATCGTGGCGCGTGAGCCGGATGCGAGTGTGCTGGGCCGCTACGAGAGCGCGCGGTCGTCCCTGGATTTCGGCCGCCGGGAAACCGCGGTCAGTTCGCGCGGCTCGGTGTCGTACGCGCCGGGCGCGGCGCTGCTGGTGCGGCGCCACGCACTGCTGGCCGAGGGGGGATTCGACGAGCAGATGCGCTCGGCCGCCGACGTCGATCTGTGCTGGCGGCTCGAGCGCGCCGGCTGGCGGTTGCGGTACGAGCCGGCCGCGCACGTCGCCTGCGATCAACCGGCCTCCTTCGGTAAGTGGTTCGGCCGCAAGGTCTCTCACGGTGCCGGGGCGGCGCCGCTGGCCCGCCGCCATGCCGGGATGGTCGCTCCGCTGTCGGTGCCGTTCTGGACGATCGCCGCGACCGCGCTGCTGGCCACCGCGTCGCGCGCCGGAATCCTGGGCGGCCTCGCCACGCTGCTCGCCGCGCTGATCCGGCTGCGGCGGGTGTTCGCCGAACTCGACAATCCGACGCGGGTGGCGGCCATCCATCTGGCCCGCGGTTTCTCCGCCGGGGTGTGGCGGATCGTCTCGGCGCTGTGCCGGCACTACTGGCCGGTGACGGTGCTGGCGATGATCGCCTCCCGGCGCATCCGCCGGCTGGCGCTGGCGCTGGCGGTCGCCGACGGACTGGCCGACTGGTTCACCCACCGCGATACCGGCGGCCTGGATCCGGTGCGATATCTGATGTGCAAGCGACTCGACGACCTCGCCTACGGGACCGGTCTGTGGTCGGGTGCGCTGCGCGCGCGCAATGTGGCCGCGCTGCGCCCGGCCGTTCCGCGGCATTGATGGCGGGGGTCACATGTGGCCCCGATATGCCGTCTACCTCACATTTCGCCGCGATCCGGTGCTGATGTGACCTGTCGGACAAACCGTATGCTTCGCCCATGCCCTTCCTGACCCGCCGGTACAGTGTGGGACGGGAAAGAAAGGCAAATGGTCAGCAATCTCACAGGCGATAACCGTCCCGAGGGCAGGGTCGAACCCGGGACACAGCTCGGTGCGCTGGAAGCCTATGCCGCTCAGGCCCACGGTTACCTCAGTGTCGGGGGCGATCAGCTCAATCAGCTGCCCGGATTGCTGCGTCCGCTGGTTCTGGAGTCCTGGCTGCGCAGTGTGCGCGGCGGGGTCGATCCCATGGACGTACTCGACGGCCGCGGTCTGCGCGGCGCCGATCTGCAGCGCTACCGCGACAACCATCCGATTGCCGCGGTGATGCCACTGGTCGACAAGTTGCTGCTGCAGGACGCCACCGGCATCGGGCTGATCGTGGTCGTCGCCGACCAGTTCGGCCGGGTGCTCTCGGTACACGGCAATCCCGACCGGGTCGAGGCCGCCGCCGAGGTCGGCCTGCGCGAGGGCGACGATCTGTCCGAACGCCGGATCGGTACGAATGCGGTCGGACTGGTGGTCCGCACCGGCCGCGCCACCTGGATCCACGGCCCGGAACATTTCCTGCACCGGATGCATCAGCTCACGGGGGCGGCCGCGCCCGTGCACGATCCGGACGGCCGGTTGGTCGGCGTGCTGATGATCGCCGGCGGCGTGCGCGTCGCCCGTCCGGAGATTCTGGCGCTGGTGAAGGCTGCCGCGACCGCGGCGGAGATGGACCTGGTGCTCGCGGCCGTGCGCACGGAACAGCGCGGCGCGGATCGTCGTGCGCCCGTGGATCATTCGTCGCCGCCGCGGACCGCCGGCCGGCTGGCGCTCGAGGTGCTGGGGCTGGGCCAGCCGCAGCTGTCGGTCGACGGGGAGCGCATCGCGTTGTCGCAGCGGCATGCCGAGATCCTGCTGTTGCTGGCCGAACACGCCGAAGGTCTGTCGGCCGATCATCTCGCGCTGCTGCTCGACGACACCGATCTCGACAACGCGACCATCCGGGCCGCCATGTCGCGGCTGCGTTCGGTGGTCGGCCCGGACGTCTTCGGCTCGCGGCCGTATCGGCTGCGGGTGCCGGTGTCCACGGATGTGGAGGCGCTGCGCGCGGCGCTGGATTCGGGGGATGTGCACAGTGCGGTCCGCCATTACACCGGGCCGGTGCTGCCCCGTTCGACCGCTCCCGGAGTTATAGACATCCGCGATGAATTGCGGGTGCGGCTGCGGACCGCGGTGTTACGTTCCGGTGACGCCGCCGTGCTGAGCCGGTGGACCTCGGGCGCCGAGGGCCGTGACGATGCCGCCGCGTGGGTGGCCTATCGAGCCACCGCGGATCGCGATTCCGCTCTGTATGCCCAGATCGAAGCCAAAATTCGGGTGCTCGACCGGCGGATGGGCGCCGATGCAACGCAGATGCAACGTTTCGGCTCGTAGGCTCCGCGTCTGAAAGTGTCCTGACTCACACAAACAGGTCACAGTGTGGTTTCGGGCACATCTCTGCCCGGATATCGACCGAATTGGACGCTAGTCCGAGTTTTTTTGAAGGATCTCGTTCCTTTTTATTAGTCTTCGGCCTAGTGTTCGCTGCATCGGTGGCGCGAGTCGCCACCGGCCGATGCAGGAGAGAGGCCGCGGGAGCTCGGGGCCGCGATGTTGGAGGAAGTCGAGTTCGAGGATGAGTTGGTGACCGCGCCGGTTCACCGAAATTACTGAGACACAAACCATTTCGCTCTTTCACGCCTTCGCGATCGCGTGAGGTGTATTCGCCGAACCAACCGTGGCAAAGCCAGGGTCCGCGTCGTCGCGCGGTGCCCGGGGCTTAGTTCGTGCTGCCCGAAAAGCGTTCGGTCGCTGGGTATTTCGTCAATCGAGGAGGCTCTGGTGCAGGGTTCGGAGTTGAGCGGATTCGGTCCGGGGGAATGTCACGGTGCCGAGACCACGTCGGATCCGTCGCCGTTCCCGTTGACACCGGCGCAGCTCGGAGTCTGGTACGCCCAGCTGCTCGACCCCGGGACTCCGATCAATATCGCCCAGTACGTCGACGTGCACGGCGACCTCGATGTCGAAGTCCTGCAAAAGGTCTCGGTCGACGCGGCGCGCGAGTTCGGGTCCACGGTGGTGCGGCTCGGCGAAACCGACGGCGAGCCGTATCAGTGCGTGGACCCGCGCCTCCCCGTCGACATCGTGCCGGTCGATCTGCGGGATGCTCCCGATCCGGTCGCCGCCGCCCACGAGTGGATGCGCGCGGACTACACGCGTCCGGTGGATCTGCTGACGGACCGGCTGTTCGCCGGGGCCGTGCTGCGGGTCGGCGAGCGGCGATGGTTCTGGTATCTGCGCGCCCACCACATCGTTCTCGACGGATTCGGCGCCCTGACCAACACCATGCGCGTCGCCGAGCGCTACACCGCCGAGCTGCGCGGCAGCGAACCCGAACCGGCCAAGGCGGGCAGCCTCGAAGCGCTGGTGGAGGGCGAACGCGGCTACCGCGACAGCACCCGATTCGGCTCGGACCGGCAGTACTGGGGTGAGCGGGTATGCGACCTGGACGGCGCGACCACCCTCAACGGCCGCACCGCACCCCGTGCGGCCGGAAATCTGGTGCACGGCCGCCGCCTGCCGGACAAGGTCGTCACCCGGATGAACGACCTTGCGGCGGCGCATGATTCGAGTGCCGCGGTGGTGTTGCTCGCCGCCTTCGCGACCTATCTGGCCCGGCTCACCGGTCGCGACGAGGCGGTGCTGAGCCTGCCGGTCACCGCCCGCACGACCGCCGTGATGCGGCGCTCGGCCGGCATGCTCTCCAATATCGTCCCGCTGCGACTGCGGGTCGGTGACGCCACCTGGGCGCAACTACTGCAGCAGACCCGGGTCGAGGTCGCCGGGGCCTTGCGGCATCAGCGCTATCGGCACGAGGACATCCGCCGCGACGCCGGCATGGAAGGCCGGGCCACCCGGCGCGCGCTGTTCGGGCCGCTGGCCAACATCATGCTGTTCCGCAGCGATCTGACCCTGGGCGATACCGTCGGCCGCTATCACGTGCTCTCGACCGGTCCGGTCGAGGATATGAGCCTCAATGTCTACTACGGCGACAGCGACCGGGTGCACGTGGACTTCGAGGCCAACCCGAATCTGTACGGCGCCGACGACATCGCCCGCCATCACGCGCGTTTCGTCCGGTTCCTCGAGCGGCTGGTCGACCTCGATCCCGAGCGGCCGCTGTCCTCGGTGGCGGTCACCACCGATCTGGAGCGCGAGGTCAGCCTCCGGATCTGGAATGCCACCGAGGTGGACATCGCCGAGCTGGCGGGGGCGGACGCGACCCTGGTGTCGATGTTCGAGCGTCAGGTCGCGCGTACTCCGGAGGCCGTCGCACTGCGCGGCTCGCGGACCCTCGGCTACGCCGGATTCGCGGCCGAGGTCAACCGGCTCGCGCGCCACCTGATCGCGCTCGGCGCCGGGCCGGAAACCACGGTGGCACTGCATATTCGGCGTTCGCCGGAACTCGTCGTCGCGATGTACGCGGTGCTGGCGGCCGGTGCGGCGTATGTGCCGCTGGACCCCGACCATCCCGCCGAACGCACCGGGTACGTGCTCGAGACCGCGAAGCCGGTCTGCGTGCTGACCACCGTCGCCGATCACGGTGACGGCGACACCCGATGGATCGATATCGATGAACTGGACCTGTCGGCACTGTCCGATCGGCCGGTCGCCGATGCCGAGCGCATCTCGCCGTTGCGGCCGGGGCATCCCGCCTACGTCCTCTTCACCTCGGGCTCCACCGGGCGGCCGAAGGGCGTCGCGGTCACGCATGCCGCGATCGTCAACCGGCTGGTCTGGATGCAGAGCGCCTACCGGCTCACCGCCGCCGACGTCGTGTTGCAGAAGACCCCCGCCACCTTCGACGTATCGGTGTGGGAGTTCTTCTGGCCGTTGCAGGCCGGTGCGAGCCTGGTGCTGGCCACGCCCGACGGGCATCGCGATCCGGCCTATCTGCGTGCGGTGATCGCCGAATTCGGGGTCACCGTCGCGCATTTCGTGCCCTCGATGCTCGCCGCATTCCTCGGCGGTGTGGTCGACGGCTCCGCGTTGGGTTCGCTGCGCGCGGTGTTCGCATCGGGTGAGGCGTTGCCCGGGCCGCTGGCGCAGCGACTGCTCGCCGTCGCGCCGCGCGCGCGGCTGCACAATCTGTACGGTCCCACCGAGGCGGCGGTCGATGTCACCGCGCATCAGGTGGGCCCGCTCGATACCACCGGTGTGCCGATCGGCGCACCGGTCTTCAACACCCGGCTGTACGTGCTCGACGCACGGTTACGGCCGGTGCCCGTCGGCGTTCCGGGTGAGCTGTATCTGTCGGGGGTTCAGCTCGCCCGGGGCTACGTCGGGAGGCCGGAGCTGACCGCCGAACGGTTCGTCGCCGATCCGTTCGCGGACAGTGAATCGGAGGCCGGCCCCGGGGCGCGGATGTATCGCACCGGGGACCTGGTCCGCTGGACGGCCGACGGCGAGATCGACTATCTGGGCCGCACCGATTTCCAGGTCAAGCTGCGGGGACTGCGGATCGAACTCGGCGAGATCGAAGCGGTGCTCGGCGCGGTGCCCGGGGTCGCGCGCGCGGTGGTCGTGGTGCGCGACGATGCCGGGACCGGTGCGCAACTGGTCGCCTATCTGGTCGAAACCACCGCCGGCGCGGTCGACGTGGCGCGGGTGCGCAGCGCGGCCGCGCGCGAGCTGCCCGGTTATATGGCGCCGGCGGCCTACGTGCTGCTCGCATCGCTGCCGGTCAACGCCTCCGGCAAACTCGATCGGGCCGCGCTGCCCGCGCCCGAACGGACCGCCGGACGGTACCGTCGGCCGCAGTCGGTCTCGGAGCGGGCCGTCGCCGAGGTGTTCGGTGAGGTGCTCGGCCGTCAGCGCATCGGACTCGACGACGACTTCTTCGCCCTGGGCGGCAATTCGCTGGTCGCGACGCAGGTGGCGGCGCGACTGAACGCCGATCTCGGCTGCGCGCTCGGGGTGCGGGAACTGTTCGAGGCCACCACGGTCGAGGCGCTGGCCGAGCTGATCGACCGCGCCTTCGAAACCGAGGACATGCACGAGAGCGCGGGTCCGGTCGCGGGGCCGCGTCCGCGGGTGCTGCCGCTGTCGCCCACGCAGCAGCGCATCTGGTTCCTCAACCGCTTCGAGCAGGACAGCGCCGGCTACAACATGCCGTTCGTGGTCCGGATGACCGGTGCGGTCGATACCGACGCCCTGCGCTCGGCCCTCGCCGATGTGGTGGCCCGGCACGAGGTGCTGCGCACGGTCTTCCCCGCGGACGACGACCTCGTGGCGCGCCAGCAGATTCTTCCCGCCGAGCAGGTGGGTCCGGAAACCTTCGCGGTGGAAACCGTTGCCGCGGAGGGACTCGACGCCGAGCTGGCCCGGCTGGCCGCACGTGGCTTCGACGTGACCGCCGAAATCCCGTTGCGCGCGGTCATTTTCGAGCTCGCTGCCGACGATGTCGCGTTGGCGATCGTGCTGCACCACATCGCCGCGGACGGACTGTCGCTGCCGGTGCTGGCACGGGATGTGGCCGCGGCCTACACCCTGCGCCGATCGGGAGTCGACGCCGTCGAGGCGCCGCCGGCGGTGCAGTACGCCGATTACGCGCTGTGGCAACGGGATCGGCTGGGCAATTCCGAAGATCCCGATTCCCTGGCCGCGCAGCAGCTCGGCTACTGGTCGCACACGCTGGCGGGAATTCCCGACCAACTGGACCTGCCCGCCGATCGGCCGCGGCCCGCGGTGGCCGCCGGCCGGGGCGCCACCTACCGCTTCGACCTTCCCGCGCACCTGCACACGGCGATCGCCGAACTCGCGCGCGCCCAGGGTGTTTCGACCTTCATGGTGCTGCACGGCGCGCTGGCCGCACTGCTCGCGCGCATCTCGGGTGGCGAGGACATCGTGATCGGCACCCCGGTCGCCGGTCGCGGCCACCGCGAACTCGACGATCTGATCGGCATGTTCGTCAACACGCTGGTGCTGCGCACCCGAGTGGCGGCCGACGAACCGTTCACCGCTCTGCTGCAACGGGTCCGGGCTGCGGATCTGGGTGCCTTCGCCCACGCCGATCTGCCCTTCGAACAGTTGGTGGAGGCGCTCAACCCGGTCCGATCGCAGGCCCGGCATCCGTTGTTCCAGGTGATGCTGGGTGTGGCCGACACTCAGGACATCGCCGTCGAGTTACCCGGATTGTCCGTGCGGACGAGTACCCTGGACACGGCGGTGACCAAGTTCGACCTTCAACTGACGGTCACCGAAAGCTTCGCCGGTGCCGGTCCCGGGGAAGGTCCGGCACCGGCGGGGATCACGGCGGAATTCACCTACGCCACAGATCTTTTCGAGCCGGACACCATCGCGGGCTATGCGCGGTGGTGGCGGCAACTGCTCGCCCATGTGGTCGCCGAGCCCACCCGCGCGGTGGGGCAGCTGCCGCTGCTCGATGCGGCCGAGCTGCGGCGCGCGATCGAATCCGGCCGTCGCGCCGCCGAGGAATCCGCCCCCGGCGTGCTCGCCGCGTTCGAGCGGCAGGTGCTGCTGCGGCCCGGCGCGGTCGCCGTGGTCGACGGCGAGCGGCACTACACCTATGCCGAGCTGTCGGCCCGGATCAACCGCCTGGCGCGGCATCTCGTCGGCGCGGGCGTCGGCCCGGAATCGCTGGTCGTCCTGGGTATGCGCCGCTCCGCCGAGCTGGTGATCGGCGCCTACGCCGTACTGGCCGCCGGTGGTGCGTACGTGCCGGTCGACCCGGATCAGCCCACCGCCCGATTGCGGCAGATGGCCGACACCGCCGCGCCGGTGTGCATGCTGACCGCCGGGGACGCGCCCGATCTCGACGTCCGGCAGATCGCGATCGATGCGCTCGACTTGGACGGCCTGTCCGGACGCCCGCTCACCGACGCCGACCGGCTCGCCCCGGTGCGCCCGGCCGGCACCGCGTACGTCATCTTCACCTCCGGATCGACCGGCACGCCGAAAGGTGTTGCCGTCCAGCGTGCGTCGCTCGACAACCAGATCGCCTGGATCACCGGCGAGTACGGGATCGACGAGCGGGACGTGGTGCTGTTCAAGACCCCGGCCACCTTCGACGTCTCGGTATGGGAGCTGTTCGCGCCGCTGACCAGCGGAGCGCGGCTCGTGGTGGCCACCCCGGACGGGCACCGCGACACCGCCTATCTGGCCGCGACGATCGCCCGGCACGCCGTGACCATGACCTCGTTCGTACCGTCGATGCTGGCGACCTTCGCGAACAGCGTGGCACCGGCCGATATCCACACGCTGCGTTGTGTTCTCGTCGCCGGCGAGGCGCTCAACGGTGCGGCGGTGCGCGCGTTCGCCGCGGTGAGCGATGCCGCGGTGCACAATCTGTACGGGCCCACGGAATTCACCGTGCACGCCACCCACGCACCGATCGCGCCCGACCACGCCGGCCCGGCGCCGATCGGTAAACCGGTGCGCGACAGTCATGTTCTGGTGCTCGACCGGCAGCTGCGGCCGGTCCCCGATCTGGTGGTCGGCGAGCTGTACCTGTCCGGAGCGCAGATCGCCCGCGGTTACCAGGGGCGGACCGGCGCGACCGCCCAGCGATTCGTGGCCGATCCGTTCGGTGCCGCCGGCGCGCGCATGTACCGCACCGGCGACCTCGTACGCCGCTTGCGTAACGGCGATCTGGAATACCTGGGGCGCAGCGACTTCCAGGTGAAGGTGCGGGGCCAGCGCATCGAACTGGGTGAGATCGAGGCGGCACTGCTCGCCACGCCGGGCATCGACGCCGCCGCGGTGCGGGTGTACCGGCATCGGGCCGGTGATCTGCTGGTGGCGTATGTGGTGTGCGACGGAGATCCGCAGACCCTCGCCGAGAGCCGGCTGCGGGATCGGCTGCCCTCGTACATGGTGCCGAGCGCGTACGTCGCGCTGGCGGCCATGCCGCTCACGGCCTCCGGCAAACTCGATCGCGCGGCGCTGCCCGACCCCGTGTGGGCCGCCGAACGGTTCCGGGCGCCGGAGAGCGCCGAGGAGAAGGCGGTCGCGGCGGTCTTCGCCGGTGTACTGGGTGTCGAACAGGTCGGACTCGACGACGACTTCTTCGCCCTCGGCGGCAATTCGCTGGTGGCGACCCAGGTTTCGGCACGGCTGGCCGAGGCGCTGGACCGCGAGGTTCCGGTGCGCCTGCTGTTCGAGAATTCCGGCGTCGCGAATCTCGCCCGGCGACTGGGTGATTCGGCCCCGCGCCGCCACCGTGCGCTGACCGCCGGGCCGCGGCCGCAATCGCTGCCGCTGTCCTACGCACAGCAGCGGATGTGGTTCCGCAACCAGTTCGACACCGAGTCCGCGGTCGACAATCTGACCACCGCCATCCGGCTGCAGGGGGCGCTGGACATCACCGCCCTCGCCGCGGCGGTCCGCGATGTGCTGGCACGGCACGAGGCCCTGCGAACCCGCTATCCCGCCGTCGACGGGGTGCCCTACCAGGACGTGCTCGATCCGGCGGACGTGGTGGTCGACCTGACGCCGCGACCGGTGCACGAGGACGAACTGCCGCGGCGGCTGCGGGCCGAGGCGGCCGTCGCCTTCGTGGTGCGCGACCAGGCGCCGATCCGGACGGCACTGCTGCGCTGCGCCCCCGACGTGCACGTGCTCGTTGTTTCTGTTCACCACATCGCGGCGGACGGCTGGTCGATCGCGCCGCTGACGCGAGACCTGATGCAGGCCTATGCCGCGCGGACGGCCGGTCGCGCGCCGCAGTGGCTGCCGCTGCCGGTGCAGTACGCCGACTACGCGCTCTGGCAGCGGGCCGTGCTGGGCTCCGAAGACGATCCGCATTCGCCCATCGCCGAACAGATCCGGTTCTGGGCAGGCGAGCTGGCGGGCCTGCCCGATGTGCTGGCCCTGCCCGGCGATCGGCCGCGGCCGGCGACGGCGACGGGCCGCGGTGCCCGGTACCGCTTCGCGCTGCCCGCCGAGACCGTCTCCGCGCTGCGTACCCACGCCGAGCGGACCGGCGCCACCTTCTTCATGGCGCTGCACGCCGCCTTCGCGGTGGTACTGGCGAAACTGTCCGGGCAGCGCGATATCGCGATCGGTACGCCGATCGCCGGCCGGGGTGAGGCCGCGCTCGACGATCTGGTCGGCATGTTCGTCAATACGCTGGTGCTGCGCGCCGACGTCGCGCCCGAGTCCTCGTTCACCGCGCTGCTCGACTCCGTGCGCGACGGCGACCTGCGCGCCTTCGCCCACCGCGACGTCCCGTTCGAGCGTCTGGTCGAGGTGCTGAACCCGATCCGCTCGGCGGCCCGGCATCCGCTGTTCCAGGTGATGCTGGATCTGCGCCAAGCCGCCGCCGGGGCACCACGGCTGCCGGGTCTGCGCGCGACGACGCTCGAACTCGATTCCGGCACAGCCAAATTCGACCTGCAACTGACCGCCGAGGAACAGGCGGACGGCAGCCTGACCGCGGTCTTCGAATACGCGACGGACCTGTTCGACGAACCCACGATCGCGGGATTCGCGCGGCGGTTCCGCCTGGTACTCGAAGCCCTGGTCGCGCAGCCGGAACGGCCGGTCGGCGATATCGAACCGATGTCGGCCGCCGAACGCGAACAGACCCTGGTGACGTGGAACGACACCGGACACGAGGTGCCCGCGACCACGCTGGCCGATCTGTTCGCCGAGCAGGCACGCCGCAGCCCCGACGCCGTCGCGCTGCGTTTCGAGGGCGCCGAATGGACCTATGCCGAGATCGCGGCGCGGGTGAATCGACTGGCGCGGCTGCTGGTGTCCATCGGCGTCGGCCCCGGGCGCAGCGTGGCACTGGGTATCCGCCGCAGCGACGACCTGGTCGTCGCCATGTACGCGGTGGTCGCGGCGGGTGCGGCCTACGTGCCGCTCGATCCCGACCACCCGGCCCGCCGCACCGGTGACGTGCTGCGCACCGCGCGGCCGGTGTGCGTCCTGACCCGCTCCACCGACGGACTCGACCTCGATACGAGCGGTCTGGTCAGTCACTGCGCCGTCCTCGACATCGACCTGTTCGATACCGGTGACTACTCGTCGGCGCCGCTCACCGACGCCGACCGGCTGCGACCGCTACTGCCGGGACATCCCGCCTATGTCCTGTTCACCTCCGGGTCGACGGGCCGGCCCAAGGGTGTGGCGGTGAGCCACCGGGCGATCGTCAACCGGCTGGTGTGGATGCAATCCGAATACGAACTGGGCGCCGGCGATGTCGTCCTGCAGAAGACTCCGGCGACCTTCGACGTGTCGGTGTGGGAGTTCTTCTGGCCGTTGCAGGTCGGCGCCCGGCTCGTGGTGGCCCGGCCCGACGGTCATCGCGACCCCGCCTACCTCGCCGAAGTGATTCGCGCCGAACACGTTTCGGTGGCGCATTTCGTCCCCTCGATGCTCGCGGTATTCCTCGCGCACGCGCGGCCGGGTTCGCTGCGGACGGTGTTCGCCTCCGGTGAGGCGCTGCCGGCGGAGGTCGCGCAGCGCGTGCGGGCTGCCACCGGTGCGCGACTGCACAATCTCTACGGGCCGACCGAGGCCGCGGTCGACGTCACCCACCACGAGGTCGTCGACACCGACACCACGACCGTGCCGATCGGCCGCCCGGTGTTCAACACGAGGCTGTACGTGCTGGACGGGCGGTTGCGTCCGGTGCCGGTCGGCGTCGCCGGAGAGCTGTACCTGGCCGGTACGCAACTGGCCGAGGGATATCTCGGCCGCCCCGACATCACCGCGCAACGTTTCGTGGCCGATCCGTTCGGCGCCGGGGAGCGGCTGTACCGCACCGGCGACCTGGTCGCGTGGAACGCTCGCGGTGAACTGGAGTATCTGGGCCGCACGGACTTTCAGATCAAGGTGCGCGGCCTGCGCATCGAACTGGGGGAGATCGAAGCGGCGCTCACCGCCGTGCCCGAGGTCGATCGGGCCGTGGTGGTCGTCCGCCACGACCCGCAGATCGGCGATCGGCTGGTCGCGTACCTGCTGCCCGCCGACGGTGCCGGAATCGATGTCGACGCGGTGAAAGCCGCACTGGCGCGGCGACTACCGGCCTATATGCTCCCGGCGGCGTACGTCGTCCTCGACGCGTTCCCGCTCAACGGCTCCGGCAAGCTGGACCGCGGCGCCCTGCCCGATCCGGTCTGGCAGGCGCGCGAATACCACGCCCCGGCGACGGCGGCCGAAGCCGTGGTCGCCGAGGTCTTCGCGGAGGTGCTCGGCGCCGAGCGGGTGGGCCGCGACGACGATTTCTTCGAGCTCGGCGGCAATTCGCTGCTCGCCACCCAGGTGCTGGCCCGCATCGGCGCCGCCCTGGACACCCAGCTGCCGGTGCGCCTGCTGTTCGAGGCCACCACGGTGGCCGAGCTGGCGGCGCGCGCCGAGCTGCGCGCCGGTACCGGGGCACGCGCCCCGCTGACCGCGCGCGCTCTCCCGGAGCAGGTGCCGCTCTCGGCGGCGCAGCGGCGGATCTGGTTCCTCAATCGCTATCGCGCCGATGAACGGACGGCGGCCGCGGTCGACGTCATCCCGCTGGCACTGCGGTTGCGCGGCGATCTGGATGTCGATGCCCTGCGCGCGGCCCTGGCCGATGTCGTCGAGCGGCACGAGACGCTGCGCACCCGCTACCCCGATACCGCGGACGGACCGGTGCAGGTCGTCGAGCCCGCCGCGGCGCACATCCCGGCGCTGCGCGTGGCCGCGGTGAGCGAGCAGACGCTGGCCGAGCGCATCGCCGGGATCTGCGCCACCGAATACGACCTCACCGCCGAGACCGGCTTGCGCGCTGAGCTTTTCGCGCTGTCCGGCGAGCACCACGTGCTGCTGCTGGTCCTGCACCACATCTGCGCAGACGGCATGTCCCTCGGTCCGCTGGCCGCCGATGTGACGACCGCATACGCCGCACGCCGCGCCGGGCACGCACCCGACTGGCGGGACCTGCCGGTGCGGTACCGCGACTACACGCTGTGGCAGGCGGAGGTTCTCGGCGATCCGGCCGATCCGGAATCCGAACTGTCCCGCCAGCGCGAATTCTGGCGCACCCGCCTCGCCGGACTGCCGGAACAGCTGGAACTGCCCACCGACCGTCCGCGTCCGGCGACGCCGTCGTATCGCGGCGGCAGCCACCGCTTCCAGATCGACTCCGATCTGCACAGCGAACTGGGTGAGCTCGCCCGCAAACACGAGACCACCCTGTTCAGCACGGTGCATGCCGCGCTGGCGGTGCTGCTGTCGCGCATGTCGGGCACCTCCGACATCGCGATCGGCACCCCGGTGGCCGGGCGCGGCGAGGCCGCGCTGGACCCGATGGTCGGCATGTTCGTCAACACCATCGTGTTGCGCAGCGAGATCGACAGTCGCGAGCACTTCCACACCGTGCTCGATACCGTTCGCGCCCAAGACATTTCAGCTCTATCGCAGGTCGACGTGCCGTTCGAGCAGGTGGTGGAGATGCTGGCGCCGGCCCGCACCGCGAGCCGCCATCCGCTGTTCCAGGTGGCGCTGACCTTCCAGAATTTCACCCTGCCCGAGGTCGAGCTGCCGGGACTGCATGTCACGCCGGAGGCGGTCGACGCGGCGGCGGTCGCGTTCGACCTGCAGTTCACGCTGGTCGAGTCCATCGACGACGACGGCCGCGCGGGCGGAATGTCGGTCGAGATCACCTATGCCACCGACCTTTTCGACGCGTCCACGATCGCGGAGCTGGCGCGGCGCTTCGAGCAGGTGCTGGCGGCGGTCAGCCACGATCACACCGTCGTGGTCGGCGACATCCAGTTGCTCAGTGCCGAGGAACAGCAGCGCGCGCTGTACGAATGGTCCGTCAGCGGCGCCGGCCGCGCCGAAACGACCACCATCGCCGAGCGTTTCGCGGCGGCCGCGCACGCGGACCGCACGGCGGTCGCGGTGCGCGCCGGCGATGCCACCCTCACCTACGGCGAACTCGCGGATCGGGCCCGCGGCCTCGCCCGGCGGCTGATCGCGGCCGGCGCCGGCCCGGAAACGCTGGTGGCCGTGGCGCTTCCGCGTTCGGCGGACCTGATCGTCGCACTCCTCGCGGTCGTCGAATCCGGCGCCGGTTATCTGCCCATCGATCCCGATTACCCCGCCGACCGGATCGAGTACATCCTCGCCGACGCCCGGCCGGTGTGCGCGATCACCGATGTGGACGGCGCGGCCCGGGGCTGGTTCGACGGACCGGTGATCGACCTGGGCACCGTGTCCTGGGAGGAGCTGGACACCGCGCCGATCACCGATGCCGAGCGCCGCTCGCCGCTGCGCCCGGACAACACCGCCTACGTCATCTACACTTCCGGTTCCACCGGCCGTCCCAAGGGCGTGCAGGTGCCGCACGCCAATGTGATTCGGCTGCTGGACAATACCCGCGAGCGCTTCGACTTCGACCGCTCCGACGTGTGGACGCTGTTCCACTCCTACGCTTTCGACTTCTCGGTGTGGGAGCTGTGGGGTGCGCTGCTGCACGGCGGCCGGATCGTCGTCGTCGACTACTTCACCTCCCGGTCGCCGCAGCAGTTCCGGGAGCTGTTGATCGCCGAGGGCGTGACGGTCCTCAACCAGACCCCTTCGGCGTTCTACCAGCTGATGAGCGCGGATCTCGCCGACGCTCCGGCCGACTACCGGCTGCGCTGTGTGATCTTCGGCGGCGAAGCGCTGGAGCCGGCGCGGCTGCGGGACTGGCTCGCGCGGTATCCGCACACACCGCGGCTGATCAACATGTACGGCATCACCGAGACCACGGTGCATGTGTCGTTCCGGCCGATCGACGCGCGCACCGGCGCGGCCGGCGTGATCGGTGGCGCCCTACCGGGTTTGACCGTGCGACTGCTGGATTCGCGGCTGCGGCCGGTTCCGGTGGGCGTGCCGGGCGAGATCTACGTCTCCGGTGGACAGCTCGCCCGCGGATATCTGCGGCGGCCCGGCCTGACCGCCGGGCGATTCGTGGCCGACCCCTACGGGACGGCGGGTTCGCTCGCCTACCGCTCCGGCGACCTGGCGCGGTGGACCGCGACCGGTGACCTCGAATATCTGGGTCGCGCCGACCAGCAGGTGAACCTGCGTGGCTTCCGGGTGGAACTCGGCGAGATCGAGGCCGCCCTGCTGGCCGCGGATTCGGTGGCCCAGGCCGCGGTGGTGGTGCGCGCGGACGACGGGGCCGAAGCCCGGATCGTCGGATATGTGGTCGGTGCCGGCCTCGACGTGCCGGCGGTGCGCCGCACGGTGGCCGAGCGGCTGCCCGAGCACATGGTTCCCGCGGCGGTGGTCGCGGTGGATCGAATTCCGTTGACCGTCAACGGGAAACTCGATGTGCGCGCCCTGCCGGCGCCGGTGTTCGAGACGGTGGGTTACCGCCGGCCGGCGAGCGCCGCCGAGCAGATCGTGGCCGATGTGTTCACCGAGGTGCTCGGCGATCTCGACACCGAGCGCGCGGTGGGTGCCGACGACGACTTCTTCGCCCTCGGCGGTAGCTCGCTCTCGGCGGCCAAGGCCGTCGCCCGCATCGGCGCGGCGCTCGGCGTGAGCGTCCCGGTACGCACGCTGTTCGAGAATCCGCGGGTCGCCGACCTCGCGGTGGCGGCGCTGTCCGGCGGCGCCCGGCCCGCCCTGGCCGCCGGTGAGCGTCCGGCCCGGCTGCCGCTCTCGCCGGCCCAGCAGCGGATGTGGTTCCTCAACCGGTTCGACCGCACGTCGGCCGCCTACAACATTCCGCTGGCACTGCGCCTGTCCGGCGACCTCGACCGGCAGGCTCTCGGCGCGGCGCTGCACGATGTGGTGGCGCGGCACGAATCGCTGCGTACCGTCTACCCCGAGATCGGCGGCGAACCGGCCCAGGTGATCCTGCCGGCGGAACGGGTCCACATCGACGCGACGGCCGAACCGGTCACCGAAGACGCTCTGCCGCAACGCATCCGGGAGTTGTTCGGCACCGGATTCGACGTCACCGCCGACGTGCCCGTGCGGGTTCGGGTCTTCGAACTCGCCCCGGACGAGCATGTGCTGGCGGCGGTACTGCATCACATCTGCGCCGACGGCTCCTCGATCGTGCCGTTCGCCGCCGATCTGATGCGCGCCTACGAGGCCCGGGTCCGCTGCGACCGGCCCGGCTGGTCGCCGCTGCCGGTGCAGTACGCCGATTACGCCCTGTGGCAGAAGCGCCTGCTGGGGGCCGAGGACGATGCCGAATCGGTGGCCGCCCGGCAGCTCGCGTTCTGGCGCGCAACCTTGGCCGGCCTGCCCGATCAGCTCGATCTGCCGACCGACCGGCCCCGTCCGGCCCGCCAGAGCCTGCGCGGCCGCCGCGTCGCATTCGCCGTCGACGCCGAATTGCACCGGCGGCTGGCCGGATTGGGCCGTGGCGCCGGCGCCACGGTGTTCATGGTCGTGCACGCGGCCTTCGCGGCGGTGCTGGCCCGGCTGTGCGACACCGGCGACATCGCGGTGGGCACGCCCGTCGCGGGACGCAACGACGCCGCACTGGACGAGGTCATCGGCATGTTCGTCAATACCGTCGTGTTGCGGACCGCGGTCGACGTGGACGCCTCCTTCGACACCCTGCTCGACGCCGTGCGGGCGGCCGATATCGCCGCCCTCTCGCATACCGATGTGCCGTTCGAACGCCTCGTCGAGGTGTTGAATCCGCGCCGCTCGACCGCCCGGCATCCGCTGGTGCAGGTGGGCCTGTCGTTCCAGAACCACGATCGCGCCACCCTGCGACTACCGGGCCTGGCCGTCACCGAGGTCGAATCCGACAGCGAGATCGCGCAATTCGATCTGCACCTGTTCGCCGTCGACCACCACACCGAGACCGGGACACCGGCGGGCATCGAGCTGGCACTCGGCTACGCGACCGATCTGTTCACCGCCGAGACCGCCGAGCGGATCGCCGCCCAGGTGAGCCGCGTCCTGCACGCGGTGGCCGCCGCCCCCGCGACCCGGATCCGCGATCTGGATCTGCTCGGCGAGCAGCAGTACCGGTTCCTGATCGAGGACTGCAACCGGACGGCGCGGGAGGTTCCCGAGGCGACGCTGGTGGATCTGGTCGACGCCCGGGTCGCCGCGAACCCCGCGGCGGTGGCGCTGATCGACGAGGGCGGCGCCGAACTGAGTTATCGAGATTTCGACGCCCGGGTCAACCGGCTGGCCCGCCACCTCATCGGCCTCGGTGTGCGCCCGGAGACGAATGTGGTGCTGGCGCTGAGCCGTTCGGCCGAGCTGGTGATCGCCATGTTCGCGGTCGCCAAGGCCGGCGGCGCCTACGTGCCGATCGATCCCGACCATCCGGCCGACCGGATCGCGCATATCGTCGAGACCGCGCGGCCGGTGTGCGTGCTGGGCAGCGGTGCGGTGCCGGGGGTAGGCGACGACATCGCGGTGGTGGATCCCGGTACGGATCTGTCGGACCAGCCGGGAACGCCGGTCACCGCTGCCGATCGGCTCGCGCCGCTGCGGCCGTCGAACACCGCGTATGTCGTGTTCACCTCCGGATCCACCGGACGCCCCAAGGGCGTGGCGGTCTCGCACGGCGCTATCGTCAACCAATTGCTCTGGCTGCGTGCCGAATTCGGTATCGACGGTGCCGATCGAACGCTGCTCAAGACGCCCGCGACCTTCGACCTCTCGGTCTGGGAGTTCTGGTCCGTGCTGGTCAGCGGCGGAGCCCTGGTGATCAGCGAGCCGGGCAGCGAACGCGATCCCGACCACCTGCGCGAGCTCATGCGGCGGCATCGGATCAGCGTGCTGTTCACGGTGCCCTCGCTGCTGGGCATGCTGCTGGCCGACGAGACCGCCCTGCCGCAGACACTGCGAGCGGTTCTCGCGATCGGTGAGGCGCTGCCGCAGTCGACGGCGCGGCAGTTCGCAAGCCGCAGCGGCGCAACGTTGTTCAATCTATACGGCCCCACCGAAACCGCCGTGTCGATCACCTCGCACCGGGT
>NZ_BAFW01000239.1 GCF_000308535.1 Nocardia cerradoensis NBRC 101014 | reverse complement strand
TGCGGGATCTGCTGTTCCACACCCTCGGATTCACCGAAGGATTCCGCCAGGGTGCCACCAAGGAAGGCGTCGGCCGCTCCGCGCCGCCGCGGCAGGCGCCGGATGCGGATCTGCCCGAGGGGTGGGGTGAGCTGATCACGACCCAGTTGAAGGCGCTCACCGAGGCGTGGCGCGATCCGGCCGCCTGGGAGGGCGATACCGAGGTCGGCGGTGTCACCGCCCCCGCGCCCGCGATGGCCGGATTCGCCCTGAACGAGGTGGTGATGCACAGCTGGGACCTCGCGTGCGCCACGGGTCGTCGCTTCGAGCCGGCCGACAAGGATGTCGCGGTGCTGCTGGAGCAGTTCCGCGAGACGCCGCGCGAAGGCGTTCCGGGGCTGTTCGGCCCGGTGATCGAGGTACCCGCCGACGCGTCGGATTGGGAGCGCCTGCTCGGCCTGACGGGCCGAGACCCGTACCGGCAGGTGTGAGTGTTCCGGCTTCTCACCGGGTGAACAGGCCTGCGGTGGCGGCTGTCGCCGCGGCGTCGGCGGCGGTCACAGCCACCGCATCGTCGATCGGGTCGCCGGAGATCAGGAACCGGTAGTACAGCGGGGCCGAGACGGCGGAAACCACTGCGCGGGCGTCGGTTCCGGGGGCGAGTTCACCGCGTTCGACCGCGGCCGTGACGCACGGCTCCCATTCGGTGATGCGCACATCGTAGAACCGGTGCAGGCCCGCGGTGGTTTCCGGATCGCAGACGGCCGCGGCGACAAGGGCTTTGAACAGCGGACCCTGGCGTGGGTCGGTCAGGGTGCGCGCGACGAGGCGGGCGTTGGCGGTGAGGTCGCCGCGCAGCGATCCGGTATCGGCATGCGGCAGTGAGGTTTCCGCCATATCGGTGAGCATGTCCGCCACCAGCCCGGCCGGGGTGCGCCAGCGGCGGTAGACGGTCGTCTTGCCGACTTCCGCGCGGGCCGCCACCTCGGTGAGGTCGAGTTCGGCGAAGCCCTGTTCGGCCAGTAGATCCCCGGCCGCGCGCAGGACGGATTCGCGGACGCGGGCCGTGCGACCGCCCGGGCGTACCGAACCGGGTGCGGCAGTGTCCGAACTCATAACGGTCCTCCAGTTTCATTAGCGTCGGATCGAGTGTATCGTCTCCGGTGTTAATGAAACTTCAGTTCCGTTAGGGGTTGATCATGGACTATCGTCGACTGGGTGCCTCGGGCCTGCTCGTCCCGGCTCTCAGCTTCGGAGCGGGCACCTTCGGTGGCCGGGGCGAACTGTTCGAAGCGTGGGGCGATACCGACGCCCAGCAGGCGCGCCGGATGGTCGATGTGGCGCTCGAGGCCGGCGTCACGATGTTCGACACCGCGGACGTCTACTCCGACGGCGCCTCGGAAGAGATTCTGGGGCAGGCGATCCGCGGCCGCCGGGATCGGGTTCTGTTGTCCACCAAGGCGGGTCTGCCCACCGGGCCCGGAGCGTCCGAGGCCGGATCGGGACGTTCCCGGCTGATCACGGCCGTCGACGCCGCACTGCGCCGGCTCGGCACCGACTACATCGATCTGTTCCAGCTGCACGCCTTCGACGCCGCGACGCCGATCGAGGAGGTGCTGGACACCCTCGCGGATCTGGTGCGCGCCGGAAAGATCCGCTATCTGGGCGCCTCCAACTTCGCCGGCTGGCAGCTCATGAAATCCCTCGCCGCGGCCGACCGTGGCGGGCATCCGCGGTATGTCGCCCATCAGGTCTACTACTCGCTGGTCGGCCGCGACTACGAATGGGAGCTGATGCCGCTCGGCCGCGATCAGGGCGTCGGCGCGATGGTCTGGAGCCCGCTGGGCTGGGGCCGGCTGACCGGCAAGATCCGGCGCGGACAACCGCTTCCGGCGGGCAGCCGGCTGCATCGCACCGCCGAGGCCGGACCGCCGGTCGACGACGAACTGCTCTACGACGTCGTGGACGTGCTCGACGAACTCGCGGCCGAAACCGGGAAATCCGTACCCCAGATCGCGCTGAACTGGCTGCTCTCGCGCCCGACCGTCGCGACGGTCATCGTCGGCGCCCGCAACGAGGAACAGTTGCGCCAGAACCTCGGTGCGGTCGGCTGGCAGCTCGAGCCCGAGCAACTGGCCCGGTTGAACAAGGTCAGCGCCGTGACGCCGCCGTATCCGTACTACCCGTATTACCGGCTGCCGGATTTCGCGCGGGTCAACCCGCCCATCGGGGTCGCGTAGCGGGCGGCTCAGTACACATCGCGCACATAGCGTTTCTCCGCGGTCAGTTGCTTCTTGAACGCCAGCGCCGCTTCCTCGTCGAGATTGCCGTGGATGCGGGCGATCGTCAGCAGGGCGTCGTCGACGTCGCGGGCCATGCGCGCGGCGTCACCGCAGACGTACAGGTGAGCGCCGTCGCGCAGCCACGCCCACAACTCGGCGCCGTGCTCGATCATGCGGTGCTGCACGTAGATCCGCTCACGCTGATCCCGGGAGAAGGCGAGGTCGAGCCGGGTGAGAAAGCCGGAGCGGAACATGTCCTCGAGTTCGGCGCGGTAGTAGAAGTGGTCCTGAGCGTGCTGATCGCCGAAGAACAACCAGTTGCGCCCGCGACATCCCAGCGCGCGGCGTTCGTGGAGGAAACCGCGGAACGGTGCGATGCCGGTGCCGGGGCCGACCATGATCATCGGCGCGCTCGGATCCAGCGGCGGCCGGAAATGTGGTGCGCGCTGCAGGAATACGGGTACGCCGCCGGTCTCGTCACGGTCGGCGAGGAAGGTGGAACACACCCCGCCGCGCGGGTCGTCGGCCGCGCCGTAGCGCACCACGCCGACGGTGAGCTGCACCTCGCGCGGACTCACCAGCGGGCTCGACGAAATCGAATACTGGCGTGGCTGCAGCTTTTTCAGCACCGCGAGCCATTCCACCAGATCGGCCCGCACGGGAAAGTCGCGCAGAACGTCGACGGCATGGCGATCCCACAGATAGCGGTCCAGTTCGTTGCGGTTGTCGCGGCGCAGCAGCTTCGCCAACTGCTGACTGGGATTGTGGGCCGCGACGAAGGACAGCAGATCACCACTGATCTTGGTGATGTCGAAATGTGTGCGCAGTGCCGATTCCAGCGGCACGTCGCGCCCGTCGATCTCGACCGGCCGGGCGCCGTCGAGGCCGGTCGCCGCCAGCCAATTCCGCACGGCGGCAGTGCCGTTCGCGGGCCACACCCCGAGGCTGTCGCCGACCTCGTAGGCGGCCTCCAGACCGTTCAGGTCGAATCCGAACTGTCGCACCTCCTTACCGGATCCCGGCCGTGACAGCAGTTCGTTGCGGACCAGCGGGGCCGGCACCGGGGCGTTGCGGGTGAACGGCGCGGGGACCGATCGGGTGGTGCGCGCGGGCGCGGCGGTGCGGGCCTCGACGCGATCGAGTACCCGCACGCCGAGCCCCGCGGGCGGGCCGGCACGACCGGCGTCGGTTGTCGCACCCACACCCTCACCGCCGCTGCGCGTGGCGGCCGCACCACCACCGCCGGACGCGCCGGAACCGTCGTCGGTGGCCGCATTCCCGCGACCGTCGCCCAGGGCGGCGAGGACCGCGGTGATCCACTCCTGCGACGAATCCTCGTGATCCGGTTCGCTGTCGACGCGATCCAGCAGCCGGACACCTCCCCGTTCGGACAGCAGCCGATCCACCTTGCGGCCGTAACCACAGAAATCGTCGTAGGAGGAGTCGCCGAGGGCGAAGATCCCGTACCGCAGGCCGTTGAAGCGAGTGCCGCTGTCCTGCAGCCGATCCCAGAAGTCGGCGGCGTTGTCCGGTGGGCCGCCGTCCCCGAAGGTGCTGGTGACCAGCAGGACGTTGCCGGAGAGTTCCGGCAGTTCACACGCGTTCATCTCGACCAGCCGGGGCGCGTGCCCGTGTTCGGCGAGGGCTGCCGCCACCGCCGCCGCCAATTCTTCGGCGGTACCGGTCTGGGACGCCCACAGCACGGTCACCGGCCGTCGCTGCGGGCCGGCCGGAGCCGCCGAGGGGGCTGCCGCTGTGCCGCCGGGCGGGGAGTCGGCGCCGGGCGGGTAATCGGCGCCGGGCGGTGAGTCGGCGGCCCGCGAGTACATTCCCGCCAGCAGCCCGTCGATCCACCAGCGGCTGCGGTCGGACAACGGAGCCGACTCCGGGAGGACGGGCTGCCCCTGAACCGGAAGCGATTGCAGCGCGGCCAGATACCCGCCCAGATAGATCCGCTCCGCCTCGCTGAGCGTGGGCGCGGACGCGGAATCGAGTCCCAGCATGGCGGCGAGTGGATGCGGTGCGGGTGCGTCGCCGGTGTCGTCGCGAGTGTCTCGAGCGGGCCCGACGCGGCGCAGCGTCACCGCGCACGCCTTGAATTCCGGTTGCAGCGAATCCGGATCGACGGCGTCGTTGGTCACGGCATTGATGGTCAGATATTCCCCCTGTTCGTCGTTCCAGTGGAACGGTGCGAAACACGCGCCCGGCCGCACCCGGTCGGTGATCTGCACGGGCAGCACCGCTCGCCCACGGCGAGAGGCGATTTCGATCTGATCACCGGGTCGCACACCGAGGGCGCGCGCATCGTCGGGATGCACGTCGAGAAACGGCGCCGGATTCAATTTGTTCAGCTTCGCGACCCGTCCGGTTTTGGTCATCGTGTGCCATTGATGTTGGACGCGACCGGTATTCAGGACGAAGGGATAGTCGTCGTCGGGCATTTCGGCGGCGGCCATATGCGGCCGCGGCCAGAACACGGCCCGGCCGCTCGCGGTGGGGAAGACGAGCGCGCCCGCATCGCCGGTGCGATAGCGAATCGGGTTGCGGCGCTGCGCGGCATCGGCACACGGCCACTGCATCGGGCCCTCGCGCAGTGCGGCGTGACTCATTCCGCTCAGGTCGTATCCGGTCGCCGGATTCGCGAAACCGCGGATCTCGTCGAAGATTTCGGCGCTGGACGAGTAATCGAATCCCTCGAATCCCATCGCCGTCGCGATCCGCGCGATCCACTCCCAATCGGGCAGCGCCGCGCCGAGCGGCTCCACCGAATGCCGCAACAACGTGACATTGCGTTCGGAATTGACCATCACGCCGTCGGCTTCGGCCCACAGCGCCGCCGGCAGCAGCAGATCGGCATAGGCATTGGTCGCGGTATCGAGATAGGCGTCCTGGGTGATCACCAGTTCCGCGGCCTCCAGACCGGCGATGACGGTTTTGCGATTCGCCACCGAGGCCACCGGATTACTGCAGATGATCCAGCACGCCTTGATCCGGCCGTCGGCCAATTCCCGGAACATGTCGATCGTGCCCCGCCCGGATTCGGCGCGAATGGTGCCGGCCGGCAACTGCCACGCGGTTTCGACGAAGCGGCGGTCGGCGTCGACGAGGGCGCTGCGCTGGCCGGGCAAACCGGGGCCCATATAACCCATTTCGCGCCCGCCCATGGCATTCGGCTGGCCGGTCAGCGAGAACGGACCGCTACCGGGCCGGCAGACGGCGCCGGTGGCCAGATGCAGATTGCAGACGGCATTGGTGTTCCACGTGCCGTGCGTGGACTGATTGAGTCCCATCGTCCACAGCGTCATCCATTCACTGGCCGCGCCGATCCACGCGGCGGCGGTGCGAATATCGTCCTCGGCGAGCCCGGTGATCTCGGCGACGCGGGCCGGCGGATAGGCGGCGAGGAATTCCGGCATCGCCTCCCAGCCCTCGGTGTGGGCGGCGATGAATTCGGCGTCGATATCACCGTTGGCGACCAGCAGGTGCAGCAATCCGTTCAGCAACGCCAGATCGGTGCCGGGCCTGATCTGCAGGAAAAGGTCGGCCCGGGCGGCGGTGTCGGTGCGCCGCGGATCCACCACGATCAGTTTGGCGCCGGCCTTGAGCCGTTCGGCCATGCGCAGGAACAGAATCGGATGACAGTCGGCCATATTCGAGCCGATCACGAAGAATAGGTCGGCGCGGTCCAGGTCGTCGTAGGAACCCGGCGGGCCGTCGGCGCCCAGCGATTGTTTGTATCCGGTACCGGCGCTTGCCATGCACAGCCGCGAATTGGATTCGATATTCACCGTGCGCAGATAGCCCTTGGCCAGTTTGTTCGCCAGATACTGCGCTTCGAGTGTCATCTGCCCGGAGACGTAGAGCGCGACGGCATCGGGCCCGTATTCGTCGACGATGGCGCGCAGCCGCCGCGCCGCCTGCCGCACGGCCTCCTCGACCGCGAGTTCGACCGGTTCCTGCCCGCGCCGGGGCCGGTGCAGGGCCGTGGTCATGCGTCCGGGGGCGCGCATCAATTCCAGGTGGGTGGCGCCCTTGGTGCACAGTCGTCCGGCATTGACCGGATGCAGTTTGTCGCCACTCACCTTCGCGATGACAGGGGCCCCGGCCGCGTCGTGCTCGGTCCGCACCGTGATGCCGCAGCCCACGCCGCAGTAGGAGCACGCGGTCCGGACGGTGCTCGTGGAGTTCTCGGCGCTCGACACACTCCCGATGATGGCGAGCCGCCGTTGCGACGGATTTACCGAACGTTATCGGCAGATGACCAAAATTCTCACCTCAGCGGTGCGGTCGCGGTGAGATTTCCGGTTCGCGCCCGGTCGGGCACCGTTTCCGCCGCGGTCCGGCCAGAGCGGTGAGCTACTTCACCCCAGCTTGTAACCGCGGTGCAGCGCCACGATGCCGCCGGTCAGATTCCGCCACTGCACCGACGACCAGCCGGCGTCGGAGATCCGCATCGCCAGCTGTCGCTGATTGGGCCAGGCCCGGATCGATTCGGCCAGGTAGACGTAGGCGTCCGGATTGCTGCTGACGGCCTCGGCGACCTTCGGCAGCACCTTCATCAGGTATTCCATGTAGATCGTGCGGAACGGTCCGAAGACCGGGGTGGAGAATTCCGCCACGACCAGGCGTCCGCCCGGTTTGGTGACGCGCAGCATTTCGCGCAGGGCCGCATCCGGTTCGGAGACGTTGCGCAGTCCGTAGGAGATGGCGACCGCGTCGAAGGAATCGTCGGCGAACGGCAGGGCCGTTGCGTCGCCGTTCACCATCGGAACCCGGCGGAACCGCCCCGCCTCCAACATGCCCTTGGAGAAGTCCAGGGCCAGGCACCACGCTCCCGACTTCGCGAATTCGGCGGTGGAGACGCCGGTTCCGGCCGCCAGATCCAGCACCCGCTCCCCGGGCCGCAGGGCCAGCGCGCGGCGGGTGGCCCAGCGCCAATAGCGGTCCTGTCCGCCGGTGAGCACCGTGTTGGTCAGGTCGTACCGCTTCGCGACCCCGTCGAACATGGACGCGACCTCGTGCGGTTGCTTGTCCAACGAGGCCCGAAACGACTCTGTCTTCGCCACGGGAGTGACCCTAGCGCCCGGCGCCCGGGGCGGGGACGCGGGCCGGGCCGCGATCACGGGGAGGATTGGGCGCCTGCGCTATTCGCTCCTCCGGCTCGACAGTGCGTAGGCCAGATGTTTGACCATCTCGGTCGCCAGCACCGCCTGACCGGAGGTCGAGAAGTGGATGCCATCCGCACTGAGCAGATTGTCGCGAGTATTGACCGGGTGATCCCACATGTCGACGACGACCGCCCCGTAGTCGGCGGCGATTCGGCGCGTGATGTCGTTCATGCGGCGAATTCGCTCGGGCCAGTCGGGAAGAGCCGGTACGACATAGGCGCGCCCAAGGGTGAACGTCGTCAGCAGGGCGCCCGTGCTCGCCGCGACGTCGTACATGCGCCGCATCGTCGTGTCGATCTCGTCGAAATCGGGATCGCGCCGCGTGATGTCGTTCGGGCCGCACGGCAGATGCAGCAGGTCCGGGCGGAACGCCGTGATCCGGTCGAGTTGGTGGGCCGACGTCTGTGCCGTGGTGGCCCCGATCTGCGCGGTGTCGAGATATCGCAGGTCCGGGCGCACGCGCCGCAGTATTCGCGCGAGCCGCTCGGGCCAGCCCGCGTTCCCGTAGCCGGGGGTGGGGTCGCCGACTCCGGCCGACAAGCTGTCGCCGGCCACACCGAAGCGGCGCCACGGCGCGTCGAACAGCAATGCGGCCGCGGTGGTCTCGGACAGGCAGAGCGGATCGGCCGCCTCGGCCGTCGCCCGTGCCGTGGGTTTCGACATGGTCACTCGCTTCGCTTCGATCGGCCGGTACGGGGTGTGATGCCGAATGCCGTTGCCGCGCCGGCGACGGCGACGATTGCGATGAACGACCAGCCGTGCCGGAAAGCGGTCACCATCCGGTCGGTGGCGCCGGACGATCCGAGCAGCGCGATCAGTACCGCGACGCCCACCACGTAGCCGAGCTGGCGGGCGGTGTTGACCACGGCGCTGCCGGTCGCCGAGCGCTCCGGCGGCAGATCGACGGCGGCCGAGGCGATCATCGTGGGCAGTGCGAGGCCGATGCCGATACCGGAGATCACCCAGCCCGGCAGGACCGCGGTGGTGTACCGCACGGGTGTGCCGGCGGTGAACAGCACGAGCAGGACCCCGGCGGCGAACAGCGTATTGCCCAGGGCCACAACGGCTCCCGCCGGAATCCGGCGGAGCAGTCGCTGGCCGACGGCGGCGAAGATCGGCACCATGATCGGGCCGGGGACGATGGCGAGCCCGGTGCCGATCGTGCTGAAGTGGGCCGCGTTCTCGAGCCACAGCGTGATGCTCAGGAACCAGGCCCCGAAGGCCGTGCAGAACGCCAGTACGGTGGCGTTGGCCCAGGCGAACGTCGGCACCCGGAACAGGTCCGGCGGCACCACCGGATCCGCATGCCGCCGCATCCGCACGACGAATCCGGCGATGCCGAGCGCCGCCACGGCCGCTGCCGCCCAGGTCGCGCCGCCGGGCCACGCATCGCTTTCGACCAGGGCCAGCGACAGCGCGCCGATCGCCACGATCAGCACCATCACGCCCAGCAGGTCGGGCATCCGTGCGGAGGTTCGCTGCGGCGGATTCGGCACCAGCCATGCGGCCGCGAGCCCGGTCACCACGCCGACCGGCAGGTTGATCAGGAAGACCCAGCGCCAGGAGATTTCCACCAGTGCTCCGCCGACCACCGGGCCGCAGGCCGCGGCGAACGAACTCGTCGTGGCCCAGATCTTCACCGCGCCCGGCACCCGCGCCGACGGCAGCACGGTGAGCAGCAATCCCAGGCCGGCCGGTGTCAGCGCCGCCGCGCCGACCGCCTGCACGAGCCGGAACGCCACCAGGGCCCACAGCGCCGGGGCCGCGGCACAGGCCACGCTCGCCGCCGTGAACAGGGCGAGCCCGCCGAGGAATCCGGTCTTGCGGCCGAATCGGTCCGAGAATCGGCCCGCCGGAATCAACAGGGCCGCATAGACGATCGCATAGCCGTTGAGCACCCAGCTCACATCGGCCGGCGACGATCCCCGGTAGGACTCGCCGATCTTCGTGAACGCCACGTTCACCACGAAGACGTCGAGCATCGCCACGAATGCGGCCGAGCACAGGATCCACACGATCACGGTCGACCGGTCGCGAACCGGCTCGACCGTCGTGGATTCGTCCGCGAGCGCGGACGGTTCGGCTGCTACGCCATCCATCTGAGTTCCCTTTCTCGTCGTCACCGGCGGTGTCGCCGCACGCCGATGTGCTCGAAAGAATACGGTCGACCGTATGTTTACCGCAATGGTCGATTCCTCGGGACCGGATGGCATACGATCGACCGTATGGTCGTACCCGAGCAGCAGACGGCAGCCGAAAGTGCCGATCAGCGGCTACGTCGCGGTGCGCGGTCGCGCCGCGCGGTGACCCGCCGCTCGATCGAGATCGCGTCGGTGGACGGACTCGACGGGCTGAGCTTCGGGCGGCTGGCCGACGATCTCGGCGTCAGCAAGGCCGGAATCCAGACCCTGTTCCGGACCAAGGAGGCGCTGCAACTCGCGACCGTGGAGGCGGCGCGGGAACTGTTCGTGGACACCGTCGTCCGCCCGGCTCGCGACGCCCCGGCGGGGGTCGCGCGGCTTCGCGCCCTCGTCGACGAGTGGATCGACTACGTCCAGCGCCCGATGTTTCCCGGCGGGTGTTTTCTGGGCGCGAATCTGCCGATCTTCGACAGCCGGCCGGGACCCGTCCGCGATGCGTTACGAGAGCAACAGCGTGCCTGGGTCGCCCTCCTGACAGCCCAATTCCGGCGAGCCGTCGCCGCCGGCGAGATCGCCGACGTGGACCCCGAGGTGGCGGGCTTCGAGGTCGCCGCGGTGCTGAACGCCGTCAACGTGGCGCTGCGCCTCGGCGACGACGGCGCCGTGGGCATGGCCCGGCAGGTCGTCGACCGCCTGCTCGGTCGGGCCGCCTGAACCGCAGCCGCCTCGGACCGCCTGCGACAGCGTGGTTTTCAGGCGCTGCGGTGCAGTACTTCCCGGCCGCCGATCACCTCGTGATAGTGCCCCATCAGCTCGGTGCAGATCGCGGGCCAGGTGCGGTGCAGCACCGATTTGCGTGCCGCGCCGGCGAATCGGGCTCGAAGAGCCGGATCACGCAGCGCCGCAACCGCACTCGGGAGCAGTTCGGCGAACCGGTCGACGGGCAGCAGATATCCGTTGCGGCAGTGGGCGATCAGATCGCGAGGGCCCCCGGCGTCGGGGCCGATCACCGGAGTGCCGCAGGCCAGCGCCTCCTGCACGCCCTGGCAGAAGGTTTCGTGCTCGCCCGGGTGGACCATCAGATCCAGGCTCGCATAGGCCTGCGCCAGCTCGGCGCCGCCGAGTTCGCCGGTGAACACGGCCGTCGGCAGCAGGCGCTGCAACTGCGCCCGTTCCGGTCCGTCGCCGACCACGACCAGCCGGATATCGGGATCGTCGGCCAGCGCGGCGAGACGTTCGACGTGTTTCTCCGGCGCCAGCCGGCCGACGAATCCGACCACCAGCCGGTCGCCGTCCGCCCACCGCGCGTGCAGGCCGGCGTCGCGCGCACCGGGCGTGAACCGCACCGCGTCCACGCCCCGCGCCCAGCGGTGCACCCGGGCGATGCCGTGGCGCTCGAGATCCGCCATCGCCGCCGACGAGGGCGCCAGGGTGCGCGCCGCGCGATTGTGGATGCGCCGCGTCCAGGCCCACGCCGCCCGCTGCGCGGCCCCCAGCCCGTAGCTGGCCGCGAATCCGGCCACATCGGTCTGATACACCGCCACGGCGGGCAGATCCAGGCGCAAGGCCGCCGCCGCCCCGCCGGCGCCGAGCAGGAACGGCGAGGCCAGATGCACCACATCGGCGTCGAAATCCTCGATCGCCGAGGTGAGCAATGGTTGCGGCAGGCCGACCGGCAGTGAGCTGATCCGCGGCACCATGACCGCCGGCACCCGGATCACCGGAAAGCGGCCGTAGGAGCGCGGCGCCGCGGCCTGGCCGCGGGGAGTGTCCGGGGCGATGACGAGCGCATCGTGTCCGTTGCGGTCCAGATGGGTCAGGACCTGCAGCACGGAGTTCACGACACCGTTCATATTCGGCAGAAACGATTCGGAGACGATCGCTACACGCACTCCTGCAGTGTGCGATGCGCGGCACGCCAGGACACCACACCCATGTGACGGATGTGCGAAGTTCGGGCGAACAGCTACCCGGAGGTGCGCACCGAACGGCGCTCGAAGCGGCGCACCACCCACAGCACCGGCAGCGCGGCGACCCACACCACCACGATCACCGAGAGCGCCGGAATGACCGCGACCCGGGCGTCGCGCCCGGCGACCCGGACCAATTCCGGATCGCTGCGGCTGTATTCGACATTGATCCGCTCGCCGGCGGTGAGTTTGGTGGGATACAGCACCCCCACCTTCGGATTGTGCGTGACACCGTCGGGCGTCACATAGGTGACCGCGGACCGCAACCGGCCCGCCGACAACACCTCCGCGCTGGTCACGCCCTTGTCGGAGCTGATCAGCAGATCGTCGCGCCAGGCCGCCAGCACCAGCAGCACGGCCAGCACGCTCACCGCGGCGGCGATCACCGCGATGGTGATCCGGGTCCGGCGGAGGCGAGGTGAACCGGCCTCGGCCCGATCCTCGCGCGCAGCAGACTCGGTGGTTTCCGACACCGCACCAGGCTATTGCATGGTTCCGATAGCGTGTGCGCTCATGTCCCGAAACTTCCGCTTCACCGTGTCATACACCGTCCCGGTCGAGGAATTGCACCGGGCGCTCACGAGCGACGAATTCTGGCACGCCCGCTTCGAGGGCGCCGAGACCGCGACCATCGAACTGACCCACCCGAACGGGCCCGGCACCATCCATCTGCGCATGACCGAGACGGCCCGCCAGGACAAGATCCCGGCCATCGTCCGCAAGGTGCTCAAGGCCGAACTGGTGCTCGAACGCACCGACGACTGGGGCCCGCTGGAGGGGAATTCCGCCGCGGGCACGTTCTCCGCGACCTCCTCGGGCATCTCCTCCGAGATGACCGGCAAGTACCTGCTGCGGGCCGCGGGCACGGGTTCCGAACTCGAGGTCACCGGCAGTGTGAAGGTGAAGGTTCCGCTGGTCGGCGGGGCCATCGAGCCGCTGGCCGAACAGTTGCAGCACCGGGTGGTCAACAGCGAACGCAAGTTCGTCGAGAAGTACTTCGCCACCGAATCCGGGGTATAGCCGACAGTGGTGGGTGCGAGCAGCGCCGGCTCGCACCCGTCCCGCGCCCGGCTACTGCGCCCCCGGACCGAAGGCGCCACCGTCGAATTCGCGTTGTTCGACCAGGACGAGCCAATTGCCGGAGTTGTCGCGCATCACCGCCTCCACGCCGTACGGGCGTTCCGCGGGCGGCTGCACGAATTCGACACCCTTCGCGGTGAGCTCCTCGTAGGCCTTCTGGCAGTCCTCCGTGCGCAATCCCAGCGCGCCCATGGTGCCGTTGCCGAGGGAGCGGCGGATCGCCTCGGCCATCGTCTCGTCGAGCGGCGGACCCGGAACCATCAATGTCACCTCGAGTTCGGGATGATCCGGTTGAGCCACGGTGACCCAGCGGAAACCGTTGTCGCCCATCGAGATATCGGCGGTTTCCACGAAACCGAGTTTGTCGATGTACCACTGTTTGGCCGCGGACTGATCGGTCACATACACCGTGACCAGCGATACGTTGGTGATCGTCGTCATGAGCTCAGGCTATGAGCCCTCGGCGCCCGCCGGCTTCTCCGAAATTGCGCCGTCGGGATCGGGCGCCGGGTCCGGCGGTCTCCGATCGGAGAGGCCGTGCATGAACACGTAACACCCCGGAATCCGCGGAACTCCGTCTGCCGCGAATTTCGCCTGATAGGCCGACGGTGTCATCCCCACCAGTTCGGTGAACTTGCGGCTGAACGAGCCCAGGCTCGTGTATCCGACCAGCATGCACGCCTCGGTCACGGTGATGTTGGTGGCGCGCAACAGATCCTGCGCGCGTTCGATGCGCCGCTCGGCCAGATACAGCGCGGGGGTGCGGCCGTAGGTGGCGGCGAAACAGCGCAGGAAATGATATTTCGAGACTCCCGCGGTCGCGGCGAGCTCGTCCACGTCGAGCGGGCGGGCGTATTCGCGATCGACCAGATCCCGCGCCCGGCGCAGATGCGGAAGCAGATTCTCCGGCACCGAGGGCGTCCGATCGCGGCGCGGACGTGGCCCGCTGCGGTTGTCCACGCTGCCTCCTGTCCGAGCCTCGGCGCCGCGCATCGCTCAGCTGAACGGTGCCGGATCGTCGAAACGCAGCGACGCCCGGCCCGCCGTCCGCCAGGCCCGGGCGGTCAGGTCGGCATCCTCCTCGTCGACGAGATTGCCCATCACCCGCACGGCCGTGCGCTGCAGCAGCGCCGAACGCATCACCGGCGGTCCGCCGGTCGGGACCATCCGCGGATGGGTGGCCAATGCCGCGATCCGGCGGGCCACCGAGAAGGTGCGCCCGTAGCGGGCCCGCAGCAGATCCGGCCACACCGTGGTCAGATCCGGTTCGCCCAGCAGTCCCGACAGCAGGTGGCCGCCCTCGAGCCCGTAGTCGATACCCTCGCCGTTGAGCGGATTCACACATCCGGCGGCGTCGCCCACCAGCACCCAGTTGCGGCCCGCGATATTCGACACCGCGCCGCCCATCGGCAGCAGCGCCGAGGCGACGGCCCGCGCCTCGCCCTCGAACTGCCATTCCGGCCGGCGCAGCGAAACATAATGCTGCAGAAGTGGTTTCAACGCGATATGCGAGGGGCGGCGTTCGGTGGCCAGCGAGCCCACGCCGATGTTGACCTCGCCGTTGCCCAGCGGGAACACCCAGCCGTAGCCGGGGACCAGACCGCCCTCGGCATCGCGCAGTTCCAGATGCGACGTGATCCATTCGTCGTCGCTGCGGGCGGAGCGGATGTAGGCGCGTGCGGCCACACCGTAGGCGAAGCGGCGATGCCAGACGCGGCCCAGCAGCTTCCCGACCGGCGAACGCACCCCGTCGGCGACGATGAGGATGTCGCAGCGAATCTCGCGCGTGCCCGATTCGGTCTGCACGGTGACACCGGTGATCCGATCGTCCGCGCGCGCCACCGCGACCACCCGCACCCCGTCGACCATGCGCGCACCCCACTTGACGGCGGTCTCACGCAGCTTGTCGTCGAGTTCGGTTCGGGGAACGGCACTTCCGTAGGTGGGGAAGGACCCGCCCGGCCAGGGCAGCAACGCCTCCCGGCCGAATCCGGCCATCCGCAGCCCCCGGTTGACGGTATGCGCGCGCAGCCATTCGCCCAGCCCGAGCGCCTCCAGCTCCGCGGTGGCGCGCGGGGTCAATCCGTCGCCGCAGGTCTTGTCCCGGGGAAACACCGCGGCATCGGTGAGCAACACCTCGCGCCCCGCCCGCGCCGCCCAGGCCGCCGCCGCGGAACCGGCCGGCCCCGCGCCCACCACCAGCACCTCGACGTGCTCGGGCAACACCGTGCCACGTTCCCGTTCCGGTGCTGTCGAACCGCCGTGAGCTGAACCCATAGCCCAATAGTGGCAGAGGTGCCGCCACCGGCTCGCTCGGGCGGGTTGTGTGCCGAGTAGATCGGTACGCCGATGAAGTTGCGTTACCCCGAACGATTCAGTCGGTAGTCACCCGCACTACTGGGTATGCGTTTCGAGGATGGTGCTCGGATCCCGGTATCGGCCCGCCTCGATTTCGGACCGACGGAGCGGGGGAGCGAAGCGGAGGAGCGGAGGAGGGAAAAATCGAGGCCCAGGGGACCGAAACCCCGCCGGAGCGAAGCGGAGGCCACAGGCAGAGTGACGGTGTTCATGGGAGGGGGGACGGCAACACGCTAGGTTCTTCGGTGTGGGGACGGACGCGGCATTGGGAGAAGACATGAGTGCATCGGCTGTGAGCGATGAAAGCACCGTGGTTGCCGGGGTCGATCTCGGCGATCCCGAGCTCGCGGCGACCGTGCGCAACGGGCTCGACGAGGTGGAGAAGCTACTGGTCAGCGAGCTCTCCGACGGGGAGGACTTCCTGCTGGAAGCCGCGCTGCACCTGGCGCGCGCCGGCGGTAAGCGGTTCCGGCCGCTGTTCACCATCCTCACCGGTCAGCTCGGTCCACGCCCGACCGACCCCGATCTGATCACCGCCGGCACCGTGGTCGAACTGGTGCATCTGGCGACCCTCTACCACGACGACGTGATGGACGAGGCGTCGATGCGCCGCGGCGCCCCCAGCGTGAACTCCCGATGGGGCAACAGCATCGCCATCCTCTCCGGCGACTATCTGTTCGCCCACGCCTCCCGGCTGGTGTCCACCCTGGGCCCGGACGCGGTGCGCATCATCGCCGAGACCTTCGCCGAACTGGTCACCGGTCAGATGCGAGAAACCTTGGGCGCCAAGAAATCTCAGGATCCGGTCGAACATTATCTGCGGGTGGTGTGGGAGAAGACCGGTTCGCTGATCGCCGCATCGGGCCGCTTCGGCGGCACCTTCTCCGGCGCGAGCCTCGACGACGTGGAACGGCTGGCTCGCCTGGGCGACGCGGTGGGCACCGCCTTCCAGATCTCCGACGACATCATCGACATCTCCTCGGTGTCCGAGCAGTCCGGCAAGACGCCCGGCACCGACCTGCGGGAGGGCGTGCACACCCTGCCGGTGCTGTACGCGCTGCGCGACGAGGGCGCCGAGGGTGACCGGCTGCGCACGCTGCTGGCCCGGCCGCTGGAATCCGACGACGAGGTCGCCGAGGCGCTGGAGCTGCTGTCCCGCTCGCGCGGCATGGTGCTGGCCAAGCAGAAGTTGCAGGGCTACGCCGATATCGCGCATGCCGAACTCTCGGCCCTGCCGCAGGGGCCGGCCAACGACGCGCTGGAGCGCCTGGTCCGGTACACCATCGAGCGAGTCGGCTGAGCTCGTCCGCCGTCGCGCCGGCGGACGGCCGGAGTTGGGTAGTCGGCTGGTGTGATCGATATCGCAGCGTTGTGATCGGGGCGCAGCGTTGTGATCGATGACGCACACGCTGTGATCGATGACGCAAGCGCCAGGGCGCCCGGGCCTCGAGCGGAACCCGAGTTCGCCGCCGTTCGTTGATCCGACATGCATGGTTACGCGAACGGTTTGAAGACCTTCGGGCTGATGGTCGGCCTGTCGGCACTGATCGTGTTCGCAGGCGCGATGTTCCGCAACCCCACGATTCTGATCATCGCCATCCTGCTGGCCGTGGGCATGAACGCCTACGCCTACTTCAGCAGCGACAAGCTGGCCCTGCGGGCCATGCACGCGCAGCCGGTATCCGAACTCGAAGCGCCCGTGATGTACAAGATCGTGCGTGAACTGGCCACCACCGCGCGCCAGCCCATGCCGCGGCTGTACATCAGCCCGACGAACGCGCCCAACGCGTTCGCCACCGGTCGCAACCCGCGTCATGCGGCGGTGTGCTGTACCAGCGGCATCCTGCAGATCCTGGACGAACGGGAACTGCGCGCGGTACTCGGCCACGAACTGTCGCACGTCTACAACCGCGACATCCTGATCTCCTCGGTCGCCGGCGCGCTCGCCGCGGTCATCTCCGGCCTGGCCAACCTGGCCTTCTTCGCGAGCATGTTCGGCGGCGGCAGCCGCGACGGCGAAGGCCCGAACATCCTCGGCGTGCTGCTGGTCTCCCTGCTCGGCCCGATCGCCGCCACCCTGATCAAACTCGCCGTCTCCCGCTCCCGCGAATACCAGGCCGATCAGGACGGCGCCGAACTCACCGGCGACCCGCTGGCCCTGGCCTCGGCGCTGCGCAAACTCGAACGCGGCACCCAGGCCGCGCCGCTGCCGCCCGAGCCGCAGCTGACCGCGCAGTCGCACCTGATGATCGCCAACCCCTTCCGGGCGGGCGACAAGATGGCGCGCTGGTTCTCCACCCACCCGCCGATGGGCGAGCGCATCCAGCGCCTCGAGCACATGGCCGGCGGGCCCCGCAGCTACTAGCGGTAGTTGACGAACTGCAGGGCCACGTCCAGGTCCGCACCCTTGAGCAGGGCGATGACGGCCTGCAGGTCGTCGCGCTTCTTACCGCTGACCCGCAGTTCGTCGCCCTGAATCTGCGCCTTCACGCCCTTGGGGCCCTCGTCGCGGATCTTCTTGGAGATCTTCTTCGCGTTCTCCGGGGAGATGCCCTGCACCAGGGTGCCGGTGATCTTGTAGGTCTTGCCCGAGGCGGCCGGCTCGCCCGCGTCGAACGCCTTCAGCGAGATGTCGCGGCGAATCAGCTTCTCCTTGAACACCTCCAGGGCGGCCTTCACCCGTTCCTCGGATTCGGCCGACAGCACGATCTTCTCCTCACCCGACCACTCGATGCTCGCACCCGTGCCGCGGAAGTCGTAGCGGGTGCTGAGCTCCTTGGCCGCCTGGTTGAGGGCGTTGTCGACCTCCTGCCGGTCGACCTTGCTGACGACATCGAATGACGAATCGGCCACGCTGCGCTCCTGTCTGACGGCTCACATTTCACCCGGAACTCCGGTAGGGAACTTTCTACCCCGGCCGTCCCGCATCGGTCACGGCACCCCCGCTGGCCAGCCGGTTTGCATCCGAGCGCCCTGGTCGTTGTATTCTGCTCTGCGCGCTGGCAACAGTGCGACAAGGCGGATTGCCCGAGTGGCCAAAGGGAGCTGACTGTAAATCAGCCGCGCAAGCTTCGGAGGTTCGAATCCTTCATCCGCCACCCTCTCAGGGCTCCTCCTACTCGGGAGGAGCCCTCGTCGTATTCGAGGGTGATTTGTGGGGGCCCGGCTCCCACATCCCACGCCGGGAGGGCTTCGCCCCCCGGGCGCCCCTTCCAGCCGGTGGCGTTTCCGAGTGTGAGTTACGTCGGCCGTCGGACGACCGAGAGTGCGGCCGGGTTTGTGAGTCCCGTCCTGCGAGTTGAGCGCCGACCTCGACGAGGTGGTTTTGAAATCCGGCCTGACCAGCGGGTTTGGTAACTTCGCGGGAGAGTGTGTAACCTCGTTCAAGGCTTCAGCGCCCCGGGTTCGAGGATTCGAGTTCGGAGCGAATGGAGCCATGCCCCCTTAGCTCAGTCGGCAGAGCGTTTCCATGGTAAGGAAAAGGTCAACGGTTCGATTCCGTTAGGGGGCTCGCCGGATTGCCGGTGGTGACCGACGGCATGTCTGAGGCCGGGCGCCATCGCAAACCGACCTTATGGCGGTGTAGCTCAGTCGGTAGAGCAAACGACTCATAATCGTTGTGTCGCCGGTTCAAGTCCGGCCATCGCTACAAAACTGATACCCCGTCAGGTTGACCCGAAAGAAGGCATATCGTGGCCGCGAAGTCCACTGATGTCCGGCCAAAGATCACCTTGGCCTGCGAGCAGTGCAAGCACCGTAACTACATCACCAAGAAGAACCGGCGCAACGACCCGGATCGTCTGGAGCTGAAGAAGTTCTGCCCGAACTGCGGCACCCACCGGGCGCACCGCGAATCTCGCTAGATCTCATCGCGTGCACGCTGCCGCGCGCGAAGTCGGCGCCCGGATCCAGGGAGGTCTGTCGATGACCTTCCCGGATATTCGTGGACCGCGCCGACCCATGCAGCACCTCATGCCGGAGCAGGTTTCCCGACCCGCTCCGGCATTTGCTGTACTTGCGGTAGTTTCACGCTCCGCAGACTCCCGGTAGCGGAGTCAGATAGGGACTCAACTCTCCGTGACAATCAACACCGGAACCGATGCCGTGGCCGCGCAGAACGCCGAGGGCGAACCGTTCGACCCGTCGGCCCACGCCGCCGCCATGGTCGGACACCACTACCGCGTCGACGACTACTACGAGGTCGGCCGCGAGAAGGTGCGCGAATACGCACGCGCGGTGCAGGACTATCACCCCGTGCACTGGGACGAGGACGTCGCCCGCGAGTACGGCCACGACGGACTGCTCGCACCGGTGACGTTCATCTCCCTGGTCGGCATCCTGGCCCAGCGCAAGCTGTTCGAACAGGTCGTCACGGGTTACGACCTGAGCCAGATCATGCAGACCGACCAGATCCTGGAATTCCACCGTCCGATCCGGGTCGGCGACCAGCTCACCTGCGACGTCTACCTGCATTCGTTCCGGCAGGCCTTCGGCGGCGACATCATCGTCACCAAGAACATCGTCACGGCGCAGAACGACGAACTGGTGCTCACCACGTACACCACCCTGGTCGGCCGCAGCGGCGGTGACGTCGATCCCAATATCGCCGACGCGGTCCGCAACATCCTCATGCACGGCATGGCGGAGGCGCCCGACCGCCCGACCGCCGAGCCGCCCATCACGGCGCCCCCGGTGCCGGTGACCACCGTTCCCGAGGTCACGGTCAGCAGCCACACGCGCTCGTTCGACAGCGTGGCCGTCGGCGACGAACTGCCGGCCCGCGTCGTCCGGCTCACCCGCGGCGATCTGGTGAACTACGCGGGTGTCTCCGGTGACGCGAACCCGATCCACTGGAGCGATGAGGTCGTCGCGCTCGCCGGTCTGGACAACGTGGTCGCGCACGGCATGCTGACCATGGGCCTGGGCGGCGGATTCGTCACCTCCTGGCTCGGTGACCCGGGCGCGGTGAAGGAATACAACGTGCGTTTCACCAGCCCGGTCTACGTGCCGGGCGACCACCCGGCAGAGGTCGAATACACCGGCAAGGTGAAGTCGGTGGACCCGGAGAACCGCACCGCCGTGATCGCGATCGTCGCCAAATCCGGCGGCCGGAAGATCTTCGGACGTGCGACCGCGACGGTGCAGCTGGCATGATGGTCGGCGGGCCGGCAAGCCGCTTCGCGGTGGCCGACGGCCCGATTGGCTATCCGCCGGGGCGGTAACGTACACTCGGATTTCTGGGGTCGCCAGCCACTGCGCGCTGCTCTGAGGGGCTGGTTCCGGGCGGGTGACCGCCGGGGCCGGCACACCGGCGGAGCGGCGCGCGTGTTGTGTGGCCCCGGGTTGGCACAACTGAATAAGCACCGTGCTGGATGACATTGCGATTCCAGCCGAAGGGGCGTAGCTCAATTGGCAGAGCAGCGGTCTCCAAAACCGCAGGTTGCAGGTTCAAGTCCTGTCGCCCCTGCACTGGATGCCAGCGACGAGAGAGGGTTCACGTGAGCGACGAGCGGGACATTCGCCACGGCGCGCATGCCGCCGATGACGAAGACACCGCTGCGGTCAGCCGGCCGAGTGGTAAGCGGTCGACTCGCCGGGCTCGCACCGGATCCTCCTCGGACACCGGCTCCGTCGCCACGATCGACCGTGGTGGCAGCTCGGATTCGGCATCGCGCAAGGCGTCCAAGTCGGCGGGTAAGAAGACCGCCGAGCGCGGTCGGGGCAATCCCTTCAAGCGCCTGGTGAAGTTCCTGCGGGAAGTCATCGCGGAACTGCGCAAGGTGATCTGGCCCAACCGCAAGCAGATGGTCACCTATACAAGCGTTGTCCTGGTGTTCGTGATCTTCATGGTCGCGTTCATCAGCGGGTTGGACCTGGCGTTCATCAAGGGTGTCAACTGGCTGTTCGGCTAGCTGACCGTGCGTCAGGAGCGGAGCCTGCGGAGCGACCCATGGGCACCCGAGCGGAGCCTGCGGAGCGAGCCACGGGAACTGCTAGCCGTCCGCCACGCGAGGACGGAAACCATCCGCCGGATTCACCTCCGGCGTAGTGGATGTACGTGACGACACAGGAAGCGAGTGCCCAGTGAGCACCCCGGAGAACGGCACAACCGACGAGTTCCCGGTCGACGACGAGGCGGCGGAGACGGCCGTCGACGAGGCGACCGTCTCGGACGGTACCGAGGCGTCCTCCGGCGAAGCCGAGGGCGACACCACCGAGACCGAGACCGACGCGTCTGCGGAGCCCACTGCACCGGAAGAACCCGCTGACCCCGTCGCCGAGATGAAGGCCGCGCTGCGTCGCGCCCCCGGTGACTGGTACGTCATCCACTCCTACGCCGGTTACGAGAACAAGGTGAAGACCAACCTCGAGACCCGCGTACAGAACCTGGGCCTCGAGGACTACATCTTCCAGGTCGAGGTGCCGACCGAGCAGGTCACCGAGATCAAGAACGGCCAGCGCAAGAACGTGCAGCGCAAGGTGCTGCCCGGCTACATCCTGGTCCGGATGGATCTCAACGACGAGTCGTGGGGCGCGGTCCGCAACACCCCCGGTGTCACCGGATTCGTCGGCGCCACCTCCCGTCCGTCGCCGCTGACGATCAACGACGTGGTGAAGTTCCTGGTCCCGGCCGAGCAGCAGCAGAAGAAGCCGGCTGCCGCCGCGGCGGGCGCCGCCGCGTCCACGTCGGAGACCGTCACCGAGACCGCGGCCAAGCCGGCCATCGAGGTCGACTTCGAGGTCGGCGAGTCGGTCACCGTGATGGACGGTCCGTTCGCGACGCTGCCGGCCAGCATCTCCGAGGTCAACGCCGAACAGCAGAAGCTGAAGGTGCTGGTGTCGATCTTCGGTCGCGAGACCCCGGTCGAACTCGCGTTCACGCAGGTCGCGAAGATCTGAGACTTCCGGGGTTCGCGCCCCGGGACAGGCTTACGGAAGTCCGTAAGGAACCTAAACCAAGGAAAGAAAGATGCCCCCCAAGAAGAAGAAGGTCGCCGGGCTCATCAAGCTCCAGATCCAGGCCGGCGCGGCCAACCCGGCTCCGCCGGTCGGCCCCGCGCTGGGTCAGCACGGCGTCAACATCATGGAGTTCTGCAAGGCGTACAACGCGGCGACCGAGTCGCAGCGTGGCAACGTCATCCCGGTCGAGATCACGGTCTACGAAGACCGCTCGTTCGACTTCAAGCTGAAGACTCCGCCCGCCGCCAAGCTGCTGCTCAAGGCCGCCGGTGTGCAGAAGGGCTCCGCCGAGCCGCACCGCAACAAGGTCGCCACGGTCACCATGGATCAGGTCCGGGAGATCGCCAAGACCAAGCAGGAAGATCTGAACGCCAACGACATCGATCAGGCGGCCAAGATCATCGCGGGTACCGCTCGCTCGATGGGTATCACCGTCGCCGACTGACGGTCCCCGTCTCCGCCGGTGACCGGCGGGATGTGCGTGGGAGGGACGGCCAGTCCCGACAACCACTTCTGACTTACGAACAGGACAGAGAATCATGGCAAAACGAAGCAAGGCTTATCTCGAGGCGGCCGCCAAGGTCGACCGCGCGCAGCTCTACTCTCCGCTGTCGGCCACCCGGCTGGCGAAGGAGACCTCGACCACGAAGACCGACGCGACCGTCGAGGTCGCCGTTCGTCTGGGCGTCGACCCGCGCAAGGCCGACCAGATGGTCCGCGGCACCGTCAACCTGCCGCACGGCACCGGTAAGACCGCGCGCGTCATCGTCTTCGCCGCCGGCGAGAAGGCCGCCGAGGCCGAGGCCGCCGGTGCGGACGCCGTGGGCGCCGAGGATCTGATCGAGCGCATCCAGGGCGGCTGGCTGGACTTCGACGCCGCGATCGCCACCCCGGACCAGATGGCCAAGGTCGGTCGCATCGCGCGTGTGCTGGGCCCCCGCGGCCTGATGCCGAACCCGAAGACGGGCACGGTCACCACCGATGTGACCAAGGCCGTCAACGAGATCAAGGGCGGCAAGATCAACTTCCGCGTCGACAAGCAGGCCAACCTGCACTTCGTGATCGGCAAGGCCTCCTTCGACGAGAAGAAGCTGGTCGAGAACTACGGCGCCGCGCTGGAGGAGATCCTGCGTGTGAAGCCGTCGACCGCCAAGGGTCGCTACGTCAAGAAGGTGACGATTTCGACGAACACCGGACCGGGCATCCCGGTGGACCCGAACCGCACCCGCAACCTCACCGAAGAGGACGCGTAAGGCGTAGGTAGCTTTCGACGAGGGCCGGTAGGAATTTCCTACCGGCCCTGTGTTTTTGGCCTCCGCTTCGCTCCGGCGGGGTCTCGGCCCCCTGGGCCTCGATTTTTCACTCCTCCGGTCAGGCGCTGCGCTCCCTCCCTCCGTCGCTCCAAAATCGAGGCGGGCCGAGACCCACCAAGGTGAGCAATCTCGTAGATGTAAGCCTCGTTTTGGCTTCTAGCTGCTGGTCCGCTATTCTCTTAAACGGTCGCCGACCAGTTCGGTGATCACCCCCAATCGTTCTACCGAAGACCGTTGGTTGCTGCCGTCAGGCAGTCGAAGGTCCGGCGATATTGCCGGCGGCCCACGCAGGGAGAGCCGAGGTGAGGGACGACATATGAGCCGTGAGCTCATGTCGAGTTTCTTGTGCGCCCCGGGACCACTCTGCGTCCGGGGCGTTTGCTTTGTCGCCGGGTCGACGTAGCCTCCCCGGGTCCAGCCTCCGCGAGTCGGTAGTTCATCGCAGAACCGACCATCCAGAGAGGAGGCGAAGTATGGCGAAACCAGAGAAGGTCACCGCGGTCGCGGAGATCACCGAGCAGTTCAAGAGCGCTACGGCCACTGTGATCACGGAATACCGTGGTCTGTCGGTCGGCAACCTCACCCAGCTGCGTCGTGCGCTGGGCAGCAATGCCACCTACTCCGTCGCCAAGAACACCCTGGTCAAGCGTGCGGCCGCCGAGGCGGGCGTCGAAGGCCTGGATGACTTGTTCGTCGGTCCGACCGCGATCACCTTCATCACCGGTGAGCCGGTCGACGCCGCCAAGGCCCTCAAGACCTTCGCCAAGGACAACAAGGCGCTGGTCATCAAGGGTGGCTACATGGACGGCGCCGCGCTGTCGGTCTCCGAGGTCGAGCGCATCGCCGACCTGGAGTCGCGCGAGGTGCTGCTGGCCAAGCTGGCCGGCGCCATGAAGGGCAACCTGACCAAGGCGGCCGGCCTGTTCGCCGCGCCGGCCGGCCAGGTGGCTCGCCTGTTCGCCGCGCTCGAGGACAAGCAGCGCGCCGCGGGCGGTGCCGAGGCGGCTCCCGCCGCCGACGCCGAATAAGCCGACGCCGACAAGTCGACAAACCAACTCTTTTCTCCCCGCCGATGCGGGGATGAACTACCGAAAGGAAACACCATGGCCAACGTGGACGAGCTGCTCGAGACCATCGGCAACATGACCCTGCTGGAGCTCTCGGACTTCGTCAAGAAGTTCGAGGAGAAGTTCGAGGTCACCGCCGCCGCTCCGGTCGCGGTCGCCGCTGTCGGTGGCGCCGCTGCTCCGGCCGAGGCCGCCGAGGAGCAGGACGAGTTCGACGTCATCCTCGAGGGTGCCGGCGACAAGAAGATCCAGGTCATCAAGGTCGTGCGTGAGATCGTCTCCGGCCTGGGCCTGAAGGAAGCCAAGGACCTGGTCGAGGGTGCCCCGAAGCCGATCCTGGAGAAGGTCGCCAAGGACGCCGCCGACGCCGCCAAGGCCAAGCTGGAAGAGGCCGGCGCGAAGGTTTCCGTCAAGTAATTGCGGTAATCGAGTCCGGAAAAGGGCGGTCCCGTTGCGGGGCCGCCCTTTTCACATATTCGTGGTGAATGTTGTGAACTGTCGGGACCGGCTCATTACCGTCGACATTTCTACCGACCAGTCAGGTAGGGTGTCCTGCACCAGCGGCATGCGATACAGTGGCCGCACCCCAGTGTGACGCGTCACACCGCGCTGAAATAACGGTGACGCGGCCATGGGCGCTCGTCAGAAGAAATATGGAGGTCGACGTGGGCGTCGAGGTCAGGACCGAAGGTGTTACGAAATCTTTCGGGTCCCAGCGGATTTGGCAGGATGTCACTCTGACCCTGCCCACGGGGGAAGTCAGCGCCTTGCTCGGCCCCTCCGGTACCGGTAAGTCGGTCTTCCTGAAGTCGCTGATCGGTCTGCTGCGCCCCGAGCGCGGCTCGATCTACATCGACGGCACCGACATCACCACCTGCTCCAACAAGGAGCTCTACGAGATCCGCAAGTTGTTCGGCGTTCTGTTCCAGGACGGCGCGCTGTTCGGTTCGATGAACCTGTTCGACAACGTGGCCTTCCCGCTGCGCGAGCACACCAAGAAGAGCGAATCCGAGATCAAGCAGATCGTGATGGAGAAGCTCGAGCTGACCGGTCTGCTCGGCGCCGAGGGCAAACTGCCCGGCGAGATCTCCGGTGGTATGCGCAAGCGCGCCGGCCTGGCCCGCGCGCTGGTGCTGGACCCGCAGATCATCCTCGTCGACGAGCCCGACTCCGGTCTGGACCCGGTGCGTACCACGTACCTGTCGCAGCTGCTGATCGACATCAACGCGCAGATCGACGCGACGATTCTGATCGTCACCCACAACATCAACCTGGCTCGTAGCGTGCCCGACAACATCGGCATGCTGTTCCGCCGTCAGCTGGTCATGTTCGGCCCGCGCGAGGTGCTGCTCACCTCGGAGGAGCCGGTGGTCAAGCAGTTCCTCAACGGCCGCATGGTCGGCCCGATCGGTATGTCGGAGGAGAAGGACGAGGCCCAGATGGCGCGCGAGCAGGCGCTCGCCGACGCCGGCCACTACGACAACGGCACCGAGGACGTCGAGGGCATCATCCCGCAGATGAAGGCCACCCCCGGCATGCCCGTGCGCCAGGCCGTGGAACGCCGCCGCCGCCGCGTGCTCGAGATCATGCACACCCTGCCGCATTCGGCGCAGGTGGCGATCCGCGAGTCGATGGAAGAGAACGGCGATACACAAGTCCTTCCGGCGTATACGGGTAACGCTCCGCAATATCAGGGCGGCACGTACGACACCACCGTGCGACACGACACAACCAACGGGTAACATACGCAACCGTGAATCAACCCCTGGCACGGCTGCGCACTCCGGTCGAGTCGGGATTTGCGCAGGCCGGCAACATATTTGCACTGCTCATTTCCGTGGCACGCAACACCCTGCGCCGGCCTTTCCAATGGCGCGAGTTCATCGAGCAGTCGTGGTTCATCGCGAGCGTCTCGATCCTGCCCGCCGCACTGGTGGCAATCCCGTTCGGCGCCGTTGTGGCATTGCAGACCGGTTCACTTATCAAGCAGCTCGGTGCTGAATCGTTCACCGGCGCAACCAGTGTGCTGGCAACTGTGCAGCAGGCCGCTCCCGTCGTCACCGCGCTGATCATCGCCGGTGCCGCGGGTTCGGCCGTCGCTGCCGACCTCGGCTCCCGCACCATCCGCGAGGAGATCGACGCGATGGAGGTGCTCGGCATCGATCCGGTGCAGCGTCTCGTCGTGCCGCGCGTCCTCGGCATGATGCTGGTGGCGCTGCTGCTCAACGGACTGGTTTCGGTGGTCGGCATCTGCGGTGGATATTTCTTCAATGTGTTGCTGCAGGGCGGAACTCCCGGCGCCTATCTGGCGTCGTTCTCCGCGCTGGCGCAACTCCCGGACCTCTGGATCGGTGAATTCAAGGCTCTGATCTTCGGATTGCTCGCGGGCGTGATCGCCGCTTACAAAGGTTTGAATCCCAAGGGGGGACCGAAAGGTGTTGGTGACGCGGTGAATCAATCCGTGGTGATCACCTTCCTGGTGCTCTTCTTCGTCAATCTGCTTCTGACGTTGGTGTACCTGCAGGTCGTCCCGGCCAAGGGTTCGTGACGATGGTTGTTTCCCAGCGTTCTCCGATCTTTTCGAGGCGGATGCGCCGAGTAGGTGCTGCGCTCAAGTCGCCGGTGAATGTCATCGATCGCGCCGGCGATCAGATGTCGTTCTATTCCAAGGCGATCGCGTGGATTCCGCGCACCGTCGTGCATTACCGCAAGGAGGTCATGCGGCTGCTGGCCGAGGTGACCTTCGGTTCGGGTGCACTCGCGGTCATCGGCGGCACCATCGGCGTCGTGGTGATGATGTCGGCCTCGGTCGGTGTCGTCGTCGGCCTGCAGGGTTTCAAAGCTCTCGACGCCCTGGGCAGTTCGGTGCTCACCGGCTTTCTGACCGGCTACATCAATACTCGCGAATTGGCGCCGCTGGTCGCGGCATTGGCATTGTCGGCGACGGTCGGCTGTGGTTTCACCGCCCAATTGGGTGCGATGCGAATTTCCGAGGAAATCGACGCGCTCGAGGTGATGGCGGTACCCGGCGTGCCGTTCCTGGTGACCACGCGCGTCATCGCGGGATTCGTGGCGGTGATTCCGCTCTACATCGTCGGCCTGCTCGGCACGTTCATCGCGTCCAGGCAGATCAGCGTGTGGTTCAACGGGCAATCCACGGGCTCGTACGACCATTATTTCGGTCTGTTCCTGCCACCCGAGGACGTGCTGTATTCGTTCGTGAAGGTGCTGGTGTTCGCCTTCGTGATCATCCTGATCCATTGCTATTACGGCTTCAACGCCACCGGCGGTCCGGCCGGCGTCGGTGTGGCCGTGGGACGCGCGGTACGTGCGTCGATCGTGCTGGTGAACATCCTCGACTTCTTCCTCAGCCTGGCGATCTGGGGTACGACGACGACAGTGCGAGTCGCGGGATGAGCGGACCGGACCGCGGCGCGACCGACGGGTCGATGACGACGGCGTCCCGAAAGGTGGGAGCATGAGCGCGCGCAGTGTGCAATTCTGGCGCTCTACCGAGAAACTCCGAATCCGCACGTTGGGCATCGTGTTCTTCGTCGTGATGGCGCTGTTTCTCGGTACGACGATCGCGGCCTACAACAAGGTGTGGGTCAAGGTGGTCAAGGTCGATCTGATCACCGATACGGTCGGAAACGCGTTGACCCGCAATGCGGATGTGAAAGTTCGCGGGGTCAATGTCGGCGAGGTCCGTTCCAGTGAATCCGCCAACGGCAAGGTGACCCTGCATCTGGCGATCGATCCGGACAAGGCGTCGAAGATTCCGTCCAATGTGACGGCCAGGCTGCTACCGAAAACCCTGTTCGGCGAGCGTTATGTCGATCTGGTCTGGCCCGAGCAGCCCAGCCCGAAGCATCTGCAGGCGGGAATGACGCTGTATCAGGACGCCAGCGGCAATGCGGTCGAGGTGAGCCAGCTGCTGGATTCGATCATGCCGCTGCTGCAGGCGATTCCGCCGCAGTACCTGGCCTCGACGCTGGGCGCGCTGTCGCAGGCGCTGGGTGGTCAGGGTGAGGAACTGGGCCACACCATCGATCGGCTGGACGACATCTTCCGCGATATCAACGGTGTGATGCCACAGCTGCAGGACGACATCCACACCTTCGCGACGGTCGCCGACACCTATTCGGACGCGCTGCCGCAGCTGGTCGACGCCTTCGACAATCTGCGCACGCTGAATGCCACCATCGTGCAGAAGCGTTCGCAGTTGGACACGCTGTATTCGGTTCTGACCCCGACGTCGTCGAAGACCGCCGATTTCCTGACGGCCAACCACGACAACATCATCGATGTCGCGGCCGATTCGCGTGAGGCGCTGGAACTGCTGGGGACCTATTCGCCGTCGTTCCCGTGCACGATGAAGAATTTCGCGCAGCTGAAGCCGCGCATCGACAACCTCTTCGGCAAGGGCACCGATACTCCGGGTTCGCGGGTGACGATCGAGATCACCAATCCGCGTGGCCGTTATCTGCCCAACCAGGACGAGCCGCGCTGGCTGGACACGAACCGGCCGCCGGCGTGTTTCCCCGAATATCCGCTCGGGGTGGATCCCGGTCAGTATCCGACCGGATCGGCCAACGACGGTTCCTATCAGCCGCCGACCCGGAATCCGGGTGAGCAGAACATCGGTCAGCTGCCGGCGGCACAGTTCTCGGTCTACGGCGCAGCGGGCGCCACGACCATGGGTTCACCCGCCGAACAGCACACCCTGGGTGCGATCTACGGTGCGGCGAACGGGGTTTCGCCCGATCAGGTGCCCAGCTGGGTGAGCCGGATCGGCGCCCCCGCGATGCGTGGAAGTGAGGTGAGTGTGCGATGAAGGCCAAGTTGCGTGGTCTGGGCGGCCCCCTGACCAAACTGGGCATCTTCGTGCTCGTGACAGTGCTCGCGACCGCGTTCCTGGCGCTCACCATCGCCAACTATTCCGGCGGCGGCACCGAGTTCAAGGCGCGGTTCAGCGATGTGACGTCGCTGAACAAGGGCGACGAGGTGCGTATCGCCGGTGTGCGGGTCGGCAAGGTGACCAAGGTGGCGGTCGTCGACCGCAACATGGCCGAGGTGCACTTCCAGATCACCGACCGGGACTGGCTGCCCGCCTCCACCACCGCGACCATCCGCTACCGCAACCTGGTGGGGCAGCGCTACATCGCGCTGGAGCAGGGCGCCGGCCAGCAGGGTCGCAAGATCACCAAGGGCGCCACGATTCCGTTGGAGCGAACCAAGCCCGCGCTGAATCTCACCACCCTGTTCAACGGTTTCCGGCCGCTGTTCCAGACGCTGTCGGCCGAGGACGTGAACAAGCTGTCCTACGAGATCATCCAGGTCTTCCAGGGTGAATCGGGCACGATCACCGATCTGGTCCGCAACACCGCGAGCCTGACGAACAAGATCGCCGACAAGGACGCGGTGATCGGCGAGATCGTCAAGAACCTCAACCAGGTGCTGGACGCGGTGAACGCTCGCGACGGTCAGCTCAACGATCTGATCGTCAACACCGAGGCGCTGGTCAGCGGTCTCAACGCCGAACGCGGCACGATCGGCTCGGCGGTGCAGTCGCTGGGCAACCTCGCCTCGGCGACCGCGGATCTGCTGGTTCCCACCCGGCCGACGCTGCAGGGGTCGATCGCCGGCCTGAACCAGCTGACCGGAACCCTGAACGACCGTTCGGGCGAGGTGAATGAGGCCCTGACGAATCTGCCGATCAAGATGGAGAAACTGGGTCGCGCGGCCAGCTACGGTTCGTGGTTCCAGTTCTACCTCTGCGGTATCGACATCGTCGCCGGTCCCGGGGTGCAGGATGCGCCGCAATTGAACCTGCCGGCGCAGATGCCGACGGTGAATCAGCCGGTTTACACAAACCCGGCGCCGCGCTGTCACGGGAAGGGTGGCCGCTGATGGAAGACCGGGTTCTCCTCGGCAAGCGCAGCCCGGCGTTCATGGGCGGGCTCGGCTTGTTCATGGTGCTGCTGATCGCGTTGTCGGCGTTCTTCTTGGACAAGCTGCCGATCATCGGCGCGAGCACCAGTTACACCGCGGAATTCTCCGAGGCCGCGGGCCTGAAGAAGGGTAACGAGGTGCGCGTCGCGGGCGTGAAGGTCGGCGATGTGTCCGATGTGCGCCTCGACGGCGACCGCGTGCTGGTCGACTTCCGGACCAAGGACGCGTGGATCGGCGATGCCACCACCGCGTCCATCCAGATCAAGACCCTGCTCGGGCAGAAGTATCTGGCGCTGGATCCCAAGGGTTCCCACCCGGCCGATCCGGACAAGCGAATCCCGTTGTCGCGCACGGTTTCTCCGTACGACGTGGTCGAAGCCTTCAGTGACGCCGCCTCGAGCATCGAGAAGACCGACACCGCGCAGCTGGCCACCAGCTTCCGGGTGCTCTCCGACGCGTTCTCCGGCACCCCGCCGGAGATCCGCGGCTCGATCGACGGTGTCGCCCGGCTGTCGGAGACGCTGGCCAAGCGCGACGAAGAGCTCAAGCACCTGTTCAACGCCACCAACAAGACCACCAAGGTGCTCGCCGACCGCAACGAGCAGTTCGAGCGTTTGCTCGCCAACGGCGGTGAGCTGCTGGCCGAGTTGAACGTGCGCCAGCAGGCCATCTCGCAGCTGCTCAACGGCGCGAAAACCGTTGCCGCCGAGTTGAGTGCGCTGGTGCACGACAACGAGCAGCAGATCGGTCCGGCGCTGACCAATCTGAAGAAGTCCATCGACATGCTCAACGACAATCAGCAGAACATCTCCAAGACGCTGAAGCTGGCGGCGCCGTTCTACGGCCTGTACGCCAACGTGCTGGGCAACGGGCGCTGGTTCGACGCGGTGATCGTCAACCTGATCCCGCCGGCGCTGCCGGAGATTCCGGGTAACCGCCCGCCGATCCGCACCCTGGGAGGCAACTGATGCAGGCTGCTCTCGGTAAGGGATCGCGCCGGGATCCGCTGACGGCGATCCGCGAATCCGGCCGCGGCACCAAGATCGCCCTGGCCCTCGGCACGGTGGCCGTGGTGGTCGTCGCCGGTGTGCTGTGGTGGCTGTTCAGCAGCTACAACACCACCAAGATCACCGCCTACTTCGACAAGTCGATCGGTATCTACGAGGGCTCCGAGGTGCGCATCCTCGGCGTCCCGGTGGGCAAGGTCGATTCGGTCACGCCGCAGGGTGATCAGGTGAAGGTCACCATGCACGTCGACCGGAAATACAACATTCCGGCCGACGCCAAGGCCGCCCAGATCACGCCCTCGGTGGTGTCGGACCGCTACATCCAGCTCACGCCCGTCTACAAGGGCGGGCCGAAGATGCCGCGCAACGCCACCATTCCGCGCGACCGCACGGCGACCCCGGTCGAGGTCGACCGGCTGTACAAGAGCATCCAGGAACTGTCGGATGCGCTGGGGCCCAACGGCGCCAACAAGGACGGCGCGGTGAACGAGCTGGTCCGCACCGGTGCCGCGAATCTGTCCGGGAACGGGGACGCGCTGGCCAACAGCCTGACCCAGCTCTCGCACGCGGCCCGGTATCTATCGGACGCGCGCGGCGACATCTTCGACACGATCAAGAATCTGCAGGTCTTCGTGCACACGCTGGCGGTCAACGACCAGCAGGTGCGCCAATTCAACACGCAGCTGGCGGATCTGGCCGGATTCCTCTCCGGGGAGCGGGAGAACCTCGGGCAGGCACTGAATCTGCTGTCGATCGCGCTCGGCGACGTCGCCCGGTTCATCGACGACAACCGGGACCTGGTCGCCGAGAACGCCGATGCGCTGACCAAGCTGACCCAGACCCTGGCCGATCAGCGCCAGGATGTGGCGAACGCGCTGCCGGTGCTGCCCGTGGCGCTGAGCAACCTGATCAACATCCACAACGGTGAGTCCGGCACGCTCGACATGCGCGCCAACTTCACCGATCTGCAGAACCCGTTCGGCACCGTCTGCAAGATGCTCGACCTCGGCCAATTGCGGCCGGGCGACCCGAAATTCGATGCGATCAGCCGGCAGATGCGCCCGATCCTGGATCAGTGCAAGGTGATCACCGATCAGATCAAGAGCGGTGTGCAGACGCCGTCGCTGGTGTTGCCGTTCGGCATCCTCAGCGGTGAGAACATCCAGAACACTCCGGCTCCCGGCAGCGTTCCGGGCACCCCGTCGGATCGGCAGCCGCCGTCGCAGCAGGAAGGTGGCCAGCGATGACGCCCTTCGCATTCCGCAGGACGGCCCGCGGACTGGGTGCCGTCGCGGTGGTCGGTGTGACCGCGATGCTGGTGGGCTCGTGCTCCTCGAACGGTATCTACAGCGTGCCGCTGCCCGGCGGCGCGGATGTGGGTGACCATCCGATGCGTATCGACGTGCGTTTCGACGACGTCCTGGATCTGGTGCCGCAGTCGGCGGTCAAGGTCGAGGGTGTGCCGGTCGGCCGGGTGGAGTCCATCGACGTCGCCCCCGACGGCTGGACCGCGAGCGTGCACACGGTGGTCAACTCCTCGGTGAAGCTGCCCGCCAACGCGCATGCCGAAGTGCGGCAGTCGAATCTGCTCGGTGAGAAATTCGTCGAGCTCTCGGCGCCGAAGGACGAGGCCTCGCCCGACCGGTTGAAGGACGGCGCGGTCATCCCCGTCGACCGGACCCGGCACGCGGTCGAGATCGAACAGGTCCTCGGCGCGTTGTCGCTGCTGCTCAACGGCGGTGGCGTGGCGCAGTTGCAGCCCATCGTGGTGGAACTGAACAAGGCGCTGGCCGGCCGGGAGAACCGGGTGCGTTCGCTGCTGGATCAGGCCGACACCCTCATCGACGGCCTCAACCAGCAGGTCGCCGATATCCAGCACGCGCTCGACAGCCTGGGCACGTTGTCCAGCCGGGTGGGGCAGCAGTCCGACCAGATCGGCAAGATCCTCGACGAACTGCCCGCCGGTATCAAGATTCTCGACCAGCAGCGGCCACAGCTGATCGGCTTGCTGAAGCAACTCGACCGGGTCGGCCAGGCCGGTGTCGACGTGCTGGACAAGTCCAAGGACAACCTGATCCGCGATCTGCAGGCGCTGCGGCCGACGCTGCAGGAGCTGGGCCGTTCGGCGCCGGATCTGGTGACCGCGTTCCCGCTCGTGCTGACCTATCCGTTCCCGGACGAGGCGATCAAATCGACCTTCGGTGGTTCGGTGAACACCTGGCTCTCGGTGGACACGCAGATCGGTGTCCTGATGTCGAATCTCGGTGTGGGCAAACCGGATCCGGTGTACATCCCGCCGAGGTACGGGCCGCCGGTGCCGGTGGATCCGACCAATCCGTATTACAACGGCAACGGCCCGCGGCCGGGCTGGCCGACGGTGTCGCTGGTGCCGCTGCCGCCGACCGTGGTGGCTCCGGCCCCCGCCAAGCCGGGTGACCCGATCGGGTCGATTCTCGATCAGTTGGGAGTGAAGCCGCGATGAGTAGATTGGTGCGCTACCAGCTGATCGCCTTCGCGGTGATCGCCGTGCTCGGTGTGGTCTTCGTCGGCGCGAAGTACATTCACCTCGACCACATGCTCGGCTTCGGCCAGTACCAGGTGAAGGTGAAGGCGAAGACGACGGCCAACCTGTCCAAGGGCGCCGAGGTCACCTATCGCGGTGTGCCGGTCGGGCGGGTGGACTCGCTCGATATCACCCCCGACGGCGTGATGATCTATCTGGAGCTGGATTCCGGGAAGCCGAAGGTCCCCGCCAGCGCCAAGGCCGTGATCGCCAACCGTTCTGCGATCGGTGAGCAGTACCTGGATCTGGTGCCGGAGACGTCGAAGGGGCCCTACCTGCGCGACGGGTCGGTCATCGACGGCGCCGAGACCCCGATCCCGGTCGAGGATCTGCTCGCCAGCGTCAACCACTTCTCGAGTACGACGGATCTGACGGCGTTGAGCACGACCGTCACCGAACTCGGTAAGGCCTTCGACGGGCAGGGCGACAACCTGCGCATCCTCGTCGATTCGCTGAACAAGTTCTCCCAGACCGGCGTCGAGGCGCTGCCGCAGACCGTGCAGCTGATCCGCGACGCCCAGACCGTGCTCGGTACCCAGGCCGACCAGTCGCCGGCGATCCGCACCTTCAGCGACGGCCTGGATCGGCTCGCCGTGCAGTTGCGGGCCAACGATCCCGATATCCGCCGGTTGATCGGCACCGGCGCCGACGCCGGCGAGCAGATCGGCAAGTTGCTCGATCAGAGCGCGCAGCCGTTGACCACGGATCTGTCGAATCTGCGGTTGCTGCTGCAGGCGGTGTCGCCGCAGACCTACACACTGAAGCCGCTGCTGCAGATGCTGCCGCTGCTGTCGGTCGGTGGCTCGGCGACCGCGCCCGGTGACGGCACGACCCACTTCGGGCTGGTGCTGGAAACCAACAATCCGCCGGCCTGTACCGTCGGGTACGAGGGAACTCAGCGCATTCTCGACCAGATGAAGGCGCAGAATCCCAATTTCGACGACACCCGCGACGATTTCCCGTTCAACACGGACGCGAAATGCGACGTGCCGTTCGGAAGTCCGACCGACGTCCGCGGCGGCGCGCGTGCGCAGTACGCCGATCCGAATGTCCCGCAGCCGTGGGATTCCAAGCCCAAGACCGATCCGGACAAGCTCAACCTGAGCCCCGTCGCCATCCAGCTGGCCACTCTCATCGGAGTGACCCCGAAGCGGTGAGGCGGGTACGGGAGGCAAGTCCGGAAAACCGACGACGCTAGGGTGTCGCTGTGAGTTCTGATCTGCCCAACCCCTCCTCGCAACCTGCGGTGGAGTCGCCGGACGCCGCCGAAAAGGCGGTAGCTGACGCGTCGCCGGAGGAGACCGCCCGACCGGGTGCACCGGCCGGCGATGCGACCGACGAGTCGGTGCGCCCGTCCGCCGGCGAGCAGCCGTCCGCCGCCCGGCCGGGTTCGTCGACACTGCGCACGGTGGTGACCTCGGTCGCGGCGGTGTGGCTGGTAGCGGCCCTGGTACTGGCGGCGTGGTTCGGCGCGGGCTGGGTGCGCGCGATGTGGTTCACCGACGGTCCGCGCGCCGATGCGCGCGATACCGCGCTGGACGCGGCCCGGCAGGCGGCGATCAACCTCACCTCGATGAATCCCGGCGATGTTGAGGGGTCGATCACCACCATGCGGTCCTCGATGACCGGCGACATGCTGACCCAGCTCAACGAGAACCACGACCGCATCAAGGATGCCGCCGAGAAGTCGAAGACCAAGATCGACAGCAAGGTGCTGGGAGCGGCGCTGAGTTCGCTGGACAGCGAGCGCGACAAGGCCTCGGCGATCGTGGTGCTGAAACTCACGCAGACCGCGCCCAACGTTCCGGTGCAGTCCTTCCGGGCCACCTGGACGCTGGATATGAAGAAGGACGGTGACACCTGGAAGGCCGAGCAGGCCAATTCGCTCGGCCAGCTGGTGTCGCTGGACACCCCCGGTCCCGCCGGGGCGGCCCCGCCGCCCGCGAACGGAAACGCCGCGCCCGCGCCGAGCGCGCCCGCGAATCCGTCCGAGGCGCCCGCCCCCCAGCCGGGATCGTAGGAGAGGTACACCGATGGCATCCCGCCCGCCGATCAACAAGGTTTCCCCGCGGCTCAAGCCCGGCGACCGCTCGTCCGAATCCGCCGAGCGCACGATCCGCCGCCGCGGCGGCGCCGATCGCACCGCGTCCCGCGCGAAGTCCGCCAAGCCCGCCGGTAAGTCGGCGAACACCGCATCGCGCACCCGGACGGTGCGCGCGGGTGCGGCGACCACGCGGCCGGCGCCCGTGGCGCGTCCGTCCCGGAAGCTGCCGCGTCCCGGTCGCCTGCCGCGGCGCGTATCGGCCGGCTGGGGTCTAACCGCCGGCCTGATCGTGGCGAGCGTGCTGTTGACCGCGTTCGCGGTGGTCGCGGCGCTCGAGCCGGGGGTGGACAACGGTAACAAGGCCTTCGTCGACACCAAGGCCACCCAGGAGGTGACCGCGGCGGCCGACAACGCGCTGAAGACGGTCTACTCCTATGACGTGAAGACCGTCGGCGGCTACAAGGATGCCGTGCACAAGGTCGTCACCGGCAAGATGCGCGGCGATTTCGACAAGTTCGCCGACACCACGGTGTCGGCGATCCAGCAGGCGCAGTCGACCGCGCAGGCCACTCCCGACCCGATCGGTGTGACTTTGCTCACTGATGATCGGGCGGAACTGCTGGTGAATCTGACCGTGAGCGCGACCAAGAACGGCGCTCCGCAGGAGAGCGCGTCGGGTCCGATCGTGTTGCACATGCAGAAGGTGGACGGTCACTGGCTGGCGAGCGAGATCGCCGACCGTTGAGTGGCCCAGACGGGTTCGGAAGTATGTTCGAGCCCGTCACCTGCGGAATCTTCCCAGCTCAGCGACGGATATTCGCCCGCGTGACGGTGTGATTCGCCAGCGCCGCAGGGGATCTCGCGGTTATCGAGGTGGTCTCGCCACTTGACGACTTACGTCCGAACCGTCACGCTATTCACAACAGCGGCAGCTGTGACAGGGTCGAGTACCCAGGTCGAGGCGCCGCCGGAGACTCGAACGCAGCCAGCGGAAGCGGGTCCGGCGCGCCGAACATCCGGAACTCGGTTCGGATGGTACTTTGACACCCCTTCTTCGTGGGTGTAGGTTTGGACTTTGCGCTGGCTGCCTCCTGTCCATTCCTTGATCGCATCACGAAAGTTCCACCGTTGAGGTGTTACTTCCGTTGTTTGCTGTTCGGGTTTTGTCCGGGTTGTAACCAGCAGAACTCGTAGCAGACAAGCGACGGTCGCTTGGTGTCTTGTACGTACAGGCACCGGGCGACGCGCGTGAGGTGCTGGAAGGACGCATCTTGGCAGTCTCCACCCAGACCAAGGCCGGTATTCCCGGAGCCCCGAAGCGGGTGTCTTTCGCGAAGATTCGTGAGCCCTTGGAGGTTCCGGACCTTCTCGATCTACAAACCGAATCGTTCGCGTGGCTGGTCGGCGCCCCCGATTGGCGTGAGCGGGCCATCGCCCGGGGCGACGCCAGCCCGGTCGGTGGGCTGGAGGAGGTGCTCGAGGAGCTCTCGCCGATCGAGGACTTCTCCGGTTCGATGTCCCTGTCCTTCTCCGATCCGCGCTTCGAAGAGGTCAAGGCCTCGATCGAGGAGTGCAAGGACAAGGACATGACCTACGCGGCACCGCTGTTCGTGACCGCGGAGTTCATCAACAACAACACCGGTGAGATCAAGTCGCAGACGGTCTTCATGGGTGATTTCCCGATGATGACCGACAAGGGCACGTTCATCATCAACGGCACCGAGCGCGTGGTCGTCTCGCAGCTGGTGCGCTCGCCGGGTGTGTACTTCGACGAGTCCATCGACAAGGGCACCGAGAAGACGCTGCACAGCGTGCGCGTCATCCCGTCGCGTGGTGCGTGGCTGGAATTCGATGTCGACAAGCGCGACACCGTGGGTGTGCGTATCGACCGCAAGCGTCGGCAGCCGGTCACCGTGTTGCTGAAGGCGCTGGGCATGACCACCGAGGAGATCACCGAGCGTTTCGGTTTCTCCGAGATCATGCTGTCGACCCTGGAGAAGGACAACACCGCCGGCCAGGACGAGGCGCTGCTCGACATCTACCGCAAGCTGCGTCCGGGCGAGCCGCCGACCAAGGAGTCCGCGCAGACTCTGCTGGAGAACCTGTTCTTCAAGGAGAAGCGCTACGACCTGGCCCGCGTCGGCCGCTACAAGGTCAACAAGAAGCTGGGCGTCAACACCGGTGAGCCGGTGATCGGCTCGACGCTGAACCGCGAGGACATCGTCGCCACCATCGAGTACCTGGTGCGCCTGCACCAGGGCGACAAGCTGATGACCGTTCCCGGCGGCGTCGAGGTTCCGGTCGAGGTCGACGACATCGACCACTTCGGCAACCGTCGCCTGCGCACCGTCGGCGAGCTGATCCAGAACCAGCTGCGCGTCGGCCTCTCGCGGATGGAACGCGTCGTGCGTGAGCGCATGACCACCCAGGACGTCGAGGCCATCACCCCGCAGACCCTGATCAACATCCGCCCGATCACGGCGGCGATCCGGGAGTTCTTCGGCACCTCGCAGCTGTCGCAGTTCATGGACCAGAACAACCCGCTGTCGGGTCTGACCCACAAGCGTCGTCTGTCGGCGCTGGGCCCGGGTGGTCTGTCCCGTGAGCGCGCCGGCCTGGAAGTGCGCGACGTGCACCCCTCGCACTACGGCCGCATGTGCCCGATCGAGACCCCGGAAGGCCCGAACATCGGCCTGATCGGTTCGCTGTCGGTGTACGCGCGGGTCAACCCGTTCGGTTTCATCGAGACCCCCTACCGCAAGGTGGAGAACGGCCGGGTCACCGACGAGGTCAAGTACCTGACCGCCGACGAGGAGGACCGGCACGTCCGGGCCCAGGCGAATTCGCCCGTCGACGCCGACGGCAACTTCCTCGAGGAGCGCGTACTCGCCCGCCGCGGTAACGAGGAGATGGAATTCGTCTCCCCGGCCGAGGTCGACTACATGGATGTCTCGCCGCGCCAGATGGTGTCGGTGGCGACCGCCATGATTCCGTTCCTCGAGCACGACGACGCCAACCGCGCCCTGATGGGTGCGAACATGCAGCGTCAGGCCGTGCCGCTGATCCGTTCCGAGTCGCCGCTGGTCGGCACCGGTATGGAACTGCGTGCCGCGGTGGACGCCGGCGATGTCGTCGTCAACGAGAAGCCGGGTGTGGTGGAGGAGGTTTCGGCCGACTACATCACCGTCATGCACGACGACGGCACTCGTAAGAGCTACCGCATGCGGAAGTTCGCCCGCTCCAACCAGGGCACCTGCGCCAATCAGCGTCCGATCGTGGACGAGGGGCAGCGAGTCGAGCACGGCCAGGTTCTGGCCGACGGCCCGTGCACCGAGAACGGTGAGATGGCGTTGGGGAAGAACCTGTTGGTGGCGATCATGCCGTGGGAGGGTCACAACTACGAGGACGCGATCATCTTGTCGCAGCGTCTCGTGGAGGAGGATGTGCTGACCTCGATTCATATCGAGGAGCATGAGATCGATGCTCGTGACACCAAGCTCGGTGCCGAGGAGATCACCCGCGATATTCCGAACGTGTCCGATGAGGTGCTGGCGGATCTGGACGAGCGTGGCATCGTCCGTATCGGTGCCGAGGTGCGTGATGGTGACATCCTGGTCGGCAAGGTCACTCCGAAGGGTGAGACCGAGCTGACTCCGGAGGAGCGGTTGTTGCGTGCGATCTTCGGTGAGAAGGCCCGCGAGGTGCGTGACACGTCGTTGAAGGTGCCTCACGGTGAGTCGGGCAAGGTGATCGGTATTCGGGTGTTCTCGCGTGAGGACGACGACGATCTGCCGCCGGGTGTGAACGAGCTGGTGCGTGTGTATGTGGCGCAGAAGCGCAAGATTCAGGACGGTGACAAGCTCGCCGGCCGGCACGGTAACAAGGGTGTGATCGGCAAGATCCTGCCGAAGGAGGATATGCCGTTCATGCCGGACGGCACCCCGGTCGACATCATCTTGAACACTCATGGTGTGCCGCGTCGTATGAACATCGGCCAGATCCTGGAAACGCATCTCGGGTGGATCGCCAAGGCCGGATGGCAGGTCGACGGCGCCGAATCCGGCAACCTGCCGGACTGGGCGAAGAACCTGCCCGAGGAGATGCTGGGTCAGGAATCCGACACCAACATCGCGACCCCGGTGTTCGACGGTGCGCAGGAAGATGAGCTGACCGGTCTGCTGGGTTCCACCCTGCCGAACCGCGACGGCGAGACCATGGTCGACGCCAACGGTAAGTCGGTGTTGTTCGATGGTCGGTCGGGTGAGCCGTTCCCGTATCCGGTGGCGGTGGGGTACATGTACATCCTGAAGCTGCATCACCTGGTGGACGACAAGATCCACGCGCGGTCGACGGGTCCGTACTCGATGATCACCCAGCAGCCACTGGGTGGTAAGGCGCAGTTCGGTGGTCAGCGTTTCGGTGAGATGGAGTGCTGGGCCATGCAGGCCTACGGCGCGGCCTACACGCTGCAGGAGCTGCTGACGATCAAGTCCGACGACGTGGTCGGTCGTGTGAAGGTCTACGAGGCGATCGTCAAGGGCGAGAACATCCCCGAACCGGGCATCCCGGAATCGTTCAAGGTTCTGCTCAAGGAACTGCAGTCACTGTGCCTCAACGTCGAAGTACTGTCCTCCGACGGCGCCGCGATCGAGATGCGCGACGGTGACGACGAGGACCTCGAGCGTGCCGCGGCGAACCTCGGCATCAACCTGTCCCGCAACGAGGCTGCGACGGTCGACGACCTCGCGCAGTAGCCGATCGGTCCCGGCGCCCGTATTGGGCGCCGGGGCATAGTTTCCCGCTCCGCGGAAGTGGTCCGCCACGGCGGACGAACTAGCGAACTTTGCTCGATACTGAACCCGAACAGGGGAAAGGAAGTTACGTGCTAGACGTCAACTTCTTCGATGAACTCCGGATCGGCCTGGCGACCGCCGAAGACATTCGCAACTGGTCCTACGGTGAGGTCAAGAAGCCGGAGACCATCAACTACCGCACGCTCAAGCCGGAGAAGGACGGCTTGTTCTGCGAGAAGATCTTCGGTCCCACCCGGGACTGGGAGTGCTACTGCGGCAAGTACAAGCGTGTCCGCTTCAAGGGCATCATCTGTGAGCGCTGTGGCGTCGAGGTGACTCGCGCCAAGGTGCGCCGTGAGCGGATGGGCCACATCGAACTGGCCGCGCCGGTCACCCACATCTGGTACTTCAAGGGTGTGCCGAGCCGTCTCGGCTACCTGCTGGACCTGGCGCCGAAGGATCTCGAGAAGATCATCTACTTCGCCGCCTACGTCATCACCACCGTCGACGAGGATCTGCGCCACAACGAGCTGTCCACGCTCGAGGCGGAGATGGAGGTCGAGAAGAAGACGATCGCCGACCAGCGCGACGCCGATCTGGAGGCCCGCGCCCAGAAGCTCGAGGCCGACCTGGCCGAGCTCGAGGCCGAGGGTGCCAAGTCCGATGTCCGCCGCAAGGTCAAGGACGGCGGCGAGCGCGAGATGCGTCAGCTGCGCGACCGTGCCCAGCGGGAGCTGGACCGGCTCGACGAGATCTGGACCACCTTCACCAAGCTGGCTCCCAAGCAGCTGATCGTGGACGAGGTTCTCTACCGCGAGCTGCAGGACCGCTACGGCGAGTACTTCACCGGCGCGATGGGTGCCGAAGCCATCCAGAAGCTGATGGAGACCTTCGACATCGAGGCCGAGGCCGAGAACCTGCGCGAAACCATTCGCACCGGTAAGGGCCAGAAGAAGCTGCGCGCGCTCAAGCGGCTGAAGGTCGTCGCGGCCTTCCAGGCCAACGGCAACTCGCCGATGGGCATGGTGCTCGACGCCGTTCCGGTGATCCCGCCGGAGCTGCGCCCGATGGTTCAGCTCGACGGTGGCCGCTTCGCCACCTCCGACCTGAACGACCTGTACCGCCGCGTGATCAACCGCAACAACCGCCTCAAGCGACTGATCGACCTCGGTGCCCCCGAGATCATCGTCAACAACGAGAAGCGGATGCTGCAGGAGTCCGTGGACGCGCTGTTCGACAACGGCCGTCGCGGCCGCCCGGTGACCGGTCCCGGTAACCGCCCGCTGAAGTCCCTGAGCGATCTGCTCAAGGGTAAGCAGGGTCGTTTCCGTCAGAACCTGCTCGGTAAGCGCGTCGACTACTCGGGCCGTTCGGTCATCGTCGTCGGTCCGCAGCTGAAGCTGCACCAGTGTGGTCTGCCCAAGCTGATGGCGCTGGAGCTGTTCAAGCCGTTCGTGATGAAGCGCCTGGTCGACCTGAACCACGCGCAGAACATCAAGTCCGCCAAGCGGATGGTCGAGCGGCAGCGCGCCCAGGTGTGGGACGTCCTCGAAGAGGTCATCGCCGAGCACCCGGTCATGCTGAACCGTGCGCCCACGCTGCACCGCCTCGGCATCCAGGCCTTCGAGCCGCTGTTGGTCGAAGGTAAGGCCATCCAGCTGCACCCGCTGGTCTGTGAGGCGTTCAACGCCGACTTCGACGGTGACCAGATGGCCGTGCACCTGCCGCTGTCCGCGGAGGCGCAGGCCGAGGCTCGCATCCTGATGCTGTCGTCGAACAACATCCTGTCTCCGGCGTCCGGCCGCCCGCTGGCCATGCCGCGTCTGGACATGGTGACCGGTCTGTACTACCTGACCCGCCTGGAAGAGGGCGCCAAGGGCGAGTACCGGCCTGCCACCGCGGATGCTCCCGAGCAGGGCGTCTACGCGTCGCCGGCCGAGGCCCAGATGGCCGTCGACCGCGGCGAGCTGACGGTTCGCTCGCTGATCAAGGTGCGCCTGACCGATCAGCGCCCGCCGAAGGATGTCGAGGCGGAGCTGTTCCCCGAGGGCTGGCAGCGCGGCGACGCGTGGCTGTGTGAAACCACCCTGGGCCGGGTCATCTTCAATGAGCTGCTGCCCGCGGACTACGCGTTCATCAACGAGCAGATGCCGAAGAAGCGGCAGGCGACGATCATCAACGATCTCGCCGAGCGCTACCCGATGATCGTGGTCGCGCAGACCGTCGACAAGCTCAAGGACGCCGGCTTCTACTGGGCCACGCGTTCGGGTGTCACCGTCTCCATGTCGGACGTTCTCGTTCCGCCGGAGAAGGCCGAGATCATGGAGCGCTACGAGGCGCAGTCCGACCAGATCGAGAAGAAGTACCAGCGTGGTGCTCTCGACCACCAGGAGCGCAACAACGCCCTGGTCAAGATCTGGCAGGAAGCGACCGAAGAGGTCGGTAAGGCGCTGCGTGCGCACTACCCGGCCGACAACCCGATCATCACGATCGTCGATTCGGGCGCCACGGGTAACTTCACCCAGACTCGTACCCTCGCGGGCATGAAGGGTCTGGTGACCAACCCGAAGGGTGAGTTCATTCCGCGACCGATCAAGTCCTCGTTCCGTGAGGGCCTGACCGTTCTGGAGTACTTCATCAACACCCACGGTGCGCGAAAGGGTCTGGCCGACACCGCGCTTCGTACCGCCGACTCGGGTTACCTGACCCGTCGTCTGGTGGACGTGTCGCAGGACGTCATCGTGCGCGAGACCGACTGTGGCACCGAGCGCGGCATCCTCGTCGCGATCGCCGAGAAGCAGCCCGACGGTCTGCTCATCCGCGATCCGCACGTGGAGACCAGCACCTATGCCCGGACGCTGGCCGCCGACGCGGTCGACGCCAATGGCAACGTCATCGTGGAAAAGGGTCACGACCTCGGCGACCCGGCCATCGAGGCGCTGCTCGAGGCCGGCATCACCGACGTCAAGGTCCGCTCGGTGCTCACCTGCACCACCGGCACCGGCGTGTGTGCGACCTGCTACGGCCGCTCGATGGCGACCGGCAAGTTGGTCGACATCGGTGAGGCCGTCGGTATCGTCGCCGCTCAGTCCATCGGTGAGCCCGGTACCCAGCTGACCATGCGTACCTTCCACCAGGGTGGTGTCGCGGGTGACGACATCACCGGCGGTCTGCCCCGCGTGCAGGAGCTGTTCGAGGCTCGCGTGCCCAAGGGCAAGGCGCCGATCGCGGAGGTTTCGGGCCGGGTGCGGCTCGAGGACGACGACCGCTTCTACAAGATCACCATCATTCCGGACGACGGTTCGGACGAGGTGGTCTACGACAAGCTGTCGAAGCGTCAGCGTCTGCGGGTGTTCAAGCACGACGACGGCTCCGAGCGTCTGCTCGCCGACGGCGACCACGTCGAGGTCGGCCAGCAGCTGCTGGAGGGCTCGGCCGATCCGCACGAGGTGCTGCGCGTGATGGGTCCGCGTCAGGTGCAGGTCCACCTGGTGCACGAGGTCCAGGAGGTGTACCGGTCGCAGGGTGTGTCCATCCACGACAAGCACATCGAGGTCATCGTTCGCCAGATGCTGCGCCGCGTCACCATCATCGACTCGGGTGCGACGGAGTTCCTGCCCGGTTCGCTGGTGGAGCGCTCGGAGTTCGAGGCGGCCAACCGCCGCGTCGTCGCCGAGGGCGGCGAGCCCGCGTCGGGTCGCCCGGTGCTGATGGGTATCACCAAGGCGTCGCTGGCCACCGATTCGTGGCTGTCGGCGGCCTCCTTCCAGGAGACGACTCGTGTCCTGACGGACGCGGCGATCAACTGCCGCTCCGACAAGCTGATCGGCCTGAAGGAGAATGTGATCATCGGTAAGCTGATCCCGGCCGGTACCGGTATCAACCGCTACCGCAACATCCAGGTGCAGCCGACCGAAGAGGCCCGTGCCGCGGCGTACGCGGTGCCGTCCTACGACGACACCTACTACAGCCCGGAGGGCTTCGGCACCACGACCGGTGCCGCGGTCCCGCTGGACGACTACGGTTTCAGCGACTACCGGTAATCCGGTAGGAGACAACCACATTCGGCCCCCGTTCCGTTCGGAACGGGGGCCGAATCGTATTCGTGGTTCGATCGGTGTGATCGCCGTCGGGTGGAGCCGAGTGCGGGTGCCGGGGAATCGGACCTGATCACGATCGATTCAGCGGGTGGCCTTCGTGCTTCTGGCGCGAGCGGTGTCTTCGGCAAACGGTTGCGTATCGAGCGGCCCTTCCCGATCGACGTGGAGCTACCCGAAATAACCTGGTAGGCAGCCGGAAACGCTCGGTCGGTGGCGGAACCCTGGGTCGGCGCGGGATGCCGCTCAGGCCTGCGCCTCGAAGGTGCGGCGGGCGGCGATGAACAGGGTGGTGCAGACGTCGGTGAGCGCGGCGGGGGATTGCGGGCTGCCGCCCATCAGCCAGTCGACCAGGAGGTGGTTGACGCCGCCGACGAGGGCGACCGCGGCCGAATGTTGTTGCGGTGACAGCGGTTCGGCGCGGGTGGCGGCCCAGGCGGCGGTGACGATCTCGGCGAATTCGCGCAGCACCTCGTGGCGGCGTTCCTCCATGGCGGGGGATACCCCGACGGCCTCGATCAGGGCCACCCTGGCGAGTCGCCGATCCTCGGTGAGATATCCGATGAACGTCTGCAATCCGGCGCGGGTCTGGGCGTCGATGTCGTCACCCGCGGAGGTCATCGCGGCCACGGTCGCGGCGCGCACCCGGGTCACGACTTCCGAATAGAGCGCGGCCAGGCAACTTTCGCGGTCGGTGAAGGATTCGTAGAAGTAGCGTTCGGTGAGCCGCGCGGCGCGGCAGATCTGTTTGACCGAACTGCCCGCATAACCGCCGGTGCCGAAAACCTCCAGTGCGGCGTCCAGGATCGCCGCGCGCCGCTGCTCCCGGCGCTCGTCCGGCATCAGTCCCTGATACTTCCGTCCTGGCATGCCCCTGTCCTCACGTCCCGGCCTATGGCACACTAGAGCATCGTTGCTGACACGCAGGCATGTCAGAATGGAGAACCATCCATGGCCTCACTGATCGCCGGTCGTGTCGTCGCGGTGACCGGCGGGGCGCGGGGCATCGGCCGGGAGATCGCGCGTGTGTTCGCCGAGGCCGGGGCCCGGGTCGCCGTCGGCGACCGCGACGAACCGGCAGCCATCGCTACCGCGACCGAATTGTCAGCCACCGCGACCGAATTGTCGGCCACCGCCGCCGAATTGTCCGGTACCGTGCGCGGATTCGCCCTCGACGTGACCGATACGGAGTCCTTCCGCACCTTCCTCGCTGCCGTGGAATCGCTGTGGGGTCCGATCGACGTCCTGGTCAACAATGCCGGTGTGATGTGGGTGGGCCCGTTCGACGACGAGCCCGAGGCCGCGACCGCGCGCATGCTGGAGGTCAATCTGCACGGCGTCATTCGCGGCGTGCGGCTGGCCGCACCGGGCATGCGGGCGCGCGGGCAGGGCCACATCGTCACCATCGCCTCGGCTGCCGCGCGGTTGTCCCCGCCCGGTGAATCGACCTACGCCGCGACGAAACACGGGGTGCTCGGCTACCTGACCGGCGTGCGCGAGGAACTGCGCGGCAGCGGCGTGCGGATCTCGGTGATCATGCCGGGGGTGGTCGCGACCGACCTGGCCGCGGGTACCGACACCGGCGCCGCGACACTGCTCCAGCCCGCCGACGTCGCCCGCGCCGTGCTGCGGGCCGTCGAACGCCCTCGTTTCGAGGTCACCGTGCCGCGGTATATCGGTCCGCTCGTCCGGCTCGCCGAACTGCTTCCACAACGCCTGCGGGATGTGACCTTCCGTCGCATGGTTCCGGATCAGGTCGCCGCGACCCGCGGCTCCACCGCCCGCGCCGCCTACGAACGCGGCCTGGCCGATCCGGCAGATCCCGACGGCGGTGACACCGCATGACCACCCATCGGCCCGCTCGCTGATCCCGGCGGCCACAGACCGCGTCGGCGCAGCATTGAGCCGCCCGCGCCGACGCATCCGGCCTGCCGGTTCCGGTCGACCGGAACCGGCAGGCGCTCGGGGGAAGTGATCGGCGTTGTCCCGGACTATCCGCCGACGTAGGCGGCGAGGTGTTCGCCGGTGAGGGTCGAGGAGTCGGCGACCAGATCGGCCGGCGTGCCTTCGAAGACGACGCGCCCGCCGTCGTGGCCGGCGCCCGGCCCGAGGTCGATGATCCAGTCGGCATGGGCCATCACGGCCTGGTGGTGCTCGATGACGATCACCGATTTACCCGAGTCCACGAGGCGGTCGAGCAGGCCGAGCAGATTCTCCACGTCGGCGAGGTGCAGGCCCGTCGTCGGCTCGTCGAGAACGTAGATCCCGCCCTTCTCGCCCATGTGGGTGGCGAGCTTGATGCGCTGACGTTCACCGCCCGAGAGCGTGGTGAGGGGCTGGCCCAGTTTCAGATAGCCGAGGCCGACATCGCCGAGGCGTTGCAGAATCTTGTGCGCCGCCGGGATTTTCGCCTCACCCGCCCCGAAGAACTCCTCGGCTTCGGCGACCGACATCTCCAGCACCTCGCTGATGTTGCGTCCGCCGAGGTGGTAGTCCAGGACCGCCGCCTGGAAGCGTTTCCCGTCGCATTCCTCGCAGGTGGTCGCGACGCCGGCCATCATCGCCAGATCGGTGTAGATCACGCCGGCGCCGTTGCAGGTGGGGCACGCGCCTTCGGAGTTCGCGCTGAACAGTGCCGGCTTGACGCCGTTGGCCTTGGCGAAGGCCTTGCGGATCGGCTCGAGCAGTCCGGTGTAGGTGGCCGGATTGCTGCGCCGCGAACCGCGAATCGCGCCCTGGTCGACCACTACGACACCCTCGCGGTCGGCGACCGATCCGTGGATGAGCGAACTCTTGCCGGATCCGGCCACGCCGGTGACCACGCACAACACGCCGAGCGGGATGTCGACGTCCACATCCTTCAGGTTGTGGGTGGAGGCGCCGCGAATCTCCAACGCGCCGGACGACTTTCGCGGTGCGTCCTTGAGTTTGGCCCGGTCGTCGAGGTGGCGGCCGGTGATCGTGTCGCTGGCGCGCAGGCCCTCGAGGTCGCCCTCGAAACAGACTGTGCCGCCCTGGCTTCCGGCCCCCGGTCCCAGATCGACGATATGGTCGGCGATCGCGATCGCTTCCGGTTTGTGCTCCACCACCAGCACCGTGTTGCCCTTGTCGCGCAACTGCAGCAGCAGGTTGTTCATCCGCTCGATGTCGTGGGGGTGCAGGCCGATGGTGGGCTCGTCGAAGACGTAGGTGACATCGGTCAGGGACGAGCCGAGGTGACGAATCATCTTGGTGCGCTGCGCTTCACCACCGGAGAGCGTGCCCGCCGGCCGATCCAGCGACAGGTAGCCGAGGCCGATCTCGGTGAACGAGTCGAGCAGGTGCTGCAGGCCTTTCAGGAGCGGCGCGACCGACGGCTCGTCGAGTTCGCGCACCCATGCGGCGAGGTCGCTGATCTGCATCCGGCAGACGTCGGCGATGCTCTTGTCGCCGATCTTCGAGGACCGGGCCTCGACGCTGAGCCGGGTGCCCTCACATTCCGGGCACATCGTGAAGGTCACCGCACGCTCGACGAACGCGCGGATATGCGGCTGCAGCGAGTCGACATCCTTGGACAGCATCGACTTCTGGATCTTGGGGACCAACCCCTCGTAGGTGAGGTTGATGCCCTCGACCTTGATCTTGGTCGGCTCCTTGTAGAGCAGATCGTGCAGTTCGCGCTTGTTGTACCGGCGGATCGGCTTGTCCGGGTCGAACAGTCCGCAACCGCGGTAGATGCGGCCGTACCAGCCGTCCATGCTGTAGCCGGGAATGGTGAGCGCACCCTCGTTGAGCGACCGGCTGTCGTCGTAGAGCGCGGTCAGGTCGAAGTCGGTGACCGAGCCCATGCCCTCGCAGCGCGGGCACATACCGCCGAGACGGTGGAAGGTCGCCTTCTCGGCCTTGGTCTTGCCGCCGCGCTCGACCGTGATCGCACCGCTGGCGGTCACCGAGGGCACATTGAACGAATACGCGTTCGGCGAACCGATCTGCGGCTGCGCGAGGCGGCTGAACAGGATGCGCAACATCGCGTTGGCGTCGGTGGCGGTGCCGACCGTGGAGCGGGGGTTCGCGCCCATCCGCTCCTGGTCGACCGAGATCGCGGTGGTGAGGCCGTCCAGATAATCGACTTCCGGCCGCGACAGTGTGGGCATGAAGCCCTGCACGAAGGCGCTGTAGGTCTCGTTGATCATCCGCTGCGATTCCGCGGCGATGGTGCCGAAGACCAGCGAACTCTTCCCCGATCCCGAGACGCCGGTGAAGACGGTCAGGCGTCGCTTGGGGATTTCGACGCTGATGTCCTTCAGGTTGTTGACCCGCGCACCGTGCACGCGGATCAGGTCGTGGGTGTCGGCAACGTGCCGGCCCGGCGTCGCGGCCTTGGTCATGGTTTCTCCAAATTCGGGTGGGCGGCCCGGTCCGCCGACCGGCTCGGTTGTCGGGGTCGGCTCAGGAGGCCTGTTGGATCCGCAGCAGATTGCCGGAGGGGTCGCGGAACGCGCAGTCGCGCAGTCCGTAGGGCTGATCGGTCGGCTCCTGCACGACCTCGGCGCCGTTCGCCTGCAGCCGCTCGAACACCTCGTCGACGTTCTTGGTGGCCAGATTGAGGCTGGCGAAGGTGCCCTTGGCCATCATCTCGGAGATGGTGCGCTGCTCTTCTTCGGTGACGCCGGGGGTGGCGTTCGGCGGGTAGAGCACGATCGAGATGTCCGGCTGGCCGGCGGGACCGACCGTGATCCAGTGCATGCCCTTGAAGCCGACGTCGTTGCGCACCTCGAAGCCGAGGGTGTCGCGGTAGAACGTCAGCGCGGCCTCCGGATCGTCTTGCGGGAGGAAGGTGTCGTGAATGGTGATGTCCATGTCGCTCACGCTAATTCCTACTCGGTAACCTGCGCTTCTCGATTCCTGATCGGTCTGGTCACCTGTTTCGCGACACATGACGGCATGCCCAGGGTGGCGTCGGCGGCCTCGCGCCGGTAGACGCTCGGCGGCACTCCGACCAGTTCGGTGAAGCGGGTACTGAAGGTGCCCAGCGATTGGCAGCCGACCTCGAAGCACACCTCCGTCACGCTGAGATCACCGCGCCGCAGCAGCGCCATCGCGCGTTCGATGCGCCGCGTCATGAGGTATCCGTACGGCGACTCCCCGTAGGCGAGGCGGAACTGCCGGCTCAGATGCCCTGCGGACATGTGCACATCCCGCGCGAGGGCCTCCACATCCAGGGGTTTCGCATATTCCCGGTCGATGCGGTCGCGGACCTTGCGCAACCGGGCGAGATCGCGCAGGCGCTGGTCGGGGGCAGGTGTGCTGCTCACAACGCGATGGTGCCACGTGGCACCGACATTGCCCAGCAACCCTCACCACGACCGGGACGAGGGGATGCGGAAGGTGAGGTCAGCGCTCTCGGACCGGTGGGCATGTCTTCCCCGCCAGATGGCATTTGTCCTCGAATCCGGCGGGCAGCCAATTTCCGGACAGCAGCAGCGGATGATTCGGGAAGTGCAGATGGGCGGCGACGACGAATATCAGTACGGCCCAGGGTGTTCGGACCTGCCACTGGTGGAAGGTGTGGTTGCGGTCGACGTAGCGCGCGACCACGTGGTCGGCGGCGGTCAGGTCGATCGTCTCGAGCGAGGCCCAGCGGATCCGGAAGGAGTAGTCGGGGTTGGTGAGGTGGATGCGACGGTCGGAGATCATCACCGAACCGGGACGTTCGGCGATCCAGCGCGGCTGCGACGCGGCCTCCGCACGCTGGCGCCGGGCCTGGTTCACCAGTGCGTTCCCCAGCTGCGCGGCCGCGACGAAGGAGGCGCTGCCCGCGACGTAGATGTTGTTGCGGGTCCAGCTGCCGTTGCCGGGTGAGCGCCAGAACGACCAGGTCGCCGGGCCCTCGGCGATACACACCTCGCCCGGATCGATCCGGATCCGGGTCGACTTGACGGGCATGTGCGCCAACTCCTCGCGGCGCAGCAGGTCGAGCACTCCGCACGTGTACAGCAGGTGGTCGTCGAACCACGTCCATCCGGCCCGGTCGGCGAGGGCCCGGTCGATATCGGCCAACGGGTCGAACATTGCGATCTCACCACCTTCGTCGACATCTGCGGCGCTGGATATCCACGGTATCGGAGGAGGCGGCGCCCGGCGAGGGCCGCAGGATCGAGCCGGTGCGGACGCCGAATCCGTCCGGTGAGGAGGCCGGATCGGTCCGGTAAGCTGCTGACGCCTCGGTGGGCTCGACGAGAAGGGGGACCGTGGCCGCACTCGCGATCGGCGAGACCTTCGCCGATTACCTCATCGAGGGCGTGCTCGGCCGTGGTGGGATGGGGACGGTCTATCTCGCCCGCCATCCCCGGCTGCCGCGCCGGGTGGCATTGAAACTGCTCGACCGGGAGGTCTCCGCCGATCACGAGCGGCGCCGACGGTTCGATCAGGAAGCCGATATCGTTGCCCGCCTGGAACATCCGGGCATCGTGCGGGTCTACGATCGCGGCGCCGACGACGGGCACCTGTGGATTTCGATGCAGTATGTGCACGGTACCGATGCCGCGCGGCTGGACCGGCGCGCGCTCACCACCGAACGGGTGCTGCGCATCGTCACCGAAACCGCTGCGGCACTGGACTATGCGCACAGCAAGTCGGTGTTGCATCGCGACATCAAGCCGGCGAACCTTCTCCTCGAAGTACCCGAGGCCGGCCGCGCCGAACGGACCGTCCTCACCGATTTCGGCATCGCCCGATTACAGGACGCCGATACCGAACTCACGGTGACCGGCACTCTCACCGCCACGCTCGCCTACGCGTCTCCGGAGCAGCTCTCCGGCGAACCGCTCGACCATCGCTGCGACCAGTATTCGCTGGCCTGCACCCTGTTCACACTGTTGTGCGGCCGACCGCCCTATGCCGGAACGAATCCGGGCCAGGTGGTCGCCGGGCACGTCACGAAACCGATTCCCCGGCCGACCTCGGTGCGAACGGACCTGCCGCCCGCCCTCGATCCCGTGCTGGCGCGGGCGATGGCGAAGCAGCCGCACGAGCGGTACGGCAGCTGTACGGAATTCGTGACACAGGTGCGGGAAGCTCTGTCCGGCAACGGTTTCGGTGTGCTGGCCGACGTGTACCGTGCTCCCGCCTCGGAACCCGCGTCCGGTGCGGATTCCTTCGTCCCGGTGCCGCAAGCGGGTTCGGCACGGGGCCGTCCGGTCGTCACACCGCCGATAGTCCCTGATGTCTCGACCCCTTCGTGGGAGGCCGCCTCGCAGCCGCAGCAACACTCGCCGGGCGCGCCCGCCGGTGCGGCCCGGCGGAAAGTGTGGATCCGGCGGGGTGCGGCTGCGGCGGGTGTGGTCATCGTGCTGGCCGGCGCCGGGGTGGCGGTCGAGAGATTGCCGGGTGGGCAGTCGACGGCCGACCGCGGTTGGGGACCGAAGTACCAGCCCATCGCGGACAATTTTCCGCAGGTCGTTTCCGCGCGCCCCGGAGAGACCGGATGGCTGGGGACCCGCTGCGCGGTGGATCCGACCACGGGCGACCGAGCGGCGATAACTTGCGAGAATCCGGACCGCGATCTGCGGGTGGAACTCGTCGATCTCGAAAAAGCCGACGCCGCAGTGGAATTCGCCGCCGACGAGAGTAAGCACAGTGGCGATCTGCTGGCGAGGCATCCGGGCTTCACCGATCCACTGGATGTCGTCCTGCCGACGCCGGATGCGACCGGGCCGCAGGACCTCTACACGCTGTTCCCGCAGGATGTGCAGCGGTCCCGATTCGTCGTCGGCCTGCGCTGGACCAAGCATGCGGCGCTGGAGGTCTACGATCGCTGGTGGCGGCAGCTGCCGATGGGTATCGCCCCGCCTGATGCGACACCCCCGGCGGAGGCGAAAGTCGAAGCGCCGGACAGTGTTCCGTGGTGCTACGCCGTGAGAACCGCGACCGACGTCAACGACGATACGCCCGGCGGCACCGAATCCGGCCCGGATGCCGTACTGGGCTACGAATACGCGCAGTACGCCACCCGAGGCGGCTCGGCGGCAAGGCAATACGTCGTGCCCGAAGCGACGGCGGTGCCCACTGCCGATACCCTGCAGACCCGGATCGCCCAAGTGCCGGTCGGCACCCAGCACTGCGTGCATGTGACCGGCGGCGATGTCCCGGACCGCTTTCGGGTGCAGGTCTTCGAACGCCGCCCCGACCGTGGGTTTCTCTACCACGCCTACACCGCCATCACGACCGACCGCGACGGTCGGGTGCTGATCCGGGAGATCCGCACCTGATCCGGCACCGGCCCGCCCGACAGGGTCGCGCTCGTGGCCGCGGTGCTCGTCCCCGCCACCCCGAGCGTGCGCGTCGTCCGGCACCGCCAGGAGGGTCGCGCCGACCACGCTCCACGGCACCGGTCGTCGTCCGCAATTCGTTCGTGCCCGACGCTTCGATCCGGCAGCATGGGCGGCGATGCCGTACACACTCGCCGATGTCCTGCCGTCCGTAGCCGCATCGTTGGGGATGGATGTGGACAACTCGCTGGGCCTGGTCGCTGCCCGCGATGTCGTGGTGCTGCTGATCGACGGGCTGGGCGCCGAACTGCTCGCCCGGAATCGAGACATCGCCCCGACCCTGTCCGCGCACGTCACCACCACGCTCGACGCCGGTTTCCCGGCCACCACCGCGGTCAGCATCACCAGCCTGGCCCTCGGCGCGCCCTGCGCGACGCACGGAATCATCGGCTACAGCTTCGCCGTGTCACACGACGGAACATCGCGGGTGTTCAACGCTCTGCGCTGGCGGCTCGACTCCGCGACCGGTCCCGACGCTCTCCGCGAACTTCCGCCGGAAGTCCTGCAGCGCAGGACCAGCCGGATCCAGGACCTCGCCGCACACGGTGTCGACGTGCACTATGTGATCCCCGGCTACCAGCGCGATTCGGGACTGACCCGTGCGGCCTTCCGCGCCCCGGGCACGGTGCATCCGGCCGCCGACCTCGACGGGGTGCGGACCGGAATCCTCTCTGTCGCAGATCATTCCGGCACCGGACGGCGGTTCGCGTACGCCTACTTCGGCGAGCTGGATGTCGCCGGGCACCTGCACGGCCCGGAATCATCGGAATGGCTACGGGTACTGGCCGAGGTGGACCGCGCGGTGGCGGATCTGCTGACCGACCTCCCGGCCGAATGCGCCCTCCTGGTCACCGGCGATCACGGCATGATCCACGCCGATACCGTCGTCGACCTCGACGCCCGCCCGCATCTGCATCGCGGCGTGCGGACGATCGCCGGGGAGGCCCGGGTGCGCCACGTCTACCTCGACGACGCGGCGGCGCTGTCCGATGTGCTCGCCGCCTGGTCCGAGGAATTGTCCACGGTCGCAACTGTTGTCACGCGGGAACAAGCCGTGGACGAGCAGTGGTTCGGTCCGACACCACCGGATCCGGTCGTCACCGCGCGAATCGGAGACCTCGTCGCGGTGGCGGAGCATCGCGCCGTGCTGGTCTGCCCGGCCCGCGAACCGCTGGAATCGACGATGCTCGGCCACCACGGCGCCCGGACCGCGGACGAACAGTTCGTCCCGCTCATCGCCTCGCGATGAACCGGATACGTGGAGGGTGTTCGATCACGCCCCGGACGTACCGGGTGCCGAGTCCCGCCGCCGGGTCGATCGGTGCTCGATCGCCGCGGCGACCTCTTCGATCGCGCGTCGGATGAGTCGGCCGTACCCGTCGTCGGCCAGCGCCCCGATATGCCGTCGCGCCACCGCGATGTGCTCGGCGGCCGCCGCGAACGATCCGAGCAGCCGGTAGTTGTCGGCGATGTTCAGATGCAGCGAGGGATAGAAGCCGGCGATGTGCAGACTCGCGTGATGGCTCTGCACGCGCGCCTCGGTGAGGGCGTCGGCCGCGTCCAGCGCCCGCACATCCCACACGAGCGCCCGGGCCGGATCGGTGTGGAGATCGGCCAGGTGGTGGGCGAGTGTGCATCGGTGCAGCGGATCGCCCGCCGGCCCGATCTCCTCCCACAGTTCGACGAGCCGGGTTCGGGCGGAGTCGGTTTCGCCGTCCCGGCCGCGTTCCACGGCCGCGCCGATGGCCGCCATGGTGGGGTCGTGGGTAACGGTGTCGGTCATGATTCCTCGACGTGGGCAGGGGCGACGGGCATCGCCAGGGTGGTGAGGTCGCCGTCGTCCGCGGATCGGATGACGACGGGCTGCTTCGGACCGGCGATGTCGATCATCACCTCGGGCCCGATGGCCGCGCCGATTGCCGGATAGAGCGTGGTGATGTCGAAGGTGAGCTCGGCGTCCGGCCCGGTGACCGTGGCCGAAACCGCTTCGCTCGCACCGGAACCGGCATTCGCGAGCGTCACCGCCCCGGCGCGGACACACAGCCGGATATGCCGCGCGCGCAGCGATTCCATCGCCCGGACGAGAGTGTCCCGCGGTGTCACGATGCGCGTGCGGGCGGTCTCGATGGACCCCAGCAGCATGCGATGGTCGGGAAACGGCCCCGGCAGGATGCGGCACGTCCCGGCCGCCGACTCGCCTGCCCGGAACCGGACGGAATGCGGTCCGGCATCCAGCCGGACCTGGTGGTGGCGGCGGATCCGCGGCACGGCCAGCCGCAGATCGTCACCGTCGACCGTCGCGGCCCACTCGGTCGAACTCGGCCGCTCGGGGACGAGGGTGCGGGTGGCGAGCCGGTAGCGGTCGGTGGCCGTGAGCGTCAGCGCCTCGGCCGAGGCCTCGACGTGGACCCCGCTCAGGACGGGATGCTCCGGTTCGTGCACGGTCGCGGCGAGTATCTGCTCGACCGCCGTCGCGAAGACGGGACCGCTGACGGTCGCGACCGCCCACCCGCGTCCGCTGCCCAGGGCCGCCTTGATCTCGGCCGCCCACCCCCGAGCCCGCCGCACATGCTGTTCCAGCCCGGCGACGTGCTCGTCGATGAGCTGTCCCGCGCTCTCGCCCTCGGCCGCCAGCACCGCCGCGATCGTGTCCAGCGGCATGCCGATCTCGCGTAGTCCGCGAATCGCCACCGCCCGTTCCAGCTGGTCGTCGGCGTAGTACCGATATCCCGACACCGGATCCACGATCGCGGGCGGTAGCAGCCCGGAATCGGCGTAGAACCGCAGTGCGCTCGCCGTGAGCCCGCTGGCCCGCGCGAACGCTCCGATCGTCACCATTCCGGATTCCGTCACCGCCTCATCATGAAGCTTCAGCCGACCTGAAGGTCAAGGGCGGTGACGGCCGAAGGCGGTGCCCGGCCTCAGCGGCGCAAGGTCCGCGAATGTGCCGAGACCAGTGCGTGCGGGCAGTGCGGCCGGGCGCGGGGCGGGGGTGCGAAGCCGTCGAACCGCGACGGCGGGGCCGGTGCGGGCAGCGTCACCGTCGACGTCCACGGCTGCGCCGGCATCTCCATCCGGCACGCGACGTTCCAGCCGAACGGAATCGCATGGGCGCGTTCGCCGTGTTCTTCCAGGCGATCGGTGAATTCCGCGAGGACGTCCAGGGTGTCGGCGAGATGGCTCAGCACGTCGGCCTGGTCGGAGCCGAGGGTGAGACGGCTGTCCCTCGCCACGCAGAACGGGCTGCCGGCGAGGACGACGAAGGATGCGTCGCTGTCGGCGCACAGCCGCCGGACCGTGCGCACGGCGTCACCGCTGATGGGGCAGTCGCCGGGTTCGACGACGATGCGCACCAGCAGGCAATCGAAGAATCGCCGCGGTACGCCCACGGCGGCGGTGGGCAGTTCCACCGCACACGGACCGGCATCGACGGGCGTGTATTCGAAACTGCGCCAACGACTTCCGGTAATTCTCATCGCCGTGCTCGCCTCACGGTGCGGCCGGCGCGTTCCGCTCGACGCCGCAGAGGGTGTAGCAGAACACGAACGGTTCGGTGCCGTCGTTGAACCAGGCATGCGGCGCGCCGTGCTGCACGACGCAATCGCCCGGTCGCAGTGCCACATCCACGTCGTCGCCGATCCGCAGCCGGCCCTCGCCGCTGAGCACCACCACGAAGTCGACGCTCTCGGTGGCGTGCACGCCGGGACGAGCCGGGTCGAAGGCCGCCATCATGCCCGGTAACTTCTGCTCCGCCTCGGCGGCCACCACCGCCATCTCCGCCTCGGACAGCTCGGCGGGGGGTTCGTAGCTCAGGCCCGGCGGGACGGAGATGAAGCCGAAGCGCACTCCGCCGGGTCCGGGAAAGTAGCTGGTGTCGACGTCGGAGGGCATCCGGTCGACCGGAAGTGCGGGCAGTTCGTCGACCTCCCACATCCGATGAAGTTGCGCACCCGGCAGCAGCGCCAGCGTCAGCGGCTCGACGTTCTCGTCGGAAAGTACTCTGCCCTGTCCGGTGCCGTCGTCCCCGACCACGATCCTGCGCATGGAACCTCCTGATCCTCATCCATTCCGCGCTGATCCGGACTCGTATTCCGCCGTTGTACAGCCCGTTTCCGGATATCAGCTCTCCGGCACGGTAGCGAGGGCCGGGGTATGTCCACATGTCCTGGAACGCACGGACATTGTTCAGGTGCGCAGAATCGGAAAACCGGCGATGATATCCGCGATGACCATGGCCGAATCGGAGACGACGAGTGCGATCGAGCCGCACGAGCGGGTCGATTACTGGGCTCATCTGATCAGCTCGTACCAGTGCACCCTGGGCTACCGGTTTCCGACCTCCGCGGATTTCCGCGGCCGGACCTCGCTGCGGCGTACCGAGTCGTATCAACTGGTCGGCTGGGAATCCGACGCCGTCACCTATTTCCGGAGTCCGCGCCTCATCCGCGCCGACCCCGACCCCGACTATCGGTTGCTCGTACCGATCACCGGCACCCTGACCTTTCGCCACGGTGACGACACCGGCGCGTTGCCGCCGGGCAGTGCGTGCCTGGTCTCCACCGACGAACCCTTCGAGATGTCGATGTGCGAGGGCTCGCACGGGCTCATCGTCACCATTGCGCGCGAGGACATCCGGCACCGTCTCAACCGCCGGGAGCCGCCACCGCGGCCGCTGAATCTCAGCACCGGAATCGGCGGGGTCGCGGGAGCGGTGGCCGGCACCCTGTACAGCCAGCGCGCCGCGCTCACCGACCACCAATTCGACACTGTCGCAGAACAATTGGTGGATCTGCTGTGTATGCAGATTCTCGGGGAGGCGCCGAGCGCGCCCGCCCAGCTGGCGCAGGTGGAGGCGAGCGCCAGGCGCTACATCCGCACGCATGCGGCCGATCCGGAGCTCACCGGCGCGCGCGTCGCGGCGGCACTCGGCTGGTCGCTGCGTCAGCTGCAACTGGCCTTCAGTCAGGCCGGTACCACGCCGAGCGAGGTGATTCGGGAGCAGCGCCTGCAGATCGCTCGCGACCGCCTGCGCAATCCCGCCTATCGGCAGCGCAGCGTCGCCGATATCGGCGCCGGCCTCGGATTCATTTCGGCCAGTAGTTTCACCAAGGCGTTCCGCCGCCGCTTCGACACCACCCCAGGTCAGCTGCGCGGCTGAACACCACGGCCGTCGGCGGGAATGCGAACGGCCCGCCTCCCTGCATGGGGTCGGAGGCGGGCCGGCGTTGCGGAGCGCGGCTCAGTTGAAGATGCCGCCACCTTGGGTGGCGGACCCGGCCGACCCCGTCACGAACAGGTTCATGATGTTGGTGAAGACGCTGCTCGAGTTCACTGTGCCGGCGGAGTTGGAGTCGATCAGGGCGATAAAGGCGTTCATGAACTGCTTCCTCGTGCATCATGGGTCCGCGGACCCGGTTGGTTGTCCTGCCGTGCTCAGCGCAGTGGAATGAAGCTTAACCACAATCCGCCCAATCTGAACCATCTTCTTTTCGGATTTTTCGGGCACCCCGCCTGGCCGGTGGGGCGGTGTGCTGTGGACAGGCTTCCTCGTACAGAGTAAAAAAGTGGAACACGTTTCAATTCTGTGTGCGACGGGAGACGCAATGGACCACGCTGCCATGGGCGAGCTGGTGATGGCCGGATTTCAGAAGCTGGGATTCATCCAGTTCGCGGGGGTGGAAGGGGTGGAATATCTGCCCGGTCGCAACGTGGTGAGCATGGCGCCGAAGCCGGAACACCTCAATCACAACGGCGACGTGCATGCCGCCATTCTGTTCGGCCTGGCCGAAACGGCCGCGATGGGCGCGTCGATTTCCGGCATCGTCGATCTGATGGGCGAGACGTTCATCGTCGCGCGCGACGGCCGGATCGAATATCTCGCGCGGGCCAACGGCGAGGCGGGCCCGTTCCGTGCCACCTCGGAAATGACCGCGGCGGAACTGGAACAGGCCCGCGCCGATATCGCCGCGCAGCAGCCGGTGGAACTGGCGATGCCGGTCGACATCACCGACAGCACCGGTAAGTCGGTCGCCGCGGCCACCTTCACCGCGGTGATCCGGCCGCGGCGCAAATAAGCGGGTGGCGAACGGGTTTCAGCGCTCGCTGTCCAACATGGCCATCTGCGGGGCGGCGTAGCGGTCACCGGCGACAGCCTCGGCGGGCGCCGCCGCCTCGATCGCGGCGAGTTCCGATTCGGAGAGCCGAATATCCAGTGCGGCAACGGCTTCGGACCAGCGATCCACGCGGCGCGCGCCGATCAGCGGAACGATATCGGCACCCCGGGTCAGCACCCAGGCGATCGCCAGTTGTGCCACGCTCACGCCGTGCCGGTCGCCGATCTGCGCCAGGGCCGAGACCAGCCGGAGATTGGCGGTGAGATTCTCACCCTGGAATCGCGGGCTGTGCGCGCGGAAATCGTCGGGGGCGAAGGTCTGGTTCGCGCGCAGGGAATCGCTCAGCAATCCGCGGGAGAGCACCCCGTAGGCGGTGATCCCGATGCCGAGTTCCCGTGCCGTCGGCAGGATTTCGCGCTCGATGCCCCGGGTGATGAGCGCGTACTCGATCTGCAGATCGACGATCGGCGCCACCGCCGCCGCACGCCGCAGGGTCTGCGCGCCGACCTCGGACAATCCGATGTGGCGCACGTAGCCTGCCTGCACCATCTCCGCGATCGCCCCCACGGTGTCCTCGATCGGCACCGCCGGATCCAACCGGGCGGGACGGTAGATGTCGACGTAGTCGACTCCCAGCCGCTGCAGCGAATAATGCAGGAAGTTGCGCATCGCCTCCGGTCGCGTGTCGACGCCGCCGAAGCTGCCGTCCGGACCGCGCAGCGCACCGAATTTCACGCTCAGCTGGTAGTCCTCGCGCGGGCGCTCGGCGAGGGCACGGTGGATCAGCATCTCGTTGTGGCCGGCGCCGTAGAAGTCGCCGGTGTCGACGAGGGTGGCGCCGGAGTCGAGGGCGGCGTGGATGGTGGCGATGGATTCGGTCTCGTCGGATGCCCCGTAGGCGCCCGACATCCCCATCGCGCCCAGACCGATGCGTCCGACCTTCGGACCCGTCTTGCCCAGTTGTGTCTGCTCGATAGTCATGATCGAATCCTGCGCCTCGATCCGCCGCCTCGGCAGAGATCGTTTATCGGGGGATCGGCGATCCCTGGCTGTGGCCGCTCACGCGGGGCACAGTGGAGTGATGAATCGCGAGGAACTGGCCGATTTCCTGCGGCGGCGGCGCGAGCAACTCCAGCCCGCCGATGTGGGCCTGCTGCCCGGCACCCGCCGCCGGACGCCCGGCCTGCGTCGCGACGAGGTCGCCCTGCTCGCCGGGATGTCCACCGACTACTACACCCGCCTCGAACAGTCGCGGGGCCCGCGGCCCTCCGTGCAGGTTCTCGGCGCGCTTGCCCGCGCGCTGCGGCTCAGCGACGACGAGCGCGACCATCTCTACCACCTGTGCGGGCATGCGGCGCCGCATCGCGGCGGCGGCGACCGGCACGTCGGCCCCGGGCTGCTCTACCTGCTGGACAAGCTGGAGGACACGCCCGCCTGCGTGGTGTCGGATCTCGGCGAGATCCTCGCGCAGAACCGCATGCACATCAACATGGTGGGTGACCACACCCGCTTCACCGGCATGGACCGCTACCTGCTGTGGCGCTGGTTCACCGATCCGATCGGCCGGGAGACGTTTCCCGACGCCGACTGGGACCGGCTGACCCGCCGGCACGTCGCCGATCTGCGCGCTACCGCGGCGCGACGGGCGGGCGACGCCGACGTCACCGAACTGGTGACGAAGCTGCGGGCGGTCAGTCCCGAATTCGAACGGCTGTGGTCGGCGCACGAGGTCGCGGTCCGGATCAGCGATGCCAAGCGGATCCGGCACCCGCAGGTCGGGCTGCTCGACCTGGTCTGCGAAACGTTGGTCACGCCGAATGCGGCCCAGCATCTGCTGGTCTACTATCCGCGTCCCGGAACCGACGCCAAGGAGCGGCTGGAACTGTTGCGCGTCATCGGAACCCAGTCCATGACCGACGACACCGATTCGGGCAGTACGGTTTTCGACCGGAGCTGATCAGCGGGGCGGGAACGTGCGGCGGGTGCGCGGGCGCAGCCGCAGATTGGGCAGCGGCGGCGCCGGAATGCGTTGCTGCGGAGTATGTCCTGCGACATCACCGAAGCGTTCGGTGTCGTGCTTCTCCCACGCGGTGCGTGCGGCGTCGATCTCGTCGTGACTTCGGCCGACGAAATTCCACCACATCACCAGATCCTCGCCGAAGGGCTCGCCGCCGATCAGCACCACCCGCGCGCCGGACTCGCTGCGCAGCCGCAGCTCGGCGCGGTCGCTGCCCAGATACAGCAGCGGACCGGGTTCGGCGAGTACGTCGTCGATACGCACCTCGCCCGACATCACCAGCACCGCATGTTCGAATTCCGGTGCCAGCGGCAGCTGCGCGTCCGCGCCCGGGCCGACGGTGATGTCCGCGCCGACGATCGGGGAGTAGGTGATCGCCGGTGAGCGCACCTCCCCGAGCGAGCCGATGAGCACGGTCGCGCGCAATCCCGGACGGGCCAGCACCGGCAGCTCGCGATGCTGCTCGAAGTGCGGTGCGATATCGCGGTGGGCATCCGGCAGGGCGATCCAGAACTGCAATCCCTGCCCGGCCGGCGCACCGGGCACCGTGTACTCCGAATGCGCGATACCGCGCCCGGAGGTCATCAGATTCAGCTGGCCCGGCTCGATCTCCACATCGGATCCGACGCTGTCGCGATGACGGATCCGCCCGTCGAAGGGCCAGGTCACCGTCTGCAAACCGATATGCGGATGGGGATCGATATCCGGCGGCAGCCGATGCGAGGTCTCCGTCGAACCGAAGTGGTCGAGGAAACACCAGGCGCCGACCGTCGGCAGATCACGCTGAGGCAGTACTCGCATCACCGTGACGCCGCGCACGCCGCCCAGTGGCACCTCCCGCGCCGGATGGAAATCCGCCCGCGGACCGGGCGCCGGCGACGATTCGCACAGCGCCTCGGCGGGATTCGCCTCGAGATCGCTCATCGGCCACCTCCGGTCCGGGGTCACCGCTGATGTCGGGCGCGGTTACCGCTGAATGCCTTTGCCCACTACGTGAGCATCGTAGTCCGGGTGCTTGTCGAGCCAGCTCTTGATGAACGAACAGCGGGGCACGATCGCACGGCCGCGCTCGATCGCATCCGTGATCGCATGCTGCGCCAGCGTGCCGGCCAGGCCCTTCCCGCTGAACTCCGAATCCACCTCGGTATGGATGAAGGTGGTGTCCTCGCCGTTGTCGCGATATTCGGCGAATCCGGCGAGTTTGTCGCCGTACCACACCTCGTAGCGGTGCTGCGCGTCGTTGCGGACGACTGCTGCGGTCGCGGCCTGATCGATCATCGGGTTACTCCTTCCGTTCCCGCACCGGATGCCTGCTCATGATCGACACGCGATTGAACGCGCCGATGGTCGTCGCGACCCAGACGATCACCGAAACCTGTTCGTCCGACAGCTGTTTCCGCGCATGGGCGTACACACGTTGCAGGGTGTCCTCATCGGGCAACGTGGTGGTCGTCTCGGCGAGTGCGAGGGCGGCGCATTCCGACGGGGTGAACAACTCGGTACGCCGCCAGGCCGGCAACACGTCGAGTTGCTGTCGGGTCACGCCGGCCTTCAGCGCTGCCTGGGAGTGCAGGTCCAGGCAGTACGCGCAGCCGTTGATCTGCGAGACGCGCACGTTGACCAGTTCGACCAGTGAGCGGTCGAGACCGGCGGCCGCGGCCGCGGTGCGGACGGCCAGTGCGACGTTGCTGAGCGCATGGAAGGGCTCGGGGCTCTGTTTGTCGATCCAGATACGGGCATCGGCGGCGGGGGTTTGCATAGCGGAGGCATCCTAACCGTGCGCTGCGTCACCATGCGCGGGATGTATGCGACGTCACGCGGGTTCAGATCTGTTGTATGGCAGCGACTCTGCCCTCGTAGAGGCCGATCTTGCGGTCGAGCACGGCGAGTGTGCCGTGCAGGTCCTCGATCTGGGCGAGCACGCCCTCACGGGTTTTCCGGAACATCTCCAGCCGCTCCGGGGTGGTCTCGTCACCGGCCCGCACGAGTTCGGCGTAGTGGACCATATCGGCGACCGACATCCCGGTGGTGCGCAGACAGCCGATCAGATGCAGCCAGTTCAGATCGCGATCGCTGAACCGGCGCTTACCGCTGGAATCACGGCCGATGTAGTCCATCAGGCCGATTCGCTCGTACCAGCGCAGCGTGTCGCGGGTGAGGCCGGACTTCTCCGCGGCATCGCCGATCGAATACTTGGGGCGCTCGTAGTCCTCGGTGTGCTCGAGGGGATTCGCCGTGGTTGCCGTCATCGCCACTCGCCTTCCTGACCCGCTTCCCGACCCGCGGGCCTGCGATTCGACAGTACCGACCTGGAGTGCACTCCATGCAAGCCCGAGCGCATCGCCCGGGCTCGGCCCGGCCGCGGGTCACCCCCGCTGCGGCAGTTCCTGCACGGCCCACTTGTTGCCGTCGGGATCGGCGAAATAGGTGAACAGCCCCCAGCCCTCGTCCTTGACCGGCGTGGCCTCCACGCCCGCGGCCACCAGCTGTCGATAGGCCTCCTCGGCGCTGGCCACCACCATCTGCATACCGACCACACTGCCCGGCGCGGCGTCGGTGATGCCCTTACCGATGCAGATCGAACACCCCGAACCCGGCGGAGTCAGCTGCACGAACCGGATGTCCTCGGTCGGGCTCGCGTCGTGATCGGCGTTGAACCCGATGCTCGTATAGAAGGCTTTCGCCCGGTCGACGTCGGTGACCGGGATGGCGACGAGCTCGATTTTCCAATCCATGTGAGGAGCATCTCATCCACCACCGACAAGCTGGGTTGCCGGACAATTCGGGCGCATCTCGCGCCGACCGCCTACCCTGAGTACATGGCCAAGGAAATCGATCGGGTCCGGGCGCGGTCGGCGCTGGAGACGGTCAAGGAAAGCCCGTTCATCGCCCTCGTCGCGGCGGTCCCGGTGATCGTCGTCTTGGGCGTCGTCTGGGCGCTGACGAACTGGTTCGTCGCGTTGCTGGTGCTCGTGCTGCTCGGCGCGGTCGTCGTCGTGCGCGGCAAATTCCTACGCTGACAAACCTTTTCGCGAACCGCGCGTCAGCGCGGCACGTGGAACCGGACCAACTCACCGGTGCCGGGGTCCGCGCGCGACCACGGTCGGTCGAATTCCAGCACCGCCAGTGCGGAGGTCGGGAATTTGCGGCTGAGCTCTTCGGCCGGCAGCGACGCGCGATTGGCCGCCAGCTCCCACGCCGTCCACGGCATCCCCGGCGAGTGGCCGATCAGCAGCAGCGTCTCGATCGCGTCGTCGGTCAGCTGGATCAATTCGATCAGGGTGTGCGGTGTGGCCTCGTAGATCGAATGCTCGTAGACGACCGGCGCGTCGATGCCGGTCGCGGCCAGTGTCTCGCGGGTCCGGACCGCATCCGAACAGGACACCGCGTCGATCGCCGGCTGGGTCTCGCGCAGCCAGGTTCCGGCCAGCGCCGCCTCGCGCCGCCCCCGCGGTGCCAGCGGCCGGTCGTGGTCGTCGACACCCGGCGGATATGCGGATTTACCGTGTCGCATCAGGATCAGCGTCCGCGCCATGAGCAATACCGTAGCGCCGTAGAAAGTAAACGGTGTTATCTAAATCGCTACCTGATGAGAGATGTACCTCACTCTCGAGGCACACTGAAGAGTAGTGTCACAGCGGGGGCCGACCGGCAACCGGTGTGATGCACGCCCTGTCCAAACCCGGGTGGGGACGTCCCATGATGTTTCGAGGATCTGCGAGATATGGCCTACGTGATCACGCAGCGTTGTTGCAACGACGCCAGCTGCGTTCCCGAGTGCCCGGTCGATTGCATTCGTCCCACTCCGGAGCAACCCGAGTTCGCGACGACCGAGCAGCTGTACATCGACCCCGACACCTGTATCGACTGCGGTGCCTGTGTGGATGCCTGCCCGGTGGAGGCCATCTTCTCCGAGGACGATCTGACCGCGTCGCTGGCTCGTTTCCGCGATATCAACGCCGCCTACTTCCAGCGCCACCCGCTGGAGTCGAATTTCGACCCGCTGGTGACCCCGGCGCGCCCGCCCAAGGAGCTGGGCACGCTGCGGGTGGCGATCGTCGGCGCCGGGCCCGCGGCCTGCTATGCCGCCGACGAGTTGCTGCGCCGCGCCGATGTCGAGGTGGAGATGTTCGACCGGCTGCCCACCCCCTGGGGTCTGGTGCGCGCCGGTGTGGCTCCGGATCATCCGGGCACCAAATCGGTGTCTGCCATGTTCGAGAGCGCGTTCCGTCGTGACACCCTGCAGTACCGGCTGAATGTCGAGGTGGGTAAACACATCTCGCACGAGGAGCTGCAGGCCCATCACCACGCGGTGATCTACGCCGTGGGCGCCTCCACCGACCGCCGCCTCGACGTGCCGGGTGAGGATCTGCCCGGAAGTCATTCGGCGACCGAGTTCGTGGCCTGGTACAACGGCCATCCCGATTACGCCGAGCGCAGCTTCGACCTGTCCGGTGAGCGCGTGGTGATCGTGGGTAACGGCAACGTCGCCCTCGACGTCGCCCGCGTGCTGACACTGTCGCCCGACGAGCTGGCCAAGACCGATATCGCCGACCACGCCCTGGACGCGCTGCGGGACAGCAATATCCGTGAGGTCGTGGTGCTGGGCCGGCGTGGCCCGCTGCAGGCCGCCTACACCTCGGCGGAGTTCCTGGCGCTGGGGCATCTGAAGGGCGTCGATGTGATCATCGACCCGGCCGAGCTGGAGTTGGATCCGGCCAGCCAGGCGCTGCTCGACGACCCGGACATCGAGCCCTCGCTGCGGCTGAAGTACGAACTGGCCCAGGAATACGCGGCCAAGGCCCCGAATCCGGACAACAAGCGCATCGTGTTCCGCTACCTGGCCTCGCCGACCGAGATCCGCGGTGAGGGTCACGTCGCCGAGCTCGAGTTCGTGCACAACGAACTCGTCGCCGAGGACGGGCGCGTGGTGGCGCGGGCCTCGGATCGCCGCGAGACGCTGCCGGCGTCGATGGTGTTGCGGTCCATCGGCTATCGCGGTGTTCCCATCGCGGATCTGCCGTTCGACGAGCGCGCCGGGATCGTGCCCAACGAGCACGGCCGTGTGATCGCCGACGGCGCGCACGTGACCGGCGTCTACGTGTCGGGCTGGATCAAGCGTGGTCCGCGGGGCGTGATCGGCTCCAACCGGGTCGATGCCACCGAAACCGTGGAACAGCTGCTCGAGGACTTCACCTCCGGCAAACTGACTGCGCCGCAAGGAGATCGGGCCGCGCTCGAGGCCCTGCTCGCGCAGCGTCAGCCCGACGCCGTCGGCCGCGACGGCTGGAAGGCCATCGACGCCGCGGAGAAGAGCGCCGGCAAGTCCGGCGGCCGGCCACGGGTCAAATTCACCACCATCGAGGATCTGCTCAAGGCCGCACGCGGCTGAACACCTGCTCTTCCGGACCCTCCACGGATGAGGGTCCGGAAGTCGGCGGGGCTCGGTCGCGAACTCTCCGCTATCCGCACTCAGGTCGGTAGCGCGCCGATCCGCACGGTGGTGGTTATGGTGCCGCCCACCATGAACCACAGCCGCAGCACCGGCTGGCCGTTGCGGTCGCCGGGCTCGTAGCGGCTGCGCACGCTGATGTGCTGGCGGGCCAGCACCGGCGCGACATATTCGATCACCGCGCGATGCGGACCGGCCACCAACTTCGGGTAGTCGACCAGGAAGTGTTCCACCGCCTGCCAGTACATGGCGTTGTTGACGTGGTTGAACTGGTCGATATCGGTCGCGCGCACCGGGAACGTCAGATCGGTATCCGATTCCGGCGGCACCGCGTCGGTCAGCCACGGCCGCCAGCGCAGCCGATGTTCGTCGGTGGTCCGGGCCAGATGCGCCAATCCCTGGTCGCTGATCCGGGTCGGCATATTCGTCGACTCGTTGATATTGATCCAGAAGCCCTCGGTCTCGATCAGGCCGCCGCTGTCGCTGGTGATCCGTACCCGCATATTGGTCCACCGGGTCGACATCGCCGAACACCAGCGCCGCAACTGCACCCGATCCGGCCAGACGATCGGACGCACCACGTCGATCACGGTGCGGCGCACGATCCACGCCGGGTCGGTGCGGTGGAAGAACGTGGTGTGCAACTCTTCCCACGCGATGTCTTGCAAATATCGAGCCACGGCGTCGAGCCGCAGCCGGCTGTAGGGATCTACATCGCCAGCCCGGATGGGCCACGCCGAGGCGAAGCCCATGCCCTCCTGGGGAAGCGGGGCGAGTGGCTGATCGAGTGACACTGGTGCTCCTCGCGCTGCACGGTGTGCCGCGTACTTCATGCGGTGCTTCTTGTGACATGACTTTACGGGGCGCAGGTCACACTGTTACGCCGAGATGGCTCTACTCACACGTAGCAAATGTCCAGTTGTGTCGCGGCGTGCGGTGTTCGCGCCGCCGATCAGTAGCCGACGTAGCCGCCACCACCGGAGACCGCGGAAACGCCCGGCACATTGTCGAGCGAACCGTAGCGGTCGATCGAATAGCGCGTGGCGGCCACGATGTTGTCGACCGGGTTCCAGATATCGGTGTGGCCCGGGGCCGCGTGGGCGTTGAAGGTGCTGTCGATGCACTGCATCAGACCCTTCGACGGATGGCCGGCCGCCGCGTTGCTGTCCCAGTTGTTGATCGCGTTCGGATCGCCGCCGGATTCGTGCTCGATGATGAGCGCGATGGCGTTCTCGTCGATCGATTCCGGGGGATAGCCCATCTCGATCAGGACCTGTTTGGCCTGGGCGATCCACTGCTGCACATCGCCGGACGGATGCGCGGTCGGCGGCGGACCGCTGGTCGGGCCGTTGGAGCTGCCGCCGTAGCTGCCGCCGCTGTAGGAGCT
>NZ_BAFW01000240.1 GCF_000308535.1 Nocardia cerradoensis NBRC 101014 | reverse complement strand
GCACAGGTCGTGGTGGAGAAGCAGGCCGATCCGGCCGGCGACTGCTGACACTGCCGGGCCCTGCGGGGCGTCGAAGCACGGCCTCGGGCCACACGGCTCGGCGCACGGATTTCGCCGCGCCGGGCGTATCCGGAGGCCGGGGTGGCGCAGAGCGGTACATTGCGAATGGGTTTTGCCGTTGTCCGCGCGCCGTGGGCCGATGTTCGGTGCCCCGGATCGCCGAAACCACAGGATCGTCGAACCGGAGTTCCGGAAGAGGTGAGCTGATGCCCGACCCCGCACCAGACCCCGCTGCCGCGCCCGAGCCGGTCGCCGACACCGACACCGGCCCCGGCCCCGCCCTCGAGTCCGCTCCCGAACCCGTCGCCACATCGCCGGCCGGCGAGGTGGCGATCGCCCGGATGCCCTTCCCGGTTCGGGCGGCCCAGGTACTCGCGCTCGGACTGGCCGCGGTCGGCATCGGCTGCACCGTCACCGCGGGCTGGCTGTCCGGCTCGCACGTCGCACTGATCACCGGGCTGTCGTTCATCGTGAGCTGGCTGCTGGGCGCGATCGCCCTGGCCTTCGGTGCCGTCGGCGCGAGCATCCGGATCGGCGCGGTGCTGCTGGCGATACTCAACGCACTGTGGACGGTGCCCTCGATCGTCGTGGGCCGCCCGCCCGGTTGGCTCGGTCCCGTGGTCTCGGTGCTGGTCGCCGGGTTGCTGCTGCGACGCTCGGCCCGTGACTGGTTCGAGCCCTAGGGGCGCCGGGCCGATCAGGAGGCCGCGGCCGTGGCGGGTGCCGGGGTCCGGCTCGACCCCGCGGACCGCACCGCGAGTAGTTCGGCCGCGATCGCCACGGCATGTTCCATCGGAGTGCGGGCGCCGATGTCGAAGCCGGCCGGTGCGTGCAACCGGGCCAGTGTGTCGGCGCCGAATCCGCCGGCCTGCAAGGCCTCGAGCCGATGGTCGTGTGCCGAATGCGAGCCGAGCGCTCCCAGATAGCCCAGCTCGGGCAGCCGCAGCGCCACGGTGAGCAGGGGGATCTCGAACTTCGGGTCCTGGGTCGCGGCGACGATCGCGGTGGTCCGGTCGATGTTCCCGGCGCCGGCCTGGGCGTTGAGATAGCGGTGCGGCCAGTCCACCACCACCTCCGCGCCCGGGAACGACGCGGGAACGGCGAAGGCCTCGCGCGGATCGCAGATGGTCACCCGGTAGCCGAGCAGCCGGGCCTGCGTCGTCAACGCGGCGGCGAAGCTGTTGGCGCCGAAGATGATCAGCCGCGGCGGCGCGGTGTGGGAGGAGACGAACACATCCGATTCCGGCAGCGACACCAGTTCGGTGTTGTGCCGGCGGTCGGTGACCAGATGCTGGCCGATCACCTCCGGATCGCTGTGCCACACGACGGTGAACACCGTGACCGGCTTGTGCCGCGCGATATCCCCGGCCACCGCCGCGAATTCCGGAAAGTCGTTGCGGGAGAACGGTTCCACGAACACGTCGATGGTCCCGCATTCCGCGCTCACCTCGAATCCGGAGGTCGCGTCGAAACGCCGCAACTCCCGGTGGCCGGTGCGCGCGGCCTCCGCCGCGGCCTCGTAGACGGCCGCCTCGTAGCAGCCGTCGGAGACCGATCCGTGCACACCGCCGTCGGGATCGACGAGCATCGCCGAGCCCACCGGTAAGGGGGAGCTGCCGAAGGTGCGGACCAGGGTTGCCAGGCCGCCCGTGCGGCCGCTGTGCCAGACCCGTAGCAGGTCCTCGACGATGTCACGCATCACATGCTCCCGATCAGCGTGCGCGAGTGGGCGGGCCCGCCGGTCGTCGCGGCCCGTCGCCAGATCGTCACACGTGAGGGCCACGATAACCGGTCTCGTGCGCGGCGTCGTGTCGGCGATGGGAATTCCCCGACGGGCACCGATCGGCGCGGGAATCCGGTTGTGACATAGCACAACCGAATAACCGACCGGGTTGTCCTGTCAGGCGAACAGGCCGCGAACGAACGGCAACGAATCGACCAGTGAGGCGTTGACCGTGCCGCTGTGATCGGTGGGATAGACCCGGAAGGTCAGCGGCTGCCGGTTGGCGGTCAGAACTCCCGCGTAGCGCAGTGTCTCGGGGGTGATCACATCGGTGTCGCGCAGGCCCTGTCCCATGAAAAGCGGCCTGTCGTAACCGGTTTCGGGCAAGCCGAGGTAGCCGGCCAGCAAACCGTGCAGATCCGGAACCTGCGCCAACGGGCGGGTGAACAGATCGCCGATCACCACACCGGCGGCGGCCAGATCGTCACCGAGCGGAAGGAGGCATTCGTCCTTCGCGCGGTCGAGCCAAGAGCGGCCCGAGTCGTTCAGGAAGGATTCGATGCCGAGTTCCGGGAAGGTGGTGCGCAGGCCGTTGAGGATGTAGAGCACGTAGCCGGTGGTGTGCGGACTCAGCTTCACCGGCGGGATGCCCGGGCCCAGTGGCATCAGGATGTCCTCGATATAGGCCGGCACACCGGTGCCGACCGCCCCCCGGTAGTCCAGCTCCGGTCCGCCGAATTCGGTCGCGTAGCGCGCGGTGAACATCGCCGCGCCGCCGCCCTGCGACTGGCCGACCACCACCCATTTGTGCGACAGCCGCGAGTAGTGATCGACGGCGGCTCGCACCGCGTCGACCACGTTGTGCGCCTCGACGACGCCGTTGAGGTACGGGTGGTCGCCGGGCGTGCCGAGGCCTGCGTAATCGGCGGCCACGATCGCATAGCCCTGTTTCAGCCAGGTGCCCAGATAGGCCCAGTCCCGCTCCACGTCGCCGGGGCCGGCGATGCTGTAGGCGCAGCTGTCGCCCAGCCCGACGGTGCCGTGCGCCCAGGCGACGACCGGCCAGCCGCCGGCCGGGGCCGGTCCCGGCGGGAAGTACACCGCGGCGCTCGCGACCGTCGGCTGGTTCCCGACCGTGCTCGTCGTATAGAGGATGCGCTGGGAATCCACGGAGCCGGGCAGCGTCGCCGCCGCGGACAGCGGCTCCACCGATTGCACGGCCGGCGTGTCCGCCGCGGCGCCGGGCGCCTCGATCACGGTGGCCGTCGCGGCCAGTGCCAGAGAGCAGGCGACGCCCGCGACCGCGGTCCACAGTTTGCGCATCGTGTTCCTTTCCGGGTTCCGGTGCCGACCCCCGGGGCACGACGATCAGTGTCGCAGCCGGTCGGCCGAGCCGCCGAGGTATGTCCGAATCGTACGGAGCCGGGAGTGGCGCGGCGCACACCGAGGGCGGCTGCCCTCGCTTGTGAACGTCCTCACAGTCGGCAATGCGTGCTCTCGAATCGTCGTGGTGGTAAGGCTCACTGAAACAGTACGAGCGTTACGTAAAACCGCATGTCAGCCCTACTCGCCAGTAGAAGTGGAGCGTGCAATTAACAGGCAAATTTTGCAGGCTTAGCAAAGACCCCCGCAAAGCTAGCGGAGATTCACACTTGCAACAGGTAGACGGCAATTTTTTGTTGTGCCATCGTGTGGAAGTACACCCGTTGGGCATAGCAACCCTGCAAATTGCCGCTCCAGCAGAGTTCGGACATCGCGACCCGTAGTCGGCGCGGATGTCCGGCGAGCGGGGCAACCGAGACCGAACGAAGAAGTGGAGTCATCAGATGTCGAACGTCGGCACCCCGAAGACCGCTGCGGAGATCCAGAAGGACTGGGACACCAACCCGCGCTGGAAGGGCATCACCCGCGAGTACACGGCCGAGCAGGTCGTGCAGCTGCAGGGCAATGTCGTCGAGGAGCACACGCTTGCCCGCCGGGGTGCGGAGCTGCTGTGGGAGGGCGTCAACGCCGAAGGCGAGTACATCCACTCGCTCGGCGCTCTGACCGGTAACCAGGCCGTGCAGGCCGTGCGTGCCGGCCTGAAGGCCATCTACCTGTCCGGTTGGCAGGTCGCCGGTGACGCGAACCTGTCCGGTCACACCTACCCCGACCAGTCGCTGTACCCGGCCAACTCGGTGCCGTCGGTCGTGCGCCGCATCAACAACGCGCTGCTGCGCGCCGACGAGATCGCCAAGGTCGAGGGCGACACCTCGGTCGACAACTGGGTCGTGCCGATCGTCGCCGACGGTGAGGCCGGCTTCGGTGGCGCCCTGAACGTCTACGAGCTGCAGAAGGCCATGATCGCCGCGGGTGCCGCCGGTACCCACTGGGAGGACCAGCTGGCGTCGGAGAAGAAGTGCGGCCACCTCGGTGGCAAGGTGCTGATCCCCACCCAGCAGCACATCCGCACCCTGACCTCGGCTCGCCTGGCCGCCGACGTCGCCGACACCCCGACCGTCGTCATCGCCCGCACCGATGCCGAGGCCGCCACCCTGATCACCTCCGACGTCGACGAGCGTGACCGTCCGTTCATCACCGGTGAGCGCACCGCCGAGGGCTTCTACCACGTCAAGAACGGCATCGAGCCCTGCATCGCGCGTGCCAAGGCCTACGCCCCCTACTCCGACCTGATCTGGATGGAGACCGGTATTCCGGACCTCGAGGTCGCGCGGAAGTTCGCCGAGGGCGTCAAGTCCGAGTTCCCGGACCAGCTGCTGGCCTACAACTGCTCGCCGTCGTTCAACTGGAAGGCGCACCTGGACGACGCCACCATCGCGAAGTTCCAGCGCGAGCTGGCCGCGATGGGCTTCAAGTTCCAGTTCATCACCCTGGCGGGCTTCCACTCGCTCAACTACGCGGCCTTCGACCTGGCCTACGGCTACGCCCGCGAGGGCATGACCGCCTTCGTCGACCTGCAGGAGCGCGAGTTCAAGGCCGCCGCCGAGCGTGGCTTCACCGCCATCAAGCACCAGCGTGAGGTCGGTGCCGGCTACTTCGACACCATCGCCACCACCGTGGACCCGAACACCTCGACGGCGGCCCTGAAGGGCTCCACCGAAGAGGGCCAGTTCCACTGAGATAAGCAGTCGCCCCACGCGGGCGGCGGTGATGTGAACCCGGCGGCGACCTGTCGCCGCCGGGTTACCTCACCACCCGACATGGGCACTCCTGCAACGAGTGTCCGAAGCCCTTCCCGTCCGAACAGCCCCGGCGGGGAGGGCTTTTCCTTATAACTGAAGTCACCTCCTAATAACTGAAGTGACCGAAGGGTGTGAGCCCCTTCACCCGAGTCCACCGCCACACAACCAGCAGGAGCGGGACGTGAGCATCTCCGAAAAGATTCAGCGCGTCGGAATCATCGGCGCCGGACAGATGGGCGCCGGAATCGCCGAGGTCTGCGCCCGGGCGCATGTCGATGTGCTCGTGTTCGAACAGACCCGGGAACTGGCCGCCGCCGGCCGCGCCCGCATCCTGCGATCACTGGATCGCGGTGTGAGCAGCGGCAAGATCACCGAGCGCGAGCGCGAACAGGCCGCCTGGCGGCTGCGGTTCACCTCCGACCTCGGTGACTTCGCCGACCGGCAGCTGGTCGTCGAGGCCGTCGTCGAGAGCGAAGACGTCAAGACCGCGATCTTCAGCGAACTCGACAAGGTCGTCACCGACCCGGATGCCGTGCTGGCCTCCAACACCTCCTCGATTCCGATCATGAAGATCGCCGTCGCCACCAACAACCCCGAGCGGGTCGTGGGTATGCACTTCTTCAACCCGGTGCCCGTGCTGCCGCTCGTCGAACTCGTGACCACCCTCAAGACCAGCGAAGCGGTGTCCGCGCGCGCCGAGGCTTTCGCGGGTGAGATCCTCGGCAAGCAGGTCGTGCGCTCCGCCGACCGCTCCGGCTTCGTCGTCAACGCGCTGCTCGTGCCGTACCTGCTCTCGGCCATCCGCATGGTCGAATCCGGTTTCGCCACCAAGGAAGACGTCGACAAGGCGATGGTGCTCGGCTGCGCCCACCCCATGGGCCCGCTCGCCCTGACCGACCTGGTGGGCCTCGACACGGTGAAGTCGATCGCGGACTCCATGTACGCCGAATTCAAGGAGCCGCTCTACTCGGCCCCCCCGCTGCTGATGCGCATGGTTGAGGCCGGGTTGCTGGGCAAGAAGACCGGAGCGGGCTTCTACCAGTACAACCGCTGACCGGCCGGGCTCACCACACAGAGCTTCGCCCCGCGGAACTCGCAAACGGTTGACGGAAGGTCGAACTTACCGACCACCCGACCGACACGGAGCGAGTCTTACGAGCGGCCGTTCGCGGCCGGCTCGTCGTTCGGGTACCGCTGCGCAAGCGACGAAGGAGCAAGCAGCGGTGCCCGAACGACGAGCCCTAGGGGCCGCGAACACGCCGGAGCGAAGCGGAGGCCAAAAAACACAGGCATAAGCTGCAGTGAGGTCCTCGACCGCAGCTCGAAAGGGAGTCCCGCTCATGGTCAACGTCACCGACGGTTTCGGATCGAGCATCCTGGGTTACCCGCGGATCGGTCCGCACCGGGAGCTCAAGCGCGCACTGGAGTCCTACTGGCACGGCACCCTGTCCCGCGAGGAATTGCTCGCGGTGGGGCGCGACATCCAGGACACCCAGTTCTCCGAGCTGGCCGCGACCGGACTGACGCAGGTACCCGGTAACACCTTCTCCTTCTACGACCACATCCTCGACAACGCGCTGCTGTTCGGCGCGGTCCCGAAGCGGTTCGAGCCGTATCGCGAGGAGCTGCACCCGCTCGACTTCTACTTCCTGATGGCCCGCGGGCGGCCGGATCTGCCGCCGCTGGAGCTGGTCCGCCTGTTCGGCACCAACTACCACTACCGTCAGCCCGAACTCGACGCCGATACCGAATTCTCGCTGCATCCCGAAGCCTTGCTGGAGGAGTGGGATCGGGCGATGGACCGCGGTATCGAACTGCGGCCGGTGGTGCTGGGACCGTTGTCGCTGCTGCTGCTGTCGAAGGCCGGGCAGGTGCCGGGCGAGACCGAATTCGACCAGCTGACTCTGCTGGACAAGCTGCTGCCGGTCTACGAACAGCTGCTCGAGATCCTGGCCAAGCGCGGTTCCACCTGTGTGCAGTTCGACGAGCCGTGTTTCACCAGTGAGCGCACGCCGGAGGAACTGGCCGCGTTCGAGCGCGCCTACCAGCGACTGTCGACGTCCGCGCTGCGTCCGCGCATCCTCGTCACCGGCCAGTACGGCGATTTCGGTGAGGCCGTGCGGATTCTGGCCGGTACCGCGGTGGAGGCGATCGGGCTCGACCTCGCCAGCCACCGCATCCGGCCCGAGGAACTCGCCGAGATTCCCGGAATCCGGCGCAAGCGGCTCTACGCCGGCGTGATCAGTGGCACCAACGTCTGGCGGGCCGACCGGCTGGTCACCCTCGAATACCTCAACGCGCTGTCGAAGGTGTGCCCGGATCTCGTCGTGTCCACCGGGACCACGTTGCTGCACGTGCCCTACGACCTGCTGGTCGAATACGATATCGAGGGCAACGTCGCCGACCGCCTCGCTTTCGCGAAACAGAAAGTGCTCGAAGTCGTTTCGCTGGCGAAGGCACTGACCGAAGGACCGTCCGAGAAGTGGGCCAAGCGGCCGACCTCGGTGCACTTCAAGCAGAAACACGCTGTGCGGCAACGGGTTTACGCGGTGACCCCGCAGATGCGCGAGCGCGAACCGTACGAGGTGCGGGCGAAGGCGCAGCGGGAGCGGCTGAATCTGCCGCTGGTTCCGGCGACCACGCTCGGTTCCTTCCCGCAGACCGACGCGGTGCGCCAGGCCCGCTACGACCTGGGCGAAGGCCGGCTGTCCTACGAGGAGTACCGCAAGCGGATCGAGGCCGAGATCGAGTCGACCATCCGCCTGCAGGAGGACATCGGCCTCGACGTGCTCGTGCACGGTGAGCACGAACGCAACGACATGATCCAGTACTTCGCCGAACTGCTCGACGGTTTCGCCACCACCCACTTCGGCTGGGTGCAGGTCTACGGTTCGCGGTGTGTGCGGCCGCCGATCATCTACGGCGACGTGTCGCGGCCGAAGCCGATGTCGGTGGAGTGGATCACCTACGCGCAGTCGCTCACCGACAAACCGGTGAAGGGCATCGTGACCGGTCCGGTGACGATGGTGGCCCGCTCGTTCGTGCGCCAGGACCAGCCGCTGTACGAGACCGCCGATCAGGTGGCGCTCGCGATCCGCGACGAACTGGCCGATCTCGAGAAGGCCGGGGTGGCGATCATCCAGGTCGACGAACCGGCGGTGCGGGAACTGCTGCCGTTGCGTCCGGACGGGCGCACCGAATATCTGCGCTGGGCGGTCAACGCGTTCCGGCTGGCGACCTCCGGGGTGCGGCCCGACACTCAGATCCACACCCACATCGCCTACTCGGCTCGCTCCGAAATCGTGCGTGCCATCGAGGAACTCGATGCCGATGTCACCGCCATCGTCGCGACCCGCTCGCTGGAATGGGTGCTCAAGGCGCTGACCGAGGATGTCGAGGAGGGGCACGGCCTGAGCCACGGCGTGGGTCCCGGTGTGTACGAGAGCCGTTCGGCGCGCATTCCGGACATCGACGAGATCGACGAATTGCTCACCGCCGCAGCCGAAGCAGTGACACCGCAGCGGCTGTGGGCGAATCCGGACGGCGGTTTGAAGACCCGCCACTATTGGCAGCTGGACCCGTCGCTGCGCAATATGGTCGCCGCGGCTCGCCGGGTGCGGCGCCGCGCCGAAGCGGCTGACTAGGCGTTAGCCTACGAATACTGTTTCGAGATCAGGAGAACCGCTCATGGGTATGTTCGACCAGCTCAAGGATGCCGCCGGTAAGGCAGCCGACCTGGCGGCCAAGAATGCCGACAAACTCGACCCGGTGATCGACAAGGTCGGCGATCTGGTCGACAAGCAGACCAGCGGCAAGTTCGAAAAGCAGGTCGACGCCGCACAGCAGGCCGCGAAGAAGGCGCTGCACGAGCAGACCGGGAAGTAGTCCACACAGGTCGTACACGGGCGAAGGCCACGCCCGGCTCCCCGCCGGACGTGGCCTTCGTGCTGTGCGATCAGTGCCGGCCGAACAGCAGTGCCATCAGCGTCGCCATGGTGTCGTCGGCCTTCTGGGTGCGATCGAAGGTCGTCAGAGCGAGCAGCGAGGGGAAGCGCTGTCGCGCGACCGCGTGGGCGTAGGTGAACTCACGCAAGCCGTCGGGGCCGTGGATGCGGCCGAAGCCCGAGTCGCCGACACCGCCGAAGGGCAGCGACGGAATCTGCGGGAAGGTGAAAACCGCGTTGACGCTGACCATTCCGGTGCGCAGCCGGTCGGCCAGTTCGCGCCCGCGCGCCTTCGAGAACACGGCCGCGGACAGCCCGTAGCGGCTGTCGTTGGCACGGGCTATCGCGGTATCCATGTCGGGCACCTTCGCCACGGTCAGGGTGGGTCCGAAGGTTTCCTCGGTGACGGCCGGGGCGTCCTCGGGCACGTCGACCAGCACGGTCGGCTGCACCACCTGCCCGACGATCGAGTCGGCGCCGCCGGTCAGCGCCCGTCCGCCCCGCGCGACGGCGTCCTCGATGTGGCGGCGGATCACCTCGAGCTGTTTCGGCATCGTGATCGGGCCGATCTTGGCACCCGAATCATTGCCCGCGCGTTGTTGTTTCGCCTTCGTCACCAAGGTGTCGACGAAGGTGTCGTAGACGCGCTCGTGGACGTAGACCCGTTCGGTGCCGATACAGGACTGGCCGGCGTTGGCCATCCCGGCCCACAGCGCGGCGTCGGCCGCGGCGTCCAGATCGGCGTCGGCATCGACGAGCAGCACGTCCTTGCCACCGCATTCGGCGACCAGCGGCGTGAGGCTCTCGGCGCAGACGGCCATCACCTTCTTGGCCGTCGCCGTGGAGCCGGTGAAGGCGATCTTGTCCGCACCCGATCGGCACAGCGCGGCACCGGTCGGCCCTTCGCCCGTGATCAGTTGCAGCACCGGCTGTTCCGGGACGACCTCGGTGAACATGTCGACCAGCCAGCGACCGACGCCGGGGGAGTATTCGCTGGGTTTGAACACCACGGCGTTACCCGCCGCCAGCGCGTACACGATCGAACCCAGCGGCGTGAACACCGGATAGTTCCAGGGGCCGATCACGCCGATGACGCCGAGCGGCTTGTATTCCACCGATGCGGCCTGGTTGATCGTGAGCAGCCCCACCCGAGCGCTCTTGCGGCCCAGCACCTTCGGGGCGTTGCGGCCCGCCCACTTCAGATGGTCGAGACTCAGCGCCACCTCGAGTGCGGCATCGGAATACGGTTTACCGGTCTCGTCGTGCATCACCGCGGCCAGCTGACGCATCCGGCGGGCCAGCAGTCCGGCGAAACCGGCCAGGCGCCGCGCCCGTTCGGCGTAGTCGAGGCCGGACCACCAGTCGAATGCCGCGCGGGCTCGGGCCACCGCCGCCTCCACATCGGCCTCGGTGTGGATCGGGTAGGTGCCCACCACCTCGCCGGTACCGGGATCGTGCACATCGAAGGTGGCGTGCGTGCCGATCTCACCGATCTCGTTCAGGGTCGTCATCGGGTGGCCTCCTTCGTAGCGGTGCCGGTGCTGGACGACGGGGTGCGGCCGCGGATCAGGTCGGCCGCCTTCTCACCGATCATGACGGTCGGTGCGTTGGTGTTGCCGCGGACGATGCGGGGCATGACCGAGGCGTCGATCACGCGCAGTCCGCTCACGCCGTGGACGCGCAGTTCGGGGTCGACCACCGCGGTCTCGCCGGTGCCCATGGCGCACGTGCCGACCGGATGGAACAGCGTTTGCGTCCAGCGGGCGATATGGGCCCGCCAGCCGTCCTCGTCGATCCGGTCGGCGTCTTCGGGCAGGTAGGAGCGGTCGAGGTGGGCGGCCAGCGGTTGCTGCCGCGCGATCTCGAGCAGTTGGCGGCAGCCGGCGAGCAGGGCATCCGCGTCGCGCGGGTCGGAGAAGTAGGCCGGATCGATCTCCGGCTTCCACAGCGGATCGGCCGACCGCAACCGCAACCGGCCGCGGCTGTGCACGTCGACCAGCGTCGGGCCGGCGGTGAACATCGGCGCGATGTTCTCGTGAAAACCGTTGTCGTAGAACGCCGTCGGCGCGACGTGGTACTGGATGTCGGGGCCCTCGAGGCCCTCGCGGGTGCGCACGAATCCACCGCCCTCGCCGACATTGGAGGTCAGCGGCCCACGACCGAGCGCCTGCCACTGCGCGAGCCGGAACGGGGTCTCGAAATCGGCGAGATCGGAGACGCCGCGGGTGCGCCACAGAATCGGAGTGACCGGGTGGTCGTGCAGATTCTCGCCGACGCCGGGCAGGTCCACCACCACCTCGATGCCCAGTTCGCGCAGGTGGGCCGCGGGCCCGATACCGGAGAGCATCAGCAACTGCGGCGAATTGATGGCACCGCCGGACAGCAGCACCTCGGCCTCGGCGCGCACGGTGTGCTCGCTGCCGTGGCGGCGATAGGTGACGCCGACCGCGCGGGCGCCGTCGAGTACCAGCGCGGTGGCGTGCGCCTCGGTCCGCACCGTCAGATTCGGCCGGTCCAGCGCCGGTCGCAGGTAGCCGTCGGCGGTGGACCAGCGGCGCCCGTTGCGATGGGTGACCTGGTAGCGGCCCACACCCTCCTGCGTCGCACCGTTGAAATCGTCGGTGCGGGGCAGGCCCACGGCCGCGGCGGCGGCGATCCAGGCATCGGTCAGTTCGTGGGTGAAGCGGCGGTTCTCGACGTGCAGCGGGCCGTCCGTGCCGTGATAGGGCGAACGCAGGCCGGTGTTGGTCTCCGACCGCACGAAATAGGGCAGGACGTCCTCATAGCTCCAGCCGACCGCGCCGAAGTCGCGCCGCCAGCCGTCGTAGTCGGCGCGATTGCCGCGGATGAAGATCATCGCGTTCATCGACGAGCAGCCGCCCAGCGCCTTCATCCGCGGCCAGTACGCGCGCTGCCCGCCGAGATGTTTCTGTGGTGTGGTCTCGTATCGCCAATCCCATTGGGTGCGAATCAATTTCCCCCACGCGGCCGGTATCTTGATCTCGTCGGCGCGGTCCTCGGGACCGGCCTCGAGCAGCAGGACCGAGACCTGAGGATCCTCGGTGAGGCGATGGGCGAGGACGCAGCCCGCGCTCCCCGCTCCGATGATGATGTAGTCGAACGATTCACGGTCGGGCACGCGAGGACCTCCAGCACGGTTGCCGAACACGACACGGATCCGGCCGGGCCGACCTGCGGTGATAGCCGTAGAGACCGTCCCGGAGCCGGTTCCAGGGTCGACCTTACGCTGTGCGGGGCGGTCGGGCGCGGAGTTCGGTGCGGCGAATCGAGGCGGGAGCCGGCGAGGTCGGGCGCGGCGCGGACGCTGCGTCGTAGCGCCTCGGAATATCAAGGTACACAGGCGCTTACAGGTCATGTGACGCATTCGGGCCGGACGGCGGTCGACCTCGGCCCCTACCGCCGTGTGGCGGCGGGCCGGCGAGCGGGTGGGTCGGTGTGCGCGAGCCCGGGCGTATCCGGACCGCGGCACGTAGGATTCGGCCGGACCCGCCGATCCTTCCGGGTGGCGTCGACGCCCGGCGCGAAGACGGGCGCACCGGTATGCAGGCGAACGGCAGGAGGGCCGTGATGGGTGGTTCGTTCCCGTGGGGTGCACGCCGCGGTCTGCCACGGATCTCTCGGCCCGTCGTGGGGGTGGGTGTTCTCGCGACGGCGTGGGTGAGCGCCGCGGCCGTGCTCCCGGCCGCGCTCGCCCCGGTGCACGCCGAGGCGCCTGGTTGCGCGGCCACCTCGGTGGAGCAGATGGTGCCCGCCTCGGCTCCGCTGCTGGATTTCGCGGAGAACCTCGGCTACGACGCTCAGGGCGACCTCTGGATTTCGCGGGTCTTCCGAAATGTGGTCCAGCGCTACGATTCCGCGGGCCATGTCACCGCGGAGGTGCCGGTGGACGCGCCCGGCGCGATCCGGCTCGGTCCCGACGGTGCGCTGTACGTCGTCTTCGGCGACTCGTCGGCCGGACTGCTGCCCGGCGCGCACAACTCCGGCGTGGTGCGGTTCGATCCGGCTGCCGACCATCCGGTGCCGCAGGTCTACGTCTCCGGTCTCGGTATGGCCAACGGCGCAACCTTCGACGGGGCGGGCAATCTGTATGTCGCCGATACCGCACACGGCGTGGTGAAGGTACGGCCCGGCGGCTCCGTCGACGCGGACTGGACCGCACGCGCGGTGGCCTCCGGCGTGAACGGCATTGTGGCGCAAGGCGATGTGCTCTATGCGACGCTCTACCGGAGTCTCGACGGTCGCATCGTCCGCCTCCCGATCGGCGCTCCGCAGGAGCAGACGACCGTCGCGTCGGTCACCGTCGGGGCGCTCCCGCTGACCGCCCTGCCCGACGATCTCACCGTGGGGCCGGACGGCATGCTGTACGTCGCGACCACGACCGCTCGTGTGGTCCGCGTCGACCCGGCCACCGGCGGGGTCTGCACGGTCGCCGACCTGGGTGTGCCGGCCACCTCGGTCTCGAGAATCCCCACCGACGATCGCGCGCTGCTGGTCACCACGGGAACCGGGAGCGTGCTTCGCGTGGTCCTCGGCGGATGAGGTTCGCCGGTGCCGGTACGCCGATGAGCGGAGGCCGGCCCGGGTGACCGGCGCGATCGGTCGATACCCGCGACGTTCCCGGCGGCTACAGCATCGGGGCGAGGGTGCGCAGACCGGCGACGAGCTGCTCGGCCGAGGGGGCGGACTTCGGATCCAGCAACCACTGGACGAGCAGGCCGTCGAGTAGCGTCCAGAGCAGCACGCCGATCGGACCGCCGTCGTCGTCCTCGATATCCCTGGCGGGCAACAACATTCGAGTCAGTGCGGCCTTCCCCTCGCGCTGTCTGGCCGCGATGTCGGCCTTGACCTCACCGGAATGCAGTGCCTGGGCGAGACTTTCGATATTGGCCGCCCACAGCGCCCGCTGGTCGGTGAAGGTGGCGGTGAGACGCCTCAGGAAGGTGAGCAGCCGCTCGGCCGGATGCGGTTCGCTGCTCTCGGCGAGCGCGTCGAGGATCTGCTGCACGGCCTCGGCGGACGATTCGATCATGGCCTGGGTGAGCAGCGCGTCGCGGGTGCCGAAGTGGTAGTTGATCGCGGCGAGGTTGCTGCCCGAGGCGGCGACGATATCGCGCACCGTGGTCCGGGCGTAGCCGCGTTCGGCCAGGCAGTGTTTGGCGGCTGAGAGTAGATCCTCGCGTGTTCCCACGTCGGCAGGGTAGCAAGTGCTCGCTGACGCATGTTTCAAACAAATGTTTGTGACAATTGTTTGAAACGGCTGTATGGTTCTCCGTATGGTCACGCAACGTCCGATATCGCCCTTCGAGTCGGGTTACTTCCAGGAACACGCCACCTTCGGTTCCGTGCCGGTCGGCGGAATGGCGCTGTTCATCGGATCGACCGTCGAGGGGGAATTCGACACCGAACTGCTCCGCACGGTGCTGGCCGAACTGGCCGCCGAAAATCCACTGCTCAGCTGCCGCCGAGTCGACGACGGCGGGATGCTCGTGCTCCGCCACGTCGAGGGCTACCGTCCCCCGGTCACCGAAAGTCCCGGTGGCGATATCGAATACGTCGATTTCGTCAACCAGCCGCAACCGTGGGACGACGGTCTGTTCTTCGCGCGGGTGTTCCGCGAGGACGACCGGACCCGTATCGTGCTCGTCATCCACCACGGAATCACCGACGGCCGTTCGGCTTTCGCGCTACTGGACGAGATGTGGCGGCGCTACACCGCGCATCACCACGGCGCGCCGATGCCGGTGCGCGCGAATCACGAACTGCCGCAAGCGGTCGACGAGCGCCTCACCGCCGTCGTCTCCGAGGCGGAGGTCACCGAACTGCTCGCGGCGATGCGCACGATCATCGGTGATCCGCCCGCGCGCCTGCCGCGCGACGGCACGGCCGGATCGGGACGCGGACTCTTCGTCGCCGAGCGGATCGAATTGGAACCGGAGGTGACCGCGGCCTTCGCCGCGTCGGCGCGCGCGGCCGGAATCGGGGTGAACGCCCTGCTGAGCGGGTGTGCGCTGGCCGCGGTGCGAGCCGAACTGGGCGGGGTCGGCGCCCTGCCGATGGTCTGCGGCTATGCCGCCGATATGCGGTCGGCCCTGGATCCGTGGCTGCCCGACGAGACGGTGCTCAACTGCGCCTCCGGCTGGGGCACGCTCCTGGCGGTGGCCGAATCCGCCGATCCGTTCGACCTGGGGCGGGTGGTGCACGCCGACGTCCGCGCGGCGCTCGAGCGTCGCGACCCCGCGCGGGTGGCGTTGGCGGGCAGATACATTCGCGACGAGGCCACCGCCCGGATGCTCGCGGAACAGCCCAGTATCGCGCTGTCGAACATCGGCAGGGTGCCGGACCACATCGTTCCCGAGGGGGTGCGGCTGGTGCGCGACAACCTGCTCGCCATGGGGCCCGGCATGCCGCCCAAGCTCACCGCCTTCACCCTGGGGGAGCGGCTGACGGTGCAGGTCGAATACGACACCAACGATCACAGCCGCGCCCAGATGGGCCGGGTGCGCCGCAACCTCGCGGAGTTGTTGCACCGCACCGCCGCGGACGTCGGCGTCGCCCCGAAATTCACATGGTGGCGGCGTCGATGACGAACCGGTACCGCACGTCGCTGGCGACCACGCGCTCGTAGGCCTCGTCGATGCGATCGGCGGAGATGACCTCGATCTCCGCGCCGATGCCGTGTTCGGCGCAGAAGTTCAGCATCTCCTGGGTTTGCGGGATGCCGCCGATATTCGAGCCGGCCAGCGACCGGCGGTTTCCGGTGAGCGTGAACGGCCGCACCGCGAGCGGCTGATCGGGCAGGCCGAGGATCACCATGGTGCCGTCGAGGTTCAGCAGGCGCATATAGGTGTCGATCGGCAGATCGGCCGAGACGGTGTTGACGATCAGGTCGAATCGGTTGCGCAGATCGCGGAAGATCTGGCGGTCGGTGGTGGCGTAGTAGTGGTGCGCGCCGAACCGCCGGCCGTCGTCCTCCTTGTTCAGCGAATGGCTCAGCACCGTCACCTCGGCGCCCATCGCGGCCGCGATCTTCACCCCGACATGGCCCAGGCCACCCATGCCGATGATGGCCACCTGCTTGCCGGGACCGGCGTTCCAGTGCCGCAGCGGCGAAAACAGCGTGATCCCCGCGCACAGCAGCGGCGCGGCCTCGTCGAGTCCGATGCCCTCCGGAATGCCCACCACGAAGCCGTCGGTCACCACCACCTGGGTCGAATACCCGCCCAGGGTGTAGCCGCCGGCCTGGATCTCCTCCGGGACGGTGCCGTTGTAGGTCATGGTGGCGCCGCGTACGCAGTACTGCTGCTCACCGGCCAGGCAGGGCTCGCACTGTCCGCACGAATCGACCATGCAGCCCACGCCGACCCGGTCGCCCACCGCGAACTTGGTCACCTCCGGACCGACCGCGGCGACCAGACCGGCGATCTCGTGCCCCGGGACGCACGGGTATCTGGTGCCGTGCCACTCGTTGCGCGCGGTGTGGATGTCGGAGTGGCAGATGCCCGCGTACTTGATATCGATCAGCACATCGTGCGGGCCGAGTGCGCGGCGTTCGATGGTGGTCTTGGTGAACCGCCCGTCGGGCGCGGACACGGAATACGCGGCAGCTGTGGTCATGCGTTCATGCCTACCCCCGCATGGTTGCCTATGCAAACTATCCGCACGAGGCGACCCGCCGGTCCATCCCCACCGAGCGACCCGCCGGTCGGATGTGCTCGGCGGGCTCGCGCCGATATCGGATGCTGATCCGGTGGCGATCCTGCTGGCCTTGCTCTCGATGTGTTCGACGCTGGCAGGCGGGCTGGTGGCCGCGCGCATCGGCGAGCGCAAGCGGCTGATCCTCGGGCTGGCCGCCGGGATCATGCTCGGTGTGGTCGCCTTCGACCTGATTCCCGATGCGCTGGCCGAATCCGGTCGGCTCGTCGCGGGGGTGCCCGGGGTGCTCGTGGCCGCGGTGATCGGCTTCTTCACCATCCACATCATCGAACGCGAGATGGCGATCCATGTCGGTCACGAACAGGATTTCGGCCGCCACACCCACGACTTTCCCTCGGTCGGCCTGGTCGCCACCGGAGGGCTGATCTTCCACAGCATGCTCGACGGCCTGAGCATCGGCGTCGGGTTCCAGACCGGGACGGCACTGGGCGTCTCGGTCGCGATCGCGGTGATCTCGCACGATTTCGCCGACGGATTCAACGCCTTCACCATTCCCACGCTGTACGGCAACGCGCGGCGGCGGGCGCTGACCCTGCTGGGGCTGGACGCGCTGGCGCCGGTGGCGGGCGCGATCATCGGCACGGTGATCCGGGTGCCCGCCGACGTCGCGGGCCTGTACCTGGGATATTTCGCCGGATTCCTGCTCTATCTGGCAACGAGTGACATTCTGCCGGAAGCACATTCGGGCCGACCGTCGCGAGCCGTGCTGTTCTGCACGATCGGGGGCGCCGCGCTGATGTTCGCGGTGGCGGCATTGCAGGAGTGATACCGGGCGCCCCGCCGATTTGATACACATAAAAGCACAAACTCCGCCAGCCCACCCCGGGCATGCAGAATCGGGAGCGGCGATGGACGAGCAGCATTCGGGCCGGCAATCGCGTCCGGCTCGCGGCGGGTGGCTGTCGACGGTCGTCTTCGTGCTCGTCATGGCCCTCGTCGGCGCGGCGTTCCTGGGCTACCGCGGCGATCTGCCGCGCTGGGCGGTACCCGCCGGCCACTCCACCTCGGCGCTGTTCGGACCGCCGGTCCCGCCGATGGATCCCGCGGCGGTGGCCTCGGCCGTCGAACCCGAACTGGTGAACATCAACGTGTCGATCCGGCCCAGCGGTATGGGCGCGGCCGGTTCGGGCATCGTGCTCAGTCCCGACGGGGAGATCCTGACCAGCCACCATGTGGTGAAGGGGGCGGAGACCATCACCGTCGGCGATCTCGGCAACGGCGGGCACTATCCGGCGACGGTGCTCGGCTACGACTCCGATGCCGATATCGCGCTGCTGTCGCTGACCGGCGCGGCGGCGCTGTCGGTGGCCCGCATCGGCAGCTCCGCCGGGGTCCGGGTCGGCGATCAGGCGCTGGCGATCGGCAATGCGGGCGGAACCGGTTCGCCGACCGCGACACCGGGCACGGTCACCGCACTGGATGCCTCCATCGTCGCGCGTGATGCCGCCGATCTGTCGCGCAAGGCGTTGATCGGCATGATCGAGGTGGCCGCGCCGGTGGTCTCCGGACAGTCCGGTGGCGCACTGGTCGACCGGTCCGGGGCGGTGATCGGCGTGGTGACGGCCGCCTCGGGAGAACTGTCCCGGCAGCAGGGGCAGGCCAGCGGATACGCGGTGCCGATCGATCGGGCGTTGAGCGTGGTGCGCCAGATCCGCACCGGCATTCCGACCGATACCGTCCACGTCGGCCCGACCGCGACTCTCGGTGTGCTGACCTCCGATGCCAAACCCACCGGCGCCCGGGTGGACGTGGCGATCTACGGGCTGCCGGCCTTCGCGGCCGGGCTGAATTCCGGCGAGGTGATCGTCGCGGTCGACGACACACCGGTCACGTCGGCGCAGACCCTCAAGGCCGCACTCAATGTGCGCCGGCCGGACGAGGTGATCCGGCTGGATCTGGTCGAGCCGGACGGCACCCACCGCGCGCTCGCGGTGACGCTGGCCGCCGGCCCGCCCAACTGATCAGAACAGCGAGAGCCAGTAGTCCTGGAAGCGCAGGAAGACCAGCAGCAGCACGATCGCGTAGTAGACCACCACGATCGTCCACCGCCACTGCGCGATGATCCCCATGATCCCGCGGGCCCCGCCCCACAGTTGATCGGTGACCACCGCCAGGCAGATCGGCGTGAACGTCCACACCACCATGCAGTACGGGCACAGCGCGCCGATGCGGTAGAGGCTCTGGAAGATCAGCCAGAAGACGAAGCCCATCCCGGCGATCAGGCCGATCCACAGTCCGCCCCAGAACCAGCGCGGCAGGGCGACACCGGCCACCGCGAGCACCGCGATGGTGACCGCCACCGAGAATCCCGTCACGCCGATGATCGGATTCGGGAATCCGAACACCGACGCCTGATGGGTCGCCATCACCGAACCGCAGGACAGGATCGGATTGATACTGCACGACGGCCGATAGGACGGATCCTTCAGCAGTTTGAAATCTTCGATCGTCAGCGTCACCGCGGCCAGCCAGCCCAGCAGGGTGCCGAGCAGGAGCAGCCACGCGGGGCGGGGCCGGGCGGTGATCACTTGGCCGCGGCCTCGATCACCGGGCGCAGACCGTCGGGCTGCATCAGCTGCTGCGAGCTGGTGATCTGCTTACCGTCGACGTACACCGTCGGCGTGGACTTGATGCCGCTGTTGAGCACGTCCTTGGTGGTCTTCTGCACGTACTTGTCGTACTTGTCCGACGTGATGCATTCGGCCACGGCCGGATCGGTGTATCCGGCGGCCTGGGCGATCTGCACCAGCTTCTCGTCGGGCAGGCCGGTGCCGCCCTCCGGGGGCTGCTGCTCGTACATGGTGCTCAGCCACGGCAGGAATTTGGTCGGATCGGAGCCGGCCACGCAGTAGGCGGCGTTGGCCGCGCGCGAGGAGTAGCGGGTGCCGCCCGAGGACTGGTCCAGGAAGGCGATGATGTTGTAGCGCACGCTGGCCGTACCGGCGTTCACCGCGTCCTCGATGGCCTTGGCGTTGGCGCTCTCGAACATCTTGCAGGCCGGGCACTGCAGGTCGGCGACGACGCGGATGTCGACCTTGGCGCCGGGCTTGCCGATCTTGATCTCGCCCTTGTCGGTGATCGATCCGGTGACCGCGTCCGGTGCGGCCGGCTGCGCGGCGACCGAGGGCACCGGCCCGGTGTCGTTCTTGTTGGACTGTTTGACGGCGATGCTGATGCCGATGGCCGCGATGAGCGCGATCAGCACGGCGGCGACGCCCACCTGAATCAGGATCGTGCGCGTGCGATCTCCGCCTCGCACCGCCGTCAGCGAGTTCTTCCCACGCGGATTCTTGCTCACCTCGGAGTTCACCACGCCTTTCCTGTGTTACGTGTATGTGTGCGACATCGTGCGGCCGGGCGCCGCCTGCGATCGTACGGGCCGTCCGCCGCGCCGTCGCGGGGCCGCATGATCAGCGGGCCGTCGCACCGGGCACACTCGGCACCACATGATTGCCGCTCAACCTGAGAGATCCCCGAGATTCCGGACGAAAACTTCGCGGCCGTGACGGTGTCCGGCGTGCGGATCAGCTCTCCGCAAGCCGGGCCTTCTCGGTCTCGATGTCGAAATGCGGCGCGGGCCAGGTCAGCTTCAGGCCGCTGAGGGCGTCGATGAGTAATTCGGTGATCGCCAGCCGGGCGAACCATTTCCGGTCGGCCGGAACGACGTACCACGGCGCGTGCTCGGTATCGGTGCGGTCCAGCACGTCCTGATATGCCCGCTGATATTCGGGCCAGAGGGCGCGGTCGTCGATATCGCTCGGGTCGTACTTCCAGTATTTGTCCGAGCGTTCCAGCCGCTCGCCGAGCCGGCGTTTCTGTTCGTCCAGCGAGACGAACATCGCGACCTTGACGATCGTCGTGCCGGCCGCGGTGAGCTCCCGTTCGAAGTCGTTGATCTCGTCGTAGCGCGGCTCCCACACCTCGCGCGACACCAGGTTCTGCACCCGCACCACGAGGACGTCCTCGTAATGCGATCGGTCGAAGACGCCGATCTGCCCACCGGCCGGCAGCCGGTGGCGGATTCGCCACAGATAGTGGTGACGGCGTTCCTCGTCGGTGGGAACGCCGAAGGCGGCATGCCGCACGCCCTGCGGGTCGACCATGCCGATCACGTGGCGCACCACGCCACCCTTCCCGGCGGTATCCATACCCTGCAGGATGAGCAGCAGGTTGCGATGGTCGCCGGAGCGGCCGTTCGCGAACAGCATCTCCTGCAGATCCGACAGCACCTCGCCGCGTTCGGGCAGCAATTGCTCGCCGAGTTTCTTGTCGCCGGTGAATCCGGGGGTACCGGAGGGATCGTAGGAATCGAGCCGGACCCCGGCTGCTCGCAACGCGGTGGTGGCAGGTTCGGTCCACGAAGATTTCGCCATAACCGTCGAGTATGGTCGGCGGCCCCGACAGCCGGGCGGTGATCGGGTCGTGAGTCAGCCGATTCCGGCCAGTCTCGTCAACTGTGCCGCGAATTCGGCGTCGTCGACCGGGGTCAGCACCAGCTCGGCGGCCGTGGTGAGCAGATAGCGGCCGTCACCGGTGATGTCGAGCCAGGTGCGATGCCGCGTCGGCGGCGACATCGGATTGTCCGGTGCGACGGTGACGGTGATGAATCCGCGCGCGTCGACCGGCGCGCGCAGGGTGCGGCGGAAGCGGGCGGCGCCGGGATCCTGCGGCGTGCCGATATCGCCGCCGGGCCGGGCGTCGGTTCCGGTGTCGAGTACCGCCTGCTGCGGTTCGCGCATCGGCCCGCATCTGCCCGCCGGCGCCGAGCCGATCGCGGCCACCAGCCGTTCCCCGAGGCCGCGCGCATGGCAGACGGCGACCGTGACGGCGTCGGGCCGCGCGATCAGCAATCCCGCGTGCCGGTGGACGACGGCGGCGAAGGCGAGGATCAGTTCCGGCTCGTCCGGCGGTGTGGAGCGCCGCCCGGAGACGGTGATCGTGGTGGCGTCCGGCCGGGTGCACAGCAGCAGCGCGGCGGTGAGATCCGGATCGGTGTTGCGCGCGTAGCGGGTGCGCAAACCCAGTGCGGCATATTCGATTTCGGTGCGCACGGTGGATTCCGGGATCATGTTCACCGGATACGGGCGGCGGTCGAGATCGGTTTCGGTGGCCCAGACGTGGGCGAACTCGTCCGGCGTCAGCACCCACTTCACTACGGGTGACCCCCACCCGAATCCGGACGGGGTGCGGGAACGAAGCGCGGCACCCGATCGCCGGAGGCGGCCAGGGTGGTGTTGTAGCGGAAGGTCATGATGTCGCGGGTGTCGGCCAGGGCCGCGGCGGCGGCGATGTCGTGGGTCATCCGGCGGGCGCCGCCATGCACCACCTCGGCCACCGGGTCGGGCAGCGGGACATAATTCGACGGTGCCGGTAGCGCGTCTCGAATGGATTGCGCCGCTTCGGCATCGGCCTCCAGCAGCTGCCCCAGCCGGGTGCAGACCTCGGCGGCGGCGGCGCCCCGTTCGACGAATGCCGCCGTCGCGGGTTCGGCCGCCGCGCGCGCATGCCCGGACCAGCGCTCGAATTCGGCGTGGGTGGTGTCGGCGAAGGTCCGGAACGCCGCGGCGACGGCGTCCGCCTGCCGTTGCCAGGCCGCCGCCGCCTCGCCCAGCGCGGCCGGGTCCAGTGCCTCGTGCACCAGTTCCCAGAGTTGCCGGTGGCTGTAGGAGCCGTAGACCTCCCGGTCCGCGACGAAGGGCGGATCGAAGTAGGACGCGTCGGCCACGTCAGGCTCCCGGTTCGGGCCGGATCAGTGCCAGCGCCGCGCGGTTGGCTGCCTCGGCCTCGTCGAAATGTTTCCCCGCGGCCAGGTAGGCGGCCTTGAACAGCAGCGCCGTCTGCTGGAACGAGAGGACGGTGTCGAGGTATTCGCCGCTCTTGCGGGAGAATCCGCGTGCCAGGGCCCGGCCGGACGCGAGTTCGCCGAAGCCGCGCACCGCGGCGGGGACCGCACCGCCGCTGCGGGCGGCGTGGAGATCCTCGACGAGCCGGTCGCAGGCCGCCGCGAGATTGCGGGCGGTGTCCTCGGCGATCTCGAACACCTCGGCTCCGGAACCTGTTGCCGCGGCGTACAATTCGCGCGCCAGTTGTTGACCGGTCTCCGGAATCGGCACCGTGATGATCCCCTTCCGCCCCGAGAGTTTCCCTCGGCGAGCTTACCGGAGCGGCCGGTGCCCGGCGCGCGGCGGCGCATTGTGAATCCGCACATCGATACGGGACGAAAATGTGTAAATTACTGTGGCGCTGCCGGTTTCACGCCGCCTCGGCCGCCCGGGCGCTCACGTACTGCAGCAGGCCGTGCACTTCCTGTTCGATATCCACCAATCCGTATTCGGCGAACAGCTTCGGGAAGGTGTCGAGGTCGAATACGCGCAGCCCGCCCGCGCCGCCCACCGCGCTCGACACCTGCCCCACCCAGCCCTGCGGGCGGTGACTGGTGCTGATCGCGATGCGGCCGCCGGGCGCGAGCACCCGGATCATCTCGGCGGCGGCGGTCAGCGGATCCGGAATCAGATACAGCGCGCCGAAACAGCAGACCGCGTCGAAGCTGTTGTCGGGGAACGGAAGCCGGCGTGCGTCGCCGCGGACGTAGCCGGCTCGCGGTCCGGAGTTGTCGGCGACGGCCTGCCGCAGCATCGGCACCGAGAAATCGATGCCCACCGCATAGCCGTCACCGATGTGTTCGCTGAGGTAGTGGGTGAAATTGCCCGGCCCGCAGGCGATGTCGAGCACCCGGTCGCCCGCGCCGAGGCCCAGGGTGCGCACCGCGTCACGGCGATCGGCGTGCATGGTCCGCCCGGTGGCCAGCAGGAAACTGGTCGGCCGCCACGCCCGCTCGTAGAGCAGGGCGAAGACCGGGTTGTTCATGGTGCGGCGTGCGAGATTCACCGGGTCATCCTCGCGTCGAGGTCGTCCACTGTCGAGATTCGATACGGCGGTGCGCCGTGCCCGAGCAGCCGCAGTCGCCCCCAGAAGTCGCGATCACCCAGGATCGCCGCCGCGGTGCTTGCGGTGGTTCGCACCTCGACGCGCTGTTTCCGGTTGCCGGCCGCCGCATCCAGCGCGGCATCCGGATCGAGGCGTCCGTACCAGCGGTAGATGCCGTCGATCGGCTGGCGGTGGCCGCGCAGCCGCACCCGGACGGCGAATTCCCGATCGCCGAGCACGACGACGGCCGGCCCCTGGTAATCCGCTTCGGGTTGCCGCATGATCGCCTTCCTGAGCTGCGCGAGAGCGTCCTGTCCGCGCTATAGCCGTGACAATGAGTAATAGGTAATATCGAGTGTGCCACCGCTCACATCGGTCGGCAAATGCGCCGGGGTGAGCACAACGCGCGGGCCGCGGTCCAGCGGCAGGACGGTGAAGCCGATGGCACAGCACACCGAGAATTTCGCGGGGGACGCTTCCGACGGGCGCGAGCGCGTGGCCCAGCGGCTGCTCCGCTCGTCGGCGGAACACTTCTACGACGCCGATATCGATATCGACTGGGAGCAGCCGTGGCAGCCGGACAAGGCCTGGCTGCCCGAACATCGGATCTCCCTCTACGGCACCCCGCTGTGGGATCGGCTCACGCCCGAACAGCGCATCGAACTCGGCAAACACGAACTGGTGAGCCTGCTGTCGTTCGGGATCGTCGCCGAGGGGCTGCTCAGCAAATATCTGCTGCGCATCGTCGCGCGCAATCCGACCTCGCAGCACGCGATGTACGCGCTCACCGAACTGAGTGAGGAGGCGCGCCACTCGATCATGTTCGCGCGGCTCATCGACAAGACCGGAATACCGCCGTATCGGCCGGTCGCGCTGAACCGGATGCAGTTGCGCGTCGCCGAACACTTCCCGATCGGCCCGGTCGTCTACGCCGGCACGCTGCTGATCGAGGAGATTCTCGATCGTGGCCAGCGAGAAGCCATGGCCGACAGCGAGATTCAGCCGCATGTGCGGCAGTTGATGCGCATTCACGTACTGGAGGAGGCGCGGCACATCGGCTTCGCCCGCGATGCGCTGGCCCGCGGGATGGCCCGGCGTTCGCGGTGGCAGCGGCTGCCGCATCAACTGCTGCTGGCCTACTTCGCGCTGGTGCTGTATCCGATGCTCGTCAATCCGCAGGTCTATCGCGCGGTGGGCATCGACCCCCGGCGTGGATTCGCCGCGGCCTTCACCGGACCGCAGTACCGGCGGACGATGAGCTTCCTGTCCGAGCCGATGCTGCGCTATTTCGACGAGGTCGGGATGCTCGACGGCGCGGCGGTGCACACGCTGTGGCGGCTGACCCGTTCACTGCCCGACGACCTGTGCAGGCGGTCTGTGAACGGGCCTGCGCCGCAAGCGAATCCGTCGTTCAGGCCCGCTCGACCTCGATGGTCAGCCCGGCCCGCCGCAGGCGATCGGTGAGCGGATCGCCCATCGCGGAGGCGGGGGTGAGGATGCCCGCCAGCTCCGGTAGTTCGTCGAAGGCCAGGCACAGTCCGGCCTCGCCTAGCATCACCGAGGTGGCCTGATAGCCCGGATCGCCCTGCCCGGAGAAGGTGCAGACGTACCGCGCGCCCGAGGTGGTGTCGGCGAAGGTCTTCATGGTGAACCAGCCGCTGCGGCGGGCCTCCTCGCCGGGGCCGGTCCCCGGCTTCGGCAGGATCCGGTCCAGGAGCCGGCGCCCCGCCGACACACGGGAGAGCAGCGCACCGGCGGTCAGGCCGGCGACGATGCCGCCGGCCATTCCGGCGGCGACCAGCGGCGCCGCCGGTGAGCTCCCGGCGCTCATCACCTCGCGGTACCGGAAGTTCTTGCCGTACACCCAGCCCAGCAGGCCGTTGCTGCGTCGCACCACCTTGGTGTTGTGCGCGGCCATCACGAAGGTGGCGACCCAGCCGTCGAGGCTGGGATCGATGGCCGAGGCGCGCGAGAGAGCCTGGTCGGACTGCCGGCCCACATCGGGTTCCATCGACTTGTCCGGGCTCAGTGAATACGGGTGCGAGAGCACCGAACCCTTGGCCGGATCGGTGGCGATGGCCTCCATCATCGCCCGCCCGGAATCGATGGTGCCGCCGCTGGCGCCGCCCTTGAGCCAGGCCACCAGCGTGGTGTCGGTGAGTTCACCGGTGTTGTCCTCGACGGAGCGCCGGAAGAGCCGATACACGCTCAGATCCGACGGAATCGAGTCGTAGCCACAGGAATTCACGATCTTCGCGCCGGTTTCGGCGGCCCGCTCACCGAACCGATCGATACATTCGCGGATGAACAGCGGCTCGCCGGTCAGATCCGCGTAATGGGTGCCGGCGTTCGCGCAGGCCTGGGCCAGCGGCAGTCCGTAGCGCAGGTACGGGCCCACGGTGGTGACCACGACCTTGGTCCGCGCGGCCAGCGCGTCCAGCGCCGCCTGATCGGAGGAATCGGCGACCAGCAGCGGCCAGATCGCCGCGGCGCCGCCGAGTTCGTCGCGCACCGCGGTGAGCTTCTCCGGTGAGCGGCCCGCGAGGGCGATGCGCGCGTTCTCGGGCGCGGCCTCGGCCAGATACTGCGCGGTCAGCCGGCCGACGAACCCCGTCGCGCCGAACAGTACGAGGTCGAATTCCCTGTCGGTCATGCCCATCCCATTCTCGTGGTGGCCGATTACTTTGTGCTGGTACGTTTTCCGCCGGCGGCCTTGCGTGGGGCCGAGCGCTTCGCCGGTTTGCGCGGCAGGCCGCGCCGGGCCAGCCAGGCGTGATGCTGCTTACCGAGCTCGGTCACCGGCTCGTCGCCGTAGAGCCATTCGCGGGCGATGCGATGCCAGTTCGCGGTCGCCTCCAGCTGGCCGAGTACCCCGAACGTCAGGAAATCCGCACGCCGCGAGAACAGATGTTCCGGCGGCAGATTCTGCTGTTTCATCCCGGCGTATTCACTCGCGCGCGGATCGACCGCCAGCACGAAGGCGCCGCTGGCCAATTCGGGGGTGATGGTCAGATCCTGGTCGATCAGCGCCCACTCACATGCCGCGAGCACGTACTCCAGGCAGTCCTCGGGGCTGATCTCCTCCGGCGAATCGATGATGCCGTGGTCGATCATCAACTGGCGCAGATCTTCCGCGCGTTCCTCGGCCGCCGCGCGAATACAGGTGGCCTCGAAGCGGACGTGTTCGGGGTCCATCCGGTTGAACAGCCCGAAATCGAGGAAGGCGACCCGGCCGTCCTCGCCGAGCAGCAGATTGCCCGGATGCGGGTCACCGCAGAACTCGTGGAAGGTGAACAGCGAGCCCACGTAGAAGCGGTAGATGATCTCGCCGACCCGGTCGCGTTCGGCCTCCGGCAACCGCCGGATCTCCTCGAAACCGCGACCGGGAAAATATTCGCTGACCAGCACGTGCGTACTCGACAGTTCGGGCATGGTCGCCGGTACCACGATGAACGGATGGTCGGCGAACAGGGCGGCGACCTCGCGCTGGGTATGCGCCTCGGCCACGTAGTCCAGTTCGCTCTCGAGGTTCAGGCGCAGTTCGTCGAGGACCGCCGGCGTCACCCACGGCATCGCCGACTGCAGGACGCGGCGGAACATCGCCAGGTTCTTCAGGTCGGCGCGCACGGCGGTGTCGATGCCCGGATACTGCACCTTCACCGCGACCGCGCGACCGTCGTGCAGCCGCGCCCGATAGACCTGGCCGATCGAGGCCGCCGCGATCGGTTCGGCGTCGAATTCGGCGAACAACTCCTCGAGGGTGCGGCCGAAATCCTTCTCGATGACGCCGCGCATGGTGTCGAAGGAAACCTTCGGCGCGCTGTCGCGCAGTACGGCGAGCCGGCGCTGGAATCGTTCGCGATGTTCCGGCGGAACCAGATCCAGATCCAGCACCGAGAGCATCTGGCCGAGCTTCATTGCCACGCCCTTCATGGTGCCCAGCACCATGACCATCTGCTCGGTGGCGCGGATCATCGACTCCTCGGCCATCCGCTCGCGCACCGCTTCGGAACGTCCGCGCATGGAACGGCGGGTCTTCTGCGCACGTAAGACGTTGCCGGCGACGGCCACACCCAGCTTCGTCCCCCGCGCCAGCCGCGACGTCGGCAGCTCTTTCGCCATTGATGACCTCCGTTGATGCCCCGCCTGGCCGGTCTTCAGCGTAACCAAGCGTGAGCCGTCGGCCCAGAGACGGCGAGCACGGATTCCTTCGCGGGCGAATCAGCCCAGGTCGGCCTCGGGAAGTTCGTGCGGCACGGCGTTGAACTTCTCCGGCGAACCACCCGCGCGGACCATGCCCTCGATGGCGCTCCACACCATCATCGCCAGGTGGTCGAGCATGCGATCGGCCGACATCGAGCGATTGCTGATCCACCAGTCGGTGGCCAGCTGCACACCGCCGACGATGACATAGGAATACAGCTGCACACCCTCGGTGTCGACGCCGCGATCGAAGGCCTTGGTCTGCACCACGACCGACACCACGTCGGCGAACAGCTTCTCGAAGTCGGCGAGGCTGGACTTGTCGGTGGTGGAGCCGTTGCCCATGATGAAGCGGTACACGTCGATATCCGCCTCGACGGTGTGCACATAGGCGGCGAGAGTGTTGCGGACGAGCTGATATTCGTCGGCGTCGTCGCTGATCGCCTCGTAGATCCGCGGCATGAGTGTGGTCTCGATGAACCGCTCCATGGTGGCGCGGGTCAGATCGGACTTGTCCGAGAAGTAGCGGTACAGGACGGTTTTGGATACGCCGATCTCCGCGGCGATCTCGTCCATCCCGACATCGCCGCCGCGGTTGCGGATAGCGGCGAGGGTGCCGTCGACGAGTTCTTCCCGGCGGTCGATCTTGTGCTGATGCCAGCGTCGCTTGCGACCGTCCACCCGGCCGGGGCGCACCGCAGGGGTGTCGACGGCAGCGCTCGCGGCACGATGTGTGGTCATGCTCGAGGGGACTCCTGGATCCGGGGATATGGGCACCACCAGCTTAAGTCCTCCGCGGAGGTGATGTTCCCGGTTCGCCGAGTGGGCCGGCTCTCGGCCCGGGGCCGTTCACCCGAGGCGCGGACGGGCTCCGGGTGAGCGGGCGCACGTCGGCGGCGCCGATATTCCAGCCAGAATGGGGATATGGAGCAATCTGCCGGCAGCGCCCCCGTCCTGGCGGAAGCGAACGCGCACCCCGAGACCCGGGCGGGAGTGGGAAATGCCACACGGCCCGCGAGCCGGGGCGCGCCGGAACCACCGTCGTCGTTCGCCGATCTGATGGACGAATCCGGGAAGAAACGCGATCTGCGCAAGATGAAGATGGTCGCGACCGGATTCCTGGCGGCGGCCACGGTCGTCTATCTGGTCTGTTGCTGGCTCGGTTCGCGCGATATCGGCGGCAGCTGGGTCGGCTATGTGCGCGCGGCCTCGGAGGCCGGCATGGTCGGCGCGCTGGCGGACTGGTTCGCGGTCACCGCGCTGTTCCGGCATCCGCTCGGCCTGCCCATTCCGCATACGGCGATCATCCGCAAGAAGAAAGATCAACTCGGCACCAGCCTGGGCGATTTCGTGCGCACCAATTTCCTCTCGCCCGACACCGTGGCGACGAAGGTGAACTCGGCGCAGATCTCGTTGCGCCTGGGGACGTGGATGGCCGATCCCGGGCACGCCGCGCGGGTGTCGGAGGAGTCGTCGACCATTCTGCGGGCGGTGATCGGCGCGCTGCGCGACTCCGATGTCGAGCAGGTGATCGACCAGACCATCGTCAAGCGCATCGCCGAACCGCAGTGGGGGCCGCCGATCGGGCGGGTGCTCGCCGAGCTGCTGGCCGAGAACCGGCAGGAGCCGCTGCTGGATCTGCTGGCCGAGCGCGCCCACCAGTGGGCCCTGGCGAGTCAGGAGACTCTGGACCGGATCGTCATGCGCGATGCCCCGTCCTGGGCACCGAAATTCGCCAATATCCTGTTGTCGGAGAAGATCTACCGGGAATTGGTGGAATTCACCTGGAAGATTCGCTCGCAACCCGATCACGAGGTGCGATTGGCGGCGAACCGATTTCTCGAGGATTTCGCCCGCGATCTGCAGTACGACGAGGCGATGATCGCCAAGGCCGAGCGGGTGAAGACCGAGATCATGGGCCGCGAGGAAATTACCGGAATGGCGCGCGCGACCTGGCGCGCGGCCAAACGGATGATCCTGGAATCGGCCGACGATCCGGGCAGCACCTTGCGCCGCAAGATCTCGGAGAATGTGCAGCAGTTGGGTCAGCGTCTGGTCGACGAGCCCGAGCTGACAAAACAAGTGGACGCTTGGGTGGAACGCGGTGTGAGATATCTCGTCGCCAACTACGGTTCCGAGATCGCGGCCCTGATCAGCGACACGGTTGCCCGGTGGGATGCCGATGAGGCGAGTCGCAAGATCGAATTGCAGGCGGGGCGCGATCTGCAATTCATCCGGATCAACGGCACGGTGGTCGGATCACTTGCCGGCCTGGCGATTTACGCCGTATCGCATTTACTGTTCCCAGGCTTCTGACAACCCTTCCGGCAACCGCGCCGGAAGTTTGCCGAAATAGTGCTAACAGGGGTGCTTGCAAGAGTTAGCACCCTCATTTAGAATCGACCGTACAACCGCCGGAAGGTGAGCAGTGTGATGGCACAGGAACCAGAGGTTTCTGATCGGAACACGGGGGAAACCGCAGAGACGTCTGCGGTTCCCGGAGACCGGGTGGGTCGCGTAGCCAACGCGGCGCACGACATCGGAGGCTTCATCCGGGCGCAGCGGGAGGCCGCTCAGGTCTCGTTGCGTCAGCTCGCACAGCTGGCGGGGGTGAGCAATCCGTACCTGAGTCAGATCGAGCGCGGATTGCGCAACCCGTCCGCCGAGGTACTCACGCAGATCGCCAAGGGTCTGCGCGTGTCTTCGGAGGTCTTGTACGTCCGGGCCGGCTACCTCGAACAGAGGGAGCACAGCCCGGTGCGGGACGCACTGCTGGCCGATACCGACATCACGGAGCGGCAGAAGCAGGTGCTCCTGGACATCTATGAGTCGTTCCGCCGCGAAAACGGTGGGAACGACAACGGAGGGAACGTCTCGGAATCCGTTCAGGGGGAATCCGAGGGGGGCGTTCCAGGGGGGAGCAGGGGCGGTGTGCCCGAGAGCCCGAGGGGCGGTGCACCCGAAAGCCCAAGGGACAACGAGGTTCCGCACCATGCCACCGATGGCAGTACTACCGAAATCTCGCCACGCCAGGAGAACGAACAACCATGACCCAGCCCAACGTCACTGTCACCAAGCCGATCTACGCGACCGTCGGAGCCGGTGACGCGCTCTACGCAGCGGTCAACGACATCGTCGACCGTGTCCGCGACCGCGCCGCCACCGTCGATGTGAACGCCCGCGTCGAGGAGGCTCGCGAGCGCCTGTCGAATCTGCCCGCCGATGTGCAGGACCAGATCGAGACGCTGCGCGGTCGCCTGACCGGACTGCCCTCCGAGCTGCCGGACGACCTCGCCGAACTGCGCGAGAAGTTCACCCCGGAGGAGCTGCGCAAGCTGGTCGACCAGTACTACCGCCAGCTGGTGGATCTGTACTCGGATCTGGCCGTGCGCGGTGAGGAGACCGTCGACCGGCTGCGTTCCAACCCCGGCTTCGACGAGCGGTTCGACAAGGTCGAGGGCATCTACACCGATGTCGTCACTCGCGCCGAGGACGTGCTGACCAAGGTGTCCGATCAGGCCCGCGGGTTTCTGGGCAAAGCGGCCGAGGAGGCCGAGGAGGCCGCCGCGGTCGTCGACGCCGAGGTCGTCGCGGTGACCACCGAGGCCGCCGCGGAGGAGCCCGCCCCGGCGAAGAAGGCCCCGGCGAAGAAGGCTCCCGCCAAGAAGGCACCGGCCAAGCCCGCCACGACCACCGCCGCGAAGAAGACCACTCCGGCCAAGAAGTAATTCGGCCGCAGGAGAAGACCGGCCGAGGGGTAATCCGGAACCGTCACACGGATCCGGGTCGTACCGGATCCCGCAACGCCCGCATGCGCACTGCCGCATGCGGGCGTTGCTTCTATCATGGGTGCTGTGTACCAGCTGACTAGTGCAATCCTGTGGCTGCTCTGGCTCGCCGCGATGGCCGCGACCATCTTCGCGCTGGTGCACGCGATTCGGCAGCGTGCCGACGCGTTCACGGCCGTGGACAAGCTCACCAAGCCGATCTGGGTCTCCATCCTCGCGGTCGCCCTCGGCTTCCTGCTGCTCGCCCGCACGCCGGTCGGCCTGCTGGGGATCGCCGCGGTGATCGCCACGGGCATCTATCTGGCCGATGTGCGGCCGAAGGTCGACGAAATTCAGCGCGGTCCACGCTGGTGAACCCGCCGTCCCCGCGCTTGCACTAGCAAGCACCCACTCCTTCGGGTTACTGTATCGATCAGTAACACACAAAGGAGTGTTCTCATGCAGGCAACGTTGCCCAGCACGGTGGCGGGGATCGCGGAGCGTCTCCGTGGGCTGCTGTCCGCCCATCGCGCCGCCCTGCGCACCCGGTCCTACGACCTGCCCGCACTGAATTCGCCCGCGGTGCCGTGTGAGGTGACCACGGTGACCGCCTCCGACGGTGCCCGGCTGCGCGTGCACAGCTACGGTCCCGCCGACGGCGAGGCGATCGTGCTGGCGCACGGCTGGACCTGCTGCATCGAATACTGGAATCCCCAGATCAACGCCTTCGCCGGCGACTACCGCGTGATCGCCTACGACCAGCGCGGTCACGGCGAGAGCGAATCCGGCACCGCGCCGCTGACCACCGACCTGCTGGCCGACGATCTCGCGGCCGTGCTGGACGCCACCCTGCGTCCCGGTCAGCGTGCGGTCCTGGTGGGGCACAGTCTCGGCGGGATGACCATTCAGGCCTGGGCCGGCCGATATCCGCGCCAGGTCGCCGCGCGGGCCGATGCGGTGGTGCTGGCCAATACCGCCTCCGGCGATCTGATCGCCGAGACCACCGTGGTCCCGCGGTTCAACCGCGGTCCGCTCGCGCTGCCGTTCCCGGTCGGTCGCCTCGGGCTCGGCCTGCCGGTGGTGTTCCCGCCGATCGGGCCGGTGAAGTGGATCTTCCGCCGCCAGATCATGAGTCTGGCCTCCACCGGTGAGGTGGTCGACTTCGCCCTGGCGATCGTGCGCTCGTGCCCCGCGATGGTGCGTTCGCACTTCGGTTTCCTCCTGGCCGAACTGGCCCTGCAGAGCTGTACCCGCTGCCTGACGGTGCCGACCACGGTGATCGCCGGTTCCGCGGACGATATGACGCCGCCGGTGCACTCCGAGCGCCTGACCGAGGAACTGCGCTCGGTCGGCGCGTTCCGCAAGCTGGTCGAGCTGCCCACCGGACACTTGGGCAACGTCGAGGCATACGAGGCGTTCAACGACGAACTCGCCGAGGTGCTGGCCGAAACCTATGCCGCGCGGCGCATGCGCGAGGCCACCGCGTAGCGAGTTCGGCAATCATGTAGCGAATTCTGCGTAGCACTTGCGTGGCGCCGGGCGATAGATGCGGGTAGTGGGACGTTGCGCCGGCGGCCGTGAATGCCGTTGGGCGGAATGGGTATTCGGTGTGTGCGGGGATGCGAGCAGCGCTGAGGTGCCGCTTTGCCGGACAAAAGGGCTAAACCGGAAATTCTTCGCTGCTTGCACTAGCAAGCGCCGTTGCTAGCGCGGTAACGTGCGGTAGGACACAAAGGAGTGCTCATGCTGGTGAACCTGCCCGAGAACGTTGCCGATCTACGGACCGGCATCGGCGCGCTGACCGGCGGATATCGCGCGAAGATGCGTTCGCGGACCTACCGCACGGCCGAGTTGAACTGCGCACCCGACGCCGAGGTCCTCTCGGTCACGACCACCGACGGTGCCCGGCTGCGCGTCCACGCGTACGGCCCGGCCGACGGCGATGTGATCGTCTTCGTGCACGGCTGGTCCTGCTGCCTCGAGTACTGGAACCCGCAGATCAACGCCTTCGCCCGCGACCACCGCGTCATCGCGTTCGACCAGCGCGGTCACGGTGCCAGCACCCTGGGAACGGGCCGGTTCGACGCCGAACAACTCGCCGACGATCTGTGCGCCGTCCTGGACGCGGCGGTGCCCGCGGGACGTAAGGCCGTGCTGGTGGGACACAGTATGGGCGGCATCACGATTCAGGCCTGGGCCAAATTCCACCCGGAGCAGGTGGCGCAGCGCGCGAGCGCGGCCCTGCTGCTCACCACGACGGCGGGCGATATCGCCGCCGAAACGCGAGTACTCCCCATCTTCAACGACATCGTCCCCGCCCCCAACTGGCTGGGACGTGCCCTGTTCGGCCAGCCCGTGCCGTTCCCGGCCGGCGCCCCGGTGCGCGGAATCTTCAAGGCGCGCATCATGAATCGGTACGCCACGGCGGACCAGGTGGATTTCGGCCTCTCGATCGTGCGCTCGTGCCGTCCGCTGGTGCGGGCGAAATACGCACTGGCGCTGATCGAACTCGAAATCCACGGCGCCGCAGCGAATCTGTGCGTCCCCACCAGCGTCATGGCCGGCGCCTACGACAATCTGCTGCCGGAGAGCATGTCGCGCAAGATCGCCGACGAGCTCGCCGCGGCGGGAAATCTGGATCGCTATTCGGTCCTCGCCACCGGACACCTGGCGAATATCGAAGCGAGCGCGGAGTTCAACGCCGAACTGCGCCGATTGATCGAGGTCACTCGCTTCGGCCGCCGTGCGGTGGCGGGCTGAGCGCCCGGCGACGGCCCGCCGGGGCTGGACGTACCCGCGACGCGGGTGCATCCTGGTGACCCACGTTCGGATCGGGAAGTCGCCACGAGACCTGTCGTAGCGGAGCCGCGCTGCCGGCTCCGCGCGGCGAGGACGGCAACACGACGCTGAATCGTGTTGTCCGCCAAGGCCGGTCAAGGGCGCCCGGTCTTGGCCCGCCGCGTAACGAGAAGGTCCGCTAGGAGAACACGACGGTGCGCCGCCCGTGCACCAGTACTCGCCCCTCCAGATGCCAGCGCAGTCCGCGCGCCAGCACCACCCGTTCGATGTCGCGGCCCTGCCGGACCATGTCACGCACGGTGTCGGCATGGTCGATGCGGCTGACGTCCTGTTCGATGATCGGCCCCGCATCCAGATCGGCGGTGACGTAATGACAGGTGGCGCCGATCAGCTTCACGCCGCGCGCGAAGGCCTGATGGTACGGCCGCGCCCCCACGAACGAGGGCAGGAAGCTGTGATGGATGTTCAGCGCCCGCCCGGCCCAGTGCTCACACAGGTCGGCCGGCAGCACCTGCATGAACCGCGCCAGCACCACCGCATGCGGATCGTGGGCGTCGGTGAGCTCGCGTACCTGCTCGAAGGCGGGGCCGCGTTCGGCCGGATCGGCGGGAAAGGGCACGTGGTGGAACGGAATACCGTGTGCGCGGGTCATCTCGCCCAGATCCGGATGGTTGCCGATCACCGCTTCGATGGTGGCGGGCAACTCACCGCTGGCGGCCCGCCCGAGCAGATCGTGCAGGCAGTGCCCGTCGCGGCTGACCAGCAGGACGGCGCGACGGCGGCGCCCGGAATCCAGCAGTTGCCAGTCGGTCTGCGGGCCCAGTTCGGCGGCCACGACGGTGAACCGCTCGCGCAACTCGTCGATGCCGAACGGCACCGTCGCGGCCGCGATGGCCTGGCGGGTGAAGAACCAGCCGGTGTCGGGGTCGGAGTGATAACCGGCCTCCACGATCGACCCGCCGAATTCGGCGATGAACGAGGTGATGCGGGCGATGATGCCCGGTCGGTCGGGACAGCCCAGGCTCAGGACGAAACGCCGATCATCGGCTGACACGGTGCCACTCATGCGCACGATCCTCGCAGGTCGCGCCCAGTTCGATCACGGCACCCGGGCGGCGGGCCGCAAAGCCGGTCCGGGGTAATCGAATTCGCGTGCTGTGCCAGACTTGGTCCTCATGTCCGACACCGCCCCCACCGCCTACACCCGCGCCCAGGTCGCCGCGATGATCGATCACACGCTGCTGGCCCCCGAGGCGACCGCCGCCGACGTCGCGAACACCATCGCCGAGGCTCGCGCACTGGGCGTCTACGCGGTGTGCCTGTCGCCGTCGATGCTGCCGGTGACCGCTCCCGGGCTGGCGGTCGCCACGGTCGCGGGCTTCCCCTCGGGGAAACACCACTCCCTGGTGAAGGGCGCCGAGGCGCGATTCGCGGTGGAGCAGGGCGCGGCCGAGGTCGACATGGTGATCGATGTCGGCGCGGCGATCGCGGGGGACTACAACGCGGTGCTCGCCGATATCGTCACCGTGCGCGAGGCGGTCGAGGACCGGGCGCTGCTCAAGGTGATCATGGAATCCGCGGCGCTGTCCGATGCGGCGATCGTCGAGGTGTGCCGCGCCGCCGAACGCGCCGGCGCCGACTTCGTGAAGACCTCCACCGGATTCCACCCCGCGGGCGGAGCCGAGGTGCGGGCCGTGCGATTGATGCACGAGACCGTGGGCGGGCGGCTCGGCATCAAGGCCAGCGGCGGCATTCGCACCGCCGCCGCGGCCGCCGAACTGATCGCCGCCGGTGCGACCCGGCTGGGGTTGTCCCGCTCGGCGGACGTCCTCGCCGGCTTCCCGGAGTAGGGCCCGGCGATCAGCAGCGGATCTGAGTGTCGCCACCGCCCTGCAGGGTGGTCGGCCCGCCGCGCAACGACACCGAGATCCCGTTGTCGGTGACCTTCACGCTGGTCGGCTGCATACCCAGCGGGTAGTTCTGCAGGCTCTGCGTCATCGACTGCACGATGCTGTCGACCAGATCGGTGGGCAGCCCCAGCCCGAGCAGTGACGCCGACTGCGTGCTGACCTCGATCTTGCCGTTCACGATGTGCGGCTGAACCTTCAGATCGGCGATCCCGCCCAGCACCTTGACGTCCAGGGTGCCGCCGGCCGGGTCCGATTCCACGCCGGAGACGAGACCGGTCAGGGTCTGGGCGATGCCCTCGTTGCTCCAGGTCGCGTCGGCGGAGCTGCTGCCGACCTTCGCGCCGCCGCGCCCGCCGTCGAGCAGGGTGATGTCGTTGAGCTTGGCGTGCACCTTCATGTCCACGGCCGGGCCGAACTTCGCATCGTCGCTGTCGACGGTGATGTATTGGACCTTGTGGTCGACAGCGGTGAGCAGCAACGGCTTCGGCCCGAATCCCACATCGACCTTCGACCCCAGCTCCTTCTCGACCTGGGAGGCCATGCACTGCTGATTCTTGTGCCGCAGATAGGTTTCGGCGCCCGCCGCGGTGCCGACCAGTGCGAGCAGCACGACGAGTCCGACGATCAGTGCTATGCGCCGCCCGTTGCGGCGTCGGGGTTCACCCGCCGGTGCGGGAGCGGGTACCGCGGTGTCCGGAGTGGTCATGGCAACCGATTCTTCCCGAGCTTTCTGAGCCCGCTCTGTGGAGCCTGTGAGGCTTGTCATGCAGAGAGTTCCGATTGTGACATGCGGCACATCGGTCCGGCGTAACCTGGTCCCCATGTCCGCGCACGATCCAGGAGATGCCGCGGCTGCGCGCCGACCGGGGGATTCCGAGCAAGGGTGGTGGGTGCTGCGCCGGCTCGCCGATCGGCACGCCGGATACTTCACCACGCGCATCGTATTGCGTGCCGGATGCGAGCAGCGCATCCGCGGCGCCCTCTCCGACGGTTCGGTGATCCGCGTCGGCCTCGGCATCCTGCGCATGGCCGATTGGCCGGACGGCCCACTCGACGAATACGCCATGTGGGCGGCCTGGTTCGACGGCGCCGCGGCCGTCTCCCACCACAGTGCCGCCGAACTGCACGGCCTGGGCCGGCTGCGCCCGCGCTTCCTGCACCTGTCCGCGAGTGCGGGCCGCCCGCCCGCGGCGCCCCGGCTGGTGGTCCTGCGCCGCGATCTGCACCGCGGTGATGTGGAATCGGCCGGTGCGTTCCTGGTGACCACGCCCGTGCGGACCGTCCTCGATCTCGCCGAGACCGGGATCGGTCAGGGCGCGCTGGACGAGGTGGTCGCCGACGCGGTCGCCATCCATCGCTGCATTCCACACGAAATCGCTTCGGCGAGTGCGGGTTTGGCGCCGCATGCGGCCGCGCGGGTGCGCCGCGCCCTCGCCGCGGCCTAGGGCGAGCAGCACCCTCGTCGTGCGGCCGCGGGAGACACGAAATCAGCCGGGCCGCACGCACTCCCACGGGACCGAGAGCACACAGTCACGCATCCGGCGGCGATAGTTCCGGACCGGAAAACCCTGCTCGCGCAACAGTTGCGCCGCCGCCCGCCAGCGCACGCGCGGACCGTACACCGCCATCGGCGCGGCATGTGACCACGCCCGGTCGGCGGCGGTCAGCAGCGTGTGCACGCGTTCGCCGGGGATATTGCGGTGGATCAGCGCCTTCGGCAGGCGTTCGGCGATATCGGAGGGTTTGTCGACGGCGAACGGATCCCAGGCCAGCGTCAGCGAGATCGGGCCCTCGCGGTCGAGCAGAATCCACGCGCAGCGCCGGCCCAGTTCGTCGCAGGTGCCTTCGAGCAGCAGACCCTCGGGCGCGGATCCGCCGAGAATGGTCGCCCACGCTCCCGCGACCTCGCTCTCGTCGTATTGCCGCAGCACGTTGAACGCCCGCACCAGTACCGGCCGCAGGCCCGCGAGTTCGAATCCGCCCCGGGCGAAGCGCACGCCGTCGCGATCGGGAACGACGCGTGCGGGATCGATCTCCAGACCGACCACGCGCATATCGCCGCGAACCCGGCGGAGCCGCGCCGCCAACTCCAGCGTGGTCACCGGACTCGCCCCGTAGCCCAGGTCGACCACCAGCGGATCCGCGGCCGATCGCAGTCGCCGCACCACCAGCGGGTCGTGGATCAGCCAGCGGTCGCTGCGGCGCAGCCGGTTGATTCCGGTGGTTCCGCGCGTGATGGCGCCCACCGGCGCGGTCCGGGCATGCGGTCTCATCGCGGTGACGCGGGTGTGCGGTGGAACAACGAACTCAGGCCGTCGGGCGCTGCTCTTCCAGCCACTGCTGGGTGAATTCGGCTTCGGCGCGGAACAGGTCGACGAGGTTGACCAGCATCATCTGCTCGAGTTTGGGGCCCAGCATCGGAATGAAGACCTTCGCCACGGGTGAGGTGCGCAGGGTGCAGCCGGTCTCGGTGGGAAACAAGCGCACGGTGCCGGTCAGCGTGCCCGGACCGGCCGGAACCGACGCGCTGAACTCGCCCTCCACCTCGGGGCCGAACGGCCCGTAGCTCTCCTTGCGGGTGATCACGAGATCCTTGCGCATCACGGTCTGCGCGATCTCGGGCAGCATGTCGCGCGGCAGGATGTGGCGGAGTTCGAGTTCGATGCCGTCCCCGTCGGCCTGCAGGTGGACCACCTCGTTCGGCGAGTGTTTGCGCATCTCCTCCATCCGCGCGTCCCAGTAGGCACGGTTGGACAGCGCCGCGTACACCTCTTCGGTGGTGTGCAGCGGGTAGCGAGCGGAATAGTCCAGTCGGCGGGCCATGGGGGACCAGGGTACTGGTCCCCGGCGCGCGTCCGGATCAGTGGTTGGTGATCCAGGTGTTGGTGAACTCGGTCTCCGAGGCCAGCAGTTCCAGCAGTTTCTCGGCCACCACGGCCTCGATCTTCTTGCCGAACAACGGGATCGTCACCTCGACCGAGCCGTCGACGACAGCCTGGGAGGCCGTGCCGGAACCGGTCAGGGTGACCGTGCCGCGCACCTTCGCGGGCGCACCCTCGACGTGGGCTTCGAAAACGCCGGACAGGCCCTCGTAGTTCTCGGTACGCGGGATGATCAGATCGCCCGGGCGCACCGAGGTGATGGCGGGGGGCAGTTCGGAGGCGGGGATGGTCTGCACCATCTCCACGCGGAGCCGATCACCGTCGGCCGAGAAGGAGTCCAGCCGCGCACCGGGCCCGCCGACCTCCTCGACGCGGTCCTTCCAGTACTGCTCGTCGGCGAGCGCAGCACGCACCGCCGCGGCGGGGTGCGCGTAGTGAGCTGTGTACGCCAGGGGTGTCGCCATGGTGTGACACGCTACCGTCTTTCGATGTGCAGACATCTCGAGTGGTGGCATTCGACAACGTGCGTGAGTTGCTGAGCGCGACCGGCGCGCAGGTGCGCGAATCGGTGCCGCTGGCGCAGCTGACCACGCTGCGGGTCGGCGGACCCGCGACGGTCGCGGAATGTCGCACCACGGAGGCACTCGTCGAGACGGTGCGCACCCTCGACGCCGCGGGCGTTCCGGTGTTGCTGATCGCCGGTGGTTCCAATCTGCTGATCGCCGACGGCGGGTTCGACGGCGTGGTCGTCCGCATCGCCACCGACGCCGTCGAACTCGGATCCGGCAGCGTGACGGCCGAGGCGGGCGCGGACTGGGACGGTGTGGTCGCCGCGACGGTCGCGGCCGGATTCGGCGGACTCGAATGCCTGTCCGGAATTCCGGGTTCGGCCGGCGCGACGCCGGTGCAGAACGTCGGCGCCTACGGCGTCGAGGTGGCCCAGGTGCTGCGCCGGATTCGGCTGCTGGATCGCGCCAGCGGCGAAATCCGCTGGGCCGCACCGGAGGAACTCGGCTTCGGTTATCGCACCTCCGTGCTCAAGCATTCCGATCGCGCGGTGGTGCTGGCGGTGGAGTTCGCGGTGAATCCGGACGGTGCCAGCGCTCCGCTGCGATACGGCGAACTGGCCCGCGCCTTCGACGCCACCGACGGCGAATCCCGTCCCGCCGCGGCCGTGCGCGAGGCCGTGCTCGCGCTGCGGGCCGGTAAGGGCATGGTGCTCGATGCGGCCGACCACGACACCTGGAGTGCCGGTTCGTTCTTCACCAACCCCGTCGTGGCGCACGATCGGGCGCCGGCCGTCCTCGACGCGATCCGGGCGCATGTGGGAGATATCACTATTCCGACCTATGCCGCCGAGGGCGGGGTGAAATTCTCCGCGGGCTGGCTGATCGAACGAGCGGGTTTCGGTAAGGGTTTCCCAGGTCCGGAGGCTCCCGTCCGGTTGTCGACGAAACATACGCTCGCCCTGACCAACAGGGGTTCTGCCCGCGCCGCGGACCTGGTGGACCTGGCGCGCATCGTGCGGGCGGGCGTCGAACAGCGCTTCGGAATCAGGCTGGAACCCGAACCGGTGACCGTCGGTCTCCAGCTCTAGGGGTGGCGTGCGCCACGTCGCGATCGGGCCGGGCTGTCGGAGGAGCGCGGTAAATTCGCGGAAGTGAACATTCGAGGAATTGCCGGCCGCCGGGCCGTACTGGCCGGGGCCGGCCAGCTGGCGGTGGCCGCGCTGGTGGCCGGATGTTCGGGCAGTGGCGGCAGCGGTTCGTCCGCGCCGAAGGAGTCCGGCCCGGTCGCGAAGCTGACATTCGAGCCCGGTAGTGGAGCCGCCGACGTCAACCCGGTCGCGCCCGTCTCGGTGACGATCACCAGCGGCCGCATCGACCGGGTCGCGCTGACCAATCCGGACGGTAAGCAGGTCACCGGCACCCTGTCGCCCGACGGGAGCAGTTTCAAGGTCACCGAGCCGCTCGGCTACGGCGTCACCTACACCTGGTCGGGCACCGCGGTCGGCACCGACAACAAGCCGGTGACGATCGAGTCGAAATTCACCACCCTCGCCCCCAAGCAGACCGTGCCGGCCACCATCAATATCGGCGACGGTCAGGAGGTCGGTATCGCCGCGCCGATCATCCTGCAGTTCAAGAAGCACGTCGAGAACAAGGAAGCGGTCGAGAAGGCCCTGACCGTCACGACCACCCCGGCAGCCGAGGGCGGCTGGGCCTGGCTGCCGGACGAGAACGGCGGCTCCCGCGCGCACTGGCGCCCGCGCAACTACTGGGCGCCCGGCACGACGGTGGCCTTCGCGGCCAAGCTGTACGGCCTGGATCTGGGCGGCGGCGCCTACGGCAACTCGGATCTGTCCTCGCAGTTCACCATCGGCCGCAGCCAGATCGTGAAGGGGTACGCCCCCAGCCATCGGGTGCAGGTGATCCGCGACGGGTCCACGCTGTTCGACTTCGCGTGCAGTTACGGCGAGGGCAACGAGGCGCGCAATGTGACGCGTTCGGGTATCCACGTGGTGACCGAGAAGTACGAAGACTTCCTGATGTCGAATCCGCCGTTCTACACCAACGTTCGCGAACGCTGGGCGGTACGCATCTCCAACAACGGCGAATTCATCCACGCGAACCCGGAATCGGCGTCCGCACAAGGCAATACCAACGTCACCAACGGCTGCATCAACCTGAGCACCGGCGACGCCCAGCAGTACTTCCCGACGGCCATGTACGGCGATCCGGTCGAGGTGACCGGCACATCGATCGCCCTGTCCGCCGCCGACGGCGACCTCTACGACTGGACCATCGACTGGGACACCTGGAAGACCATGTCGGCGATCCAGGGCGAGCCCGCACCGGTGGTGTCGGCGACCCCGGTGGCGCCGGGGCCGGTTCGCGGCGGGAGCTAGCGAACCCGCTCACCGCCCCGGCTCAGCTGCGGCGGGCGAAGCGGCCGGCGTCGGCCTGGTCGCGCGGCTTCACCACGATGGTGTCGAGGTTGACATGCGGCGGGCGGCTCGCGACGAAGCCGATGATCTCGGCGATGTCGGTGGCGAACAGCGGGTCGATACCCTCGTAGACCTTGGCCGCGCGCTCGGTGTCGCCGCCGAACCGGACCAGCGAGAATTCGGTTTCGACCGCGCCCGGCGCGATTTCGGTGAGCCGCACCGGCTTGCCCAGCAGTTCGCCGCGCAGCGTGCGGTGCAGCACGGCCTGCGCGTGCTTGGCCGAGGTGTAGCCGGCGCCGTTGTCGTAGTGCTGCAGGGCGGCGACCGAGGTGACGGTGACGATCAGCCCGTCACCGGAGTCGATCAGTTTCGGCAGCAGCGCCTTGGTCACCCGCAGCGTGCCCAGGACGTTGGTTTCCCACATCCACCGCCAGTCGTCGAGATCGGCCTCGGCGACGGGTGCCAGCCCCTTGGCCCCGCCCGCATTGTTGACCAGTACGTCGGCGCGTTCGACCGCATCGGTGAACAGGCGCACCGACGACTCGTCGGTGACATCCAATTCGATTGCGGTACCACCGATTTCGTCGGCCAGTGCCTGCAGCCGATCCATCCGGCGCGCTCCCACGTAGACGTGATAGCCCTGTTTGGCGAGCTCGCGGGCGGTAGCCTCACCGATTCCCGAACTCGCTCCGGTGACGACGGCATGACGGGTGCTCATGGGAACCGAGCCTAGCGTGCGGGCATTGCCGCAATCGCGGCCCGTTAGCCTGACGAGCATGGCGATTCGGGAAGTGGTCAGCGCGGACGGAACCAATATCGTGTATCAGGTCTCCGGGCCCGAGCAGGGACGTCCGCTGGTGTTGCTGCACGGGTGGGCCGGCACGTTGCGGTGCTGGGGTCGTGCGGCGGAGATTCTGGCCGAGACGTTCCGGGTGATCGCCGTCGATCTGCGCGGGCACGGTTACTCCGGTGCCCCCGAGGCCGGCTACGACGATCCGAAGCACTGGGCGGCCGACGTCGCCGCGGTGCTGGCCGGTGAGGACATCACGGCCGGCGCGGTGCTGCTGGGCTGGTCCTACGGCGGCATCGTGCTCAGCGACTATCTGACCGCGTACGGCACCGGTGCCCTGGCCGGGGTCGTGTACTGCGGATCGCAGGCGGGTATCGGCCGGGGCGTCGAGGGTTCCCAGCCCGGGCCGGCGATGCAGAAGGCGATTCCGGACGTCTTCGAGGAGAGCGCGGGCCGGGCGATGCGGGGATTCGCCGCCTTCGGCAATGCCAACACCGGGCCCGGCCGGGACAAGGGCGAAGACGCCCAGCGCCTGTTCGGCGGCAGCCTTGCGACCCCGCCGCGGGTCCGCAAGGCGCTGTTCTACCGCACCGTCGACAACACCGAGACGCTGCGCAACCTCGACGTTCCGGTCTTCGTCATGCACGGCACCGCGGACCCGGTGGTGCCCGTCGAGAACGGCCGCTACATCGCCGAACAGGCCCCCGAGTCGCGCACCTCGTTCTGGGACGACGCCCAGCACGGCCTGTTCGTCGAGGACCCCCGGCGCTTCGCCGATGAACTGACCGAATTCGTTGCGTCGCTACGGTGATCCCGCGCACACCCACCTCCCAGCCTTGGGTGTGACTACGCTCACTCGAGCCCCGCGCGCATAACGGTTGACGCGCCGAGGCGTGCACACTGGAGTGTGTGAGTTATCGCCCGGATCAACGTCCGCATCGGATCGCGGTGTTGTCGGTGCACACCTCTCCACTCGCGCAGCCGGGTACCGGCGATGCGGGCGGAATGAACGTCTATGTGCTGCAGTCGGCGCTCCAGCTGGCTCGCCGCGGCGTGGAGGTGGAGATCTTCACGCGGGCGACGTCCTCCAATGACGAGCCGGTGGTCGAGGCCGCGCCGGGGGTGCTGGTCCGGCATGTGGTGGCGGGACCGTTCGAGGGGCTGGACAAGCACGATCTGCCGACTCAGCTGTGTCCGTTCGCGGCGGAGGTGTTGCGCCAGGAGGCCCGGCAGCTGCCCGGCTACTACGACCTGATTCATTCGCACTACTGGCTGTCGGGGCAGGTGGGCTGGCTGGCCCGGGATCGGTGGCGGGTGCCGCTGGTGCATACCGCGCACACGCTGGCCGCGGTGAAGAACGCATACCTGGCCGAGGGTGATGCGCCGGAACCGCTGTCGCGGGTGGTGGGCGAGAAGCAGATCATCGCCGAATCGGATCGGCTGGTCGCCAATACCGCGGAGGAGGCCCGCCAGCTCGTCGAGCTGTACGGCGCCGAATCCGGGCGGATCGACGTGGTGCCGCCGGGTGCGGATCTGTCCCGCTATCGGCCCGGTGACCGGGCGGCCGCGCGCGCTGAATTCGGTATCGCGCCGGACGAGCAGGTGGTGGCCTTCGTCGGCCGGATCCAGCCGCTCAAGGCCCCCGATGTGCTCGTGTTCGCCGCGGCCGAGGTGCTGCGCGCCGAACCCGAGCGCAAACTGCGGGTGCTCATCGTCGGCGGGCCCTCGGGGACGGGTCTGGATCGTCCCGACGCGTTGATCGAGCTGGCCGCCACGCTCGGTATCTCGGATCGGGTGACGTTCCTGCCGCCGCAGCCGCCGCATCGTCTGGTGCAGGTGTACCGGGCCGCGGATATGGTCGCGGTGCCGAGTTACAACGAGTCGTTCGGCCTGGTCGCCATCGAGGCGCAGGCCAGTGGCACGCCGGTGCTGGCCGCCGACGTCGGCGGGTTGAGTACGGCTGTGCGAGACGGAGTTTCGGGCACGTTGGTCTCGGGCCACCAGGCCGACGAGTGGGCGGCGGCCCTGCGCGGACTGCTCGACGATCCGGAACGGTTACGGCGGATGGGCGCGGCCGCGGTGGATCATGCGGCCGGCTTTTCCTGGGAACACACGGCCGACGGTTTGCTCGACTGCTACGGCGAGGCGTTGGCCGGACCTCGGGGTGTGCGTTCGCGAATGCCGGGTACGTTGCTGACAGAGGGCAGTCAAGCCAGGTCGCGGGCGCTGTGGCGGCGCCGGATGGGAGTGGTACGCCGGTGAGTGACACCATCGCGCAGACCGCGCAGTTGATCGACGACACCGTGCGTGAGCGCGAGATCGACTACACCCGCGAGGGCCGGGACACCTTCGTCGTGGTGCTGCCCGGTGAGCGCAAGCTGAAGACGACGGTCATGCTGACGGTCGGTAAGCACGGCGTGCGCGTCGAATGCTTCGTCTGCCGCAAGCCCGACGAGAACTTCGAGGGCGTCTACAAATATCTGCTGCGCCGCAACCGCCGCCTCTACGGTGTCGCCTACACCCTGGACCGGGTCGGCGACATCTATCTTGTCGGCCGCATCGCGACCCATGCCGTGACCCCGGACGAACTGGACCGCGTCTTCGGTCAGATCCTGGAGGCGGTCGACGGCGACTTCAACGTGCTGCTGGAGCTCGGTTTCGCGGAATCCATTCGGCGCGAATGGAAATGGCGCGTCTCGCGTGGCGAATCGCTGAAGAATCTGCGGGCGTTCGAGCATCTGGTCGACACCGAGGAATCCTGAGGACCGTCCGCCCCGCCCGATGCCCGGCGCCGGGTACCGTGCATCCGATCGGGTGATGCGCTGAGGAGGCGGTGGCGAAATGGCTGTGCTGGCTGTGGATATCGGCGCGACCAAATTCGCGGCCGCCGTCGCGATATCGCCGATCGGCGCGGTGCCGGGCGACGAGTCCACCGCCGCGCGACCGGCTGCACTGCGGCATATCCACCAGGTGGGCGTCCCCCCGCGCGACGTGTGGGAGACCTGCCGTGAGCTGCTGCGCCGGGTGGTCGGCGCCGCATCGGCCGACGAGGCGTGTGGCGGTGCGGATTTCGAGGTGACGGTGGTAGGTATCGCCGCCGCCGGACCGGTGGATGTCCGTACCGGCAGCACCGCACCGCTGAACATTCCCGAGTGGCGCGACGGATTCCCGATCGTCGCCGCCGTGCGGGAACTGTTCCCCGCGGCCGATATTCGATTCGTGATCGACGGCGCGGCGTTGGCGTTGGCGGAGTATCGGGTCGGCGGATTACGCGGTGTCCGTTCGGGATTGGCGATGACGGTCTCCTCCGGTATCGGTGGCGGCATCATCAGCGACGGCCGAGTGGTGTCGGGGCGCACCGGAAATGCCGGGCACGTCGGGCATATCGTGGTGCCCGGCTGGGATGTGCCGTGCGCCTGCGGCGGGGCCGGATGTGTGGAGGCTGTCGCGAGCGGGATGTCGTCGGTCCGCTGGGCGCGCGAACAAGGCTGGCCGGGGACCACCGGGTTGGATTTGGCGCGTGCCGCCGAAGCCGGTGACCCGATCGCCCTGGCAGCATTGTCTCGCGCGGGAACCGCACTGGGACAAGCTATTTCGTCGGCGGCCGCGACGCTCGACATCGACCGTGTGGTGATCGGCGGCGGTTTCGCGGAATCCGGCGGCCCGCTCTGGGAGCCCCTGCGCGCGGCGGTGGCGAGACATGCCCGCCTCGGCTTCATCCGCGAGCTGGAAATCCTGAAATCGCCGATCACGGACGGAGCTACGCTGGTGGGCGCGGCGGCTCTCGCGAGCGAGTGAGGACCGGTGACCGTTCGCGGGCCGACGCCACTCACGCCCCGCGATGCCGCGCCGGTCTTGCGCCGCTATCCGTTGTCGATACTGCGCACATGCGCCACAAGCGCATTCGCATGCCCGTGCCCCAGGCCGTGCTCGCTCTTCAACCAGGCGACGAGCTCCATATGCTTGGCCAGCTCGGAGCCGCGAATGATCGCGAACCAGTCCTCGACGGGCCGTCCGTACTTCTTCTCGATGGCGGGGAAGTAGGACGCGGGCCCCTTCACCGCGGGGGTGCTCTGTGTGCTCATGGTGGGTTGACGGTCTCGACCGGCGGAACTCATCCACGCTGGAAAGTGATGTGAGACACATCTGCCGCACTGCCGATCGGGTGGCTCAGTGCTGTTCGGCGAAGTCGCGCAGGAGTTCTCCGGTGGGCCCGGGCTCCTCGATCATCGGGCTGTGCCCGCAGTCGAGCGATTCGATCCGCACTCCCGGCACGTTCCGGTAGTCCTGGAACGATGCCGCCGGCCAGCGGTGGTCTCCGGAGCCGTAGAGCACCAGGCTCGGCAGCCCGAGATCGGCGAGGCGGTCCGGTTCCCGGCGTTCGCGCAGATAGACGTCCGACGCGTCGGAGGTCGCGGTGATACTGCGGTACGTCATGCCGTGGAAGTCGTCCACGAGCCGCTGTGGAATCGCGACGTCGCGAGTGAACGCGCTGCTCATGGCGTATCGAATGGCGGCATCCGGGAGCAGCGGCCACAGCGGTTGCCCGATCTGCGGGACGAACAGCAGGTTGCCGAGCGGACCGTTGTCGGTGAAGGCGTCCAGTCGCGACCCGGTGCTGATCAGTCCGATCGCGGTGATCAGGTCACGGCGCTGGGCGGCGAGTTCGGTCGCCACGTATCCGCCGGTGGAGTGCCCGACGACGATCGCGCTCCGCACGCCGAGCCGGTCGAGGACCGCTCCGACGCGATGTCCCTGTTCGGCCATGCCGTAACCGCTGTCCGGTTTGGCCGATCGGCCGTGGCCCAGCAGGTCGACGCGCACCACGTAGAAGTCCGTCAGCGCGGGCAGGACCGGATCCCACCACGAGACCGAGCCGCCGGTCCCGTGGATCAGCACCACCGCCCGGTCGCTCGGCGCCCCGCTGGTGACGACGTGGATATCGCCGTCCGGTAGCCGCACCGTCCGGTCCACGGAATCGTCCGGTGCGGCCGTCGCGACCCCTGCGGTGTTCCCGACGAGCAGTGCGGTGAGCGCGGTGACCAGCAGCAGCATCGCGCGTTTCGCTCTTCCGGCAGCGGCAGTTCTCATATCTCCTCCTGAGGACGATGGCGGATGCCATGACTGTCCCGGAGGACGCGGGTGCGCGTCTTGTAGAAATGTCGGCCGCTACCGGCTGTCCGTCAGTCGACCACGCCCCAGTGCAACACCCGGACGGTGAACAGCACCAGCCCCAGCGAGACCGTCGCGACCACGACCAGGCCGACCACCGCCACCGCCAGGGGCCGCCATCCGCTGCGCCCCAGTTCCCGGAAATCGGTGTTGAGACCGACGCCGGCGAAGGTGAGCAGGAAGGCCCATTTCGACAGATTGGCCAGGTTGGCCAGCTGCGCCTTGTCGATCCAGTGGGCGGTCGCCAGCGCGGAGACCGCGAGGAAGCCGAGGACGAACTTCGGGAACTTCGCCCACACGAAGGCCGCCTTCGCGCGCAGACCGGGCGCGATGGTGTCGGCCTCACCGCGGGAGGCCCAGTACAGGCCGAAGCCCAGCACCACGAATCCGATGAGCGCGTTGCGGGTCGATTTCACCAGCACCGCCAGTTTGCCGGCGGCGTCGGAGTAGGCGTAGCCGGTCGCGGTGGTTTCGGCGGTGTTGTCCACGGCCAGACCCGACCAGAGGCCGAATTCGTGATCGGTCAGCCCGAGGCCGTGGCCGATCGCGGGAAGCGTGAACAGCGATACCGCGCCCAGCGTCAAAATCGCCGCGATGGCGTAGCCGACGTCCGCATTGCGGGCCCGGATGGCTCCGCGCGCGGCCACGATCGCCGAGACGCCGCAGATCGAAGTGCCCACGGCCAGTAGTGATCCCAGTTTGCCGGACAGGCCGAGCAGCCGTGCCACGGTGAGAATGATCGCGCCCGCCACCGTCATATCGATGAGGATCAGCACGAAGCTGGTGCCACCCAATTTCGCCACGTCCCCGAGGACGAAACGGGATCCCAGCGCCACGATGCCGACCTTCAACCAGAATTCGTAGGTGCCGATACCGGGCTTGAAAATCCGATGCACCCCAACCGTGTTGGCGATGATCAACCCGAAGACGATGGCCCAGAGGACATATTCGATATCGGGGAAGCGCCAGTGGTGATCGTGGACGAAGTCGTTCACCCAGATCTGGGTGTACTTGCCGAGCAAGCCGACCGCCACCAGCAGGGCGATGCCCGGCAGATAGGCCAGAGCGCCGCGTAGATTTGCCGATTCCTCTGTCGCGGTTGTCGTTTCGGTAGCCATGGCGATCACCACGGAATCTTCGGCAGGGCGTTGGCGACGGCGAGCAGCACGAACGCGCCCGCGACGATCACCGCCCACCAGTCGACACCGATCCGCCGGAAGACGGAAGGTTCCGGGGCCGATGCCCCCGAACCTTCCCGGTCGGGTACCACACCCGGTTCACTCATGGCCGACTCCCTCATAGCCGTCGATCGCGGTGACTTCGGCGATCAGGCGTCATCATGAGCGGCGTCGAGTCGGCGGGAAAGTAATCGAATCAACAAGATTCGAGAAGGACGGGACTAGCGTTCCTTGCCCGGGTCGGTGACTTCGCGTGCCAGCGGCTGGGTTCGGCGCATGGAGGTCCACGCTTCCAGATCTTCGGCGAGGATCGCGTTGAGTTCGATCATCGCCTCGCGGGCGAGCAGGTCGCGGTCCTCGTGCTGGGCTCGCCGCAGTTCGACGCCGCGCAGCAATGTCTGGAGCTGGCCGATGATGACACTGCGCTGGATCCACATCTCCCGATGGCGATACAGACCGTCCCAGGCGGTGACCACGCCGATCGAGGCCGCGAGTCCCGTGCTGAGCAGGCCGATCCACGGCGCCTGGAAGACCGCCACCGCGGTACCGAGCACGGCGATGACACCGTTGGCGACGGCGGTCCATACGACCACCCGTTTGGCCCGGGTCTTGACGACCAGGCGGGAGCGTTCGTACTCGTTCCGGTAATAGATCAGATAGTGCAGGCTCACGGTCAGGGCGTCGGCGTCGCTGGGTGGCGAAGGGGGACTGTGCAGCCCCGAGGAGTGACTTCCGCGCGTATTTCTCGACAGTCGCATGGAACAGGGAGGTCCTAGCGGGAGTGCGGTGCTGGGTTGATACGGAGGTGGATAAGGTAGCAGAAGTGGTTGCATTTGGGTGGCATTTTCAGCTACACTGATCTCACCGCCGTGTTGCGGCAGGCTCGTGCACTGGAGGGTTGAGACCGATGACCGTTGCGAACGCTCTCGCCATCACCAGTCATGTCGATACGGCCAAGCTGCGTCCGGCGGAGCTCGCGCGGCAGCTCGTACAGCATCTGGGTCCGACCCTGGTGGCGCTGATCGCCGGGGTCCGAGACCGCAAGCTGCCGCACAAGTGGTCCCATGCCGAAGGTCCGACGCCCAGGGATGCCGCCCTGGCTCGCCTGCAGGTCGCGCATCGTTGCTGGATCATCCTGGCGACCGCCGAGGACAGTGATGTGGCGCGGTCGTGGTTCATCGGAGCCAATCCGCGACTGGGTGAGGAGTCGCCCGCGCTGGCCATCCGTGCGGACCGATTTCGCGAGACCATCGCTGCCGCAGTGGCATTCGTCGACGGCTCGGACAACTGAGCGGGTCGACCGAGGCGCGCGGTGAAGCCCTCTTTCGATAAACTTTTCTCTTTGGGAAGCTATCGGAAGAGGGAGACCGGTGTCTGTGCGCGAAATCCGAAATGCTCGGCGCTGCGCCAAGACCGGATTCGCGCTTCTGCCCGCAGCCTCTCGGGAGGTCTATCGGCTGGCGAAACCGTCCTACGGGCCGCTCAATCCGCTCCAGCGCGGGATCTCCAGCGACGAATCACGGGCGGACTGGAACCGCTACGACGTCGAAGGCCAGCAGACCGTGTACGCCGCCAGCACCGAACAGGGCGCGTACGGTGAGCTTCTCGCGCCGCTCAAACCCAAACTTCCCCGGCGCGCGTCCCACTATTTCGACGATGTCGCCTCCGACGACGAGCTCGAATCGCTGATCAAAGAGGAATGGCAGAGCTCGGGATATCGGCCGCCTCGCGAGCTGAACATGTTGTGGCTCAGCGAATACCGGCTCTACCACCTGACGCTGCCGACGCACGGATGGTTCATCGATATCGAGGCGGCCTCCAGCCTGTCGGCGATCGCGCGGTATGCCCCGATCGCACTCGTGGAGCGCGGTCTGCGGGAGGTCACGGTGGCCGAACTGCGCGGCGGCGAACGCTGGCTCACCACGGCGATCTCCACGCGGATCTGGCAGATCACACTCGACGACGACAGCCTCGCACACGGCATCGCCTACGGTTCGCGGCACGGGAGCGAATGGGACTGCTGGGCCATCTGGCTGCGCCGGACCGGTCTCGCGCACACCTCGAACGGACTCGTCACATCGGCGGATCCGGGCGCCGAGGTGTTGCCCCCGCCGATCAACCCCGCTCTGCAGGCGATCCTGACCGCCTACGATCTCACCGTGAGCTGGTAGGTCGCGTCCGCGGCGGTCGGAAGCCTGCGATCCGGCGCAGCTGAAATTCGCCGGCACGGCACCGCTAGCATGACCTGCATGACGTACACCCTCGTGTTGCTGCGCCACGGCGAAAGCGAATGGAATGCTCTCAATCTGTTCACCGGCTGGGTGGATGTGCACCTGACCGACAAGGGTGTCGCCGAGGGCAAGCGGGCCGGTGAGCTGCTGGCCGAACACGGCATTCTGCCCGATATCGTCTACACCTCGCTGCTGCGCCGGGCGATCAGCACCGCGAATATCGCCCTGGACGCCGCGGATCGGCACTGGATTCCGGTGGTGCGGGACTGGCGGCTCAACGAGCGGCACTACGGCGCGCTGCAGGGTAAGAACAAGGCCCAGATCCGCGATCAGTACGGCGACGACCAGTTCATGATGTGGCGTCGCAGCTACGACACCCCGCCCCCGCCGATCGAGGCCGACAGCGAATACAGCCAGAACGGCGACGCGCGCTACGCCGGCATCGACGTGCCGGCGACCGAATGCCTGAAGGACGTCGTCGCCCGCATGGTCCCGTATTGGGAGTCCACGATTTCCCGCGAACTGGTGGCCGGAAAGACCGTTCTGGTTGCGGCGCACGGAAATTCACTGCGCGCGCTGGTGAAGCATCTGGACGGGATTTCCGACGAGGATATCGCCGGCCTCAACATTCCCACGGGTATTCCGCTGCGCTACGAACTGGACGAAAATCTGCGTCCGATCGGTCCGGCCGAGTATCTGGACCCCGAGGCGGCAGCCGCGGGTGCGGCGGCGGTCGCGAGCCAGGGCGGTAAATAGGCCGGATTCTTCGCACTTTCCGACGCGCCGCGGTTATCGACCGCGGCGCATCGTCGTATCTCGAAGGCGCTGCGTGCGAACGATTTCCGGATGTCGAAGTTCCGCCGCTGCCGCCTGCGAATATGCGATACTCGGCATTCTGTGAGCTGCATCTCTTCTGCCGATTCGTAGCTATCGAATTGCCCCTGTGGCGGTTCGTATTCCGAATTGCCCTGCCGATAGTGGCGTCCGGGCCGGTGAGGAGTGGTGTGGATAACTCCCGGCAGGTAAACCGCCGGGCTTTCCGCTGGTCATCGACGTGGATGAGAGGCTGAGAAGTTGAGAAACTCTTCGTGCAGAAGTTGTAACCGCTGGTTTGCAACTTACTCCGCAGTAGATACACTCTCGGTCGTTCGACCATTTCGAGAGGCGGATCACGTTCGATGAAGTACGCGCTACGCGCCACAGTTGCCGCCGTCGCCGCCGCGGTGACCGTCCCGTTCTTCGCCCCCGGGGCTCAGGCCGGACCCGTCGCGACCGGCCCCGATGGTGGCGCCGCCGGCGCCGCGTGGACCGCTACCGAGGACGGCCCGCAGCAGTATCCGAACATCCACATCGACTGGGATGTGCCGATCACCATGAGCGACGGCACGGTGCTGAAGGGCAATGTGTACCGCCCCGCCGACGCCGCCAGCCGCCCGGTCGACACCCGTACCCCGGTCGTCGTGAACATGACGCCCTACACCAAGCTGGTGTCGAATCTGGCCGATCACGCGGGCTCGGTGCCGGGTCTGTCCGACGCGCTGCTGGGACTGTTCCGCCAGATCGATATGAGTGGCACCCCGCTGTCCGGCGTCACCGATCTGACCAAGGCCTTCGGCGGCGGCGAGCTCCGCAATTTCTCCGTCGACCGGCAGCTGATCGAGAGCGGCTACACCCAGGTCGTCGTCGATGTCCGCGGCACCGGCTTCTCGCAGGGCGAATGGGATATGTTGCGGCAGCGCGAGCAGCAGGACACCGTCGAGGTGATCGACTGGGCGTCGCGGCAACCGTGGTCGGACGGCAAGGTCGGGATGACCGGCATTTCCTATTCGGGCATCAATCAGGTCCAGGTCGCGGAGAAGCAGCCGCCCGCGCTGAAGGCGATCTTCCCGGTGGTGCCCGGCAGCGATCTGGTCGACGATGTGCTCGCTCCGGGCGGCGGCTTCGGCTTCAACTTCATTCCGTTGTGGCTCACCGCGATCAACACCCTCAAATGGGTTCCGGACGTGCAGTCGATCGTGACCGGCAAATTCGACACCACGTGGCTGAACGACCGGATCAGCGATCCGTACACCTATATGGACGTCCTGCTGAACGCCTACACCAACACCGATATGAACACCCTCGATCCGCGGGTGAAGGACATGTTGAACGACATGTCCGCGCAACGGCAGGCGTGGATCGGTGATCCGGGCCGAATCCGGGTGCCGACCTTCGTCACCGGCGGCTGGCACGATCTGTTCACCTACTCCGAATCCAAGATCTACAACCAGATCCCGTTGCCGCCCGGGCAGAAGCAGCTGTTCATGGGCAACACCTACCACCTCAACTCGGGCAACGAGTACGGCAAACCGGGCCTGCCGCCGCGGCTGGACGTGCTGCAGCGCGCGTGGTTCGACAAGTGGCTCAAGGGAATCGACAACGGCATCGACACCTACGGTCCGGTGACGCTGCGCGAACAGGGCGGCGGCTGGGTCACCCAGGGCGGTTTCGGGCCGTCGGCGCCGGCCGAGGAGGCGGCGAAGTATCGCCGCATGTACCTGTCCGCTGATCGCAGCGGCACCGCGAACAGCGTCTACGACGGCTCGCTGACCGCCGAATTCACCGGTGCGCCGGCGCGTCTGACGGTGGCGCCCGGTCTGACCACGGTGTGCTCCAACGATGCCGCGCAGGCCACCGCCGGTGTGCTCGCGATCATCAACGGCTGCGCCGCGGACTCGCGCATCGCGGAAACCGATGCGCTCACCTTCACCAGTGCGCCGGTCGCGGGCGAGACCACGATCTCGGGCCCGATCGCGGTGCGGCTCAACACGGTTCAGGACGCCGCCGACGGCTACTGGACGGTGACGGTGAACGACGTCGCGCCCGACGGGCAGTCGACGGTGCTGTCCTCGGGACAGCTGATGGCCTCGCTGCGTGAGGTCGACGAGGCGAACAGCACGCGTTCCGAGAACGGCGACTACACCGATCCGCGCGCCTACACCTCGCTGGACAAGCGCCTGCCCACGGTTCCCGGTGAGGTCACCGAGCTGAACATCGCCCTGCCCGCCACCCGGGCCGTGCTCGCGCCGGGCCATCGGCTGCGGGTGGACGTGTTCGCCGGCAACTTCCCCAAGGGCCTGCCGATCGCGCCGATGCTCGCCGACACCGGCCTGAAACCCGAGCATCTGCAACTGGATCCGAATGCCCCGAGTTTCGTGAACATCCCGCTCGAGGGAGACTCCGGCTGGTGATCCGGTAGGGGACTCCCCGACGGTCCCGGGAACGTACAACGGCGTACGTACCCGGGACTTTTCGTTTTCCGCCGGTCCGCGCGACGCGTCTGCCGCCGGTGCCTGCGGCGCGGAATTGAGGCGCACCTCACAACCGGCGTATGCCGCGGGGCCCAGCGACTCGGCCGACCGACACGCCGGAGGTGTTCACTCGCGATTCGCGCGACCTCCAGATGTGCGGTGCCGCAAGGCAAACTGTTCGCGCGATCATTGCCAGGCGGCCGAAAACCGCCGGTCGAGGCCGATCCGGGGCTCGGCCAACTTTGTGTGAACACCCGGCCAACGATCGCGGAATCAGCCGTGACCTGCGCGAAACTTCGTCAACCCGGGTTTGGAGTACGTGTCCGCGACCGTACGATTCTCTATGTGAGCGTTCCCCAGGCCGTGCTGCTTGCAGTCCTCGCGGCCGTAGTCGGTCTGGCCGTCGGTGGCCTGGTCATCCCGTACATGAACGCCCGGCAAGCCGAGCGCCGCGCGGCCGAATCCGGCCTGACCATGTCGCAGGTACTGGATCTGATCGTGCTGGCCTCGGAGAGCGGCATCGCCGTGGTCGACGAATATCGCGACGTGGTGCTGGTCAACCCGCGCGCCGAGGAACTGGGCCTGGTCCGCAACCGGTTGCTGGACGAACGCGCCTGGGCGGCGGTGGAGAAGGTGATCGCGACCGGCGAGGACGTCGAGTTCGACCAGACGCTGAAGAATCCGCTGCCGGGCCGCAACAGCATCGCCGTGCGCGGTGTGGCCCGCCCGCTCTCGCGCGGCGATTCGAACTTCGTCGTGCTGTTCGCCGACGACGACTCCGAACAGGCCCGTATGGAGGCCACCCGCCGCGATTTCGTCGCCAATGTCAGTCACGAGCTCAAGACCCCGGTCGGCGCGATGAGTCTGCTCGCCGAGGCCATGCTGGAGTCGGCCGACGATCCGGATTCGGTGCGGCATTTCGGACAGCGGCTGGTCAGCGAGTCGAACCGGATGGGCAAGATGGTCACCGAGCTGATCGCGCTGTCGCGGCTGCAGGGGGCCGAGAAGCTGCCACAGCTCGAGGCGGTCGACGTCGACACCGTGGTCAATGCCGCGATCGAACGGTCGCGAACCGCCGCCGAGGCCGCCGGCATCACCGTCAGCACCGACGCCAACAGCGGCCTCGAGATACTCGGCGACGAAACCCTGCTGGTGACGGCGCTGTCGAATCTGGTCGAGAACGCGATCAACTATTCGCCGAAGGGTTCGCACGTGTCGGTGAGCCGTTCGCTGCGCAACGGCCACGTCAATATCGCGGTCACCGACCGCGGCATCGGCATCGCCAAGGAAGACCAGGAACGGGTCTTCGAACGTTTCTTCCGCGCGGACAAGGCGCGTTCGCGCGCCACCGGCGGAACCGGACTCGGGCTGGCTATCGTCAAGCACGTGGCCGCCAATCACAATGGGGAAATCACGTTGTGGAGCAAATTGGGTACCGGTTCCACGTTCACGCTGCGTATTCCCGCGGTCGAATCCGGCAACCAGAATTCCGCCGCCCCGGCGGAGAGGAAGAGCCCCACCGCAATCGGGGTGGGCAAGAACGACGACGGTCCGCGCCGGCGGACCGGACAAAACGGTGTGGAGGCAACCCGATGACCAGTGTGTTGATCGTCGAGGACGAGGAGTCGCTGGCCGATCCGCTCGCGTTCCTGCTGCGCAAGGAGGGCTTCGAGGTCACGGTCGTGGGCGACGGGCCATCCGCGCTGTCGGAATTCGACCGCTCCGGTGCCGATATCGTGCTGCTGGATCTGATGCTGCCCGGGATGAGCGGCACCGATGTGTGCAAGCAGCTGCGCACCCGCAGCAGTGTGCCGGTGATCATGGTGACCGCGCGTGACAGCGAGATCGACAAGGTCGTCGGGCTGGAACTGGGCGCCGACGACTATGTCACCAAGCCGTACTCCTCACGGGAACTGATCGCCCGCATCCGGGCCGTGCTGCGCCGCGGCGCCGGCGAGGAGATGGACGGGTCCGGCGAGAGCGGCGTGCTCGAGGCAGGCCCGGTGCGCATGGATGTGGATCGCCACACCGTGCAGGTCAACGGCAAGTCGGTGACGCTGCCGCTGAAGGAATTCGATCTGCTCGAATACCTGCTGCGCAATTCCGGCCGGGTGCTGACCCGCGGCCAGCTGATCGACCGTGTCTGGGGCGCCGATTACGTCGGCGACACCAAGACCCTGGACGTCCACGTCAAGCGGCTGCGGTCGAAGATCGAGGCCGATCCGGCCAAGCCCGAACATCTGGTGACCGTGCGCGGACTCGGGTACAAGCTCGAGGCCTGATCTCCCGGAAACGAGAACGTCGCGGAAACGAGAAAGCCGCGAGGCCCGACGGGTCTCGCGGCTTTTCCGTATCGAGTTTCGTGCCGACTTCTCGAATCGACGCCGGTGCCGTCCGCTAGACGACGTGCACCCACGCGGTGCCGATCTGCGGCAGCTCCTGCTTCTGCAGCTGGAACCAGCCGAAGTCGTCACGCTGCCAGCAGTCGTCCAGCGGCGCGGTGTCGTCGTGGCACGCGATCGGGCGGGAGGTGCCGTAGGGGCTCACGATGACCTGCTTGCCGTTCTCCTTCGCGGACAGCACCGACGGGTCGTTGTAGACGACGAAGTTGTCGTTCTGCAGCGAGTAGTGCGCCGGATCGGTGGCGGGGTCGGCGTGCGCGGCGGGAGCCAGCGTCAGGGCCGCACCGGCGGCGAGTGCTGCAGTAGCCAAGAATTTCCTCATCATGGCTTATGCCTATCACGGGTACGTGAAGCGCGCATGGCGAGGCGATGACCGTACAGAGATACTTCACAATTCCCGTGCCGCTGCCGCGGCCGAAAGATAGGCGCCGAGCGCGGCGACGGATTCGGCCAGAGCCTGTCGCACCGTCGCGTCCGCGATCGTTCCGTCGGTGCCGACCATGCTGCCCAGCACGGTCATTCGCCGGCACGCGGATTCGATTTCCACCGCGCCGACATATCCGAGCACCGTGCGCAGCGATGTGATCGCACCTTCCCCGCGGCCCGGGGCCGCCACCGAAATCCAGGCCACCGGTTTCTCGTGCAGATCCGCGGCCCCGACGGTCCACTCCAGTAGATTCTTCAGACTGCCGGGAATGAAGCCGGCGTATTCGGGTGCGCAGAACACCACGGCATCGGCGGCCGCGAGTCGCTCACGCAAGGCGCGCACCGCGGGCGGGGCGGGCTGATCGCCGGGCACGAAGGCCGGGATATCGACCAATTCGGTGAACAATTCCGCGGTGCAGTCCGGTGCGGCGATTTCGGCGAAGGTGCGCAACGCGGCGGTGTTGGTGGATCCCGGCCGGGTGCTTCCGGAAATCAACAGGATTCGAGGTGCGCCGGGGCGTGATGCCACCGCGGAATCGTTTCCCGCGGAGTCGGAATCGGCGACGGAGGACTCGGATGCCGGCGTACCCGGCGCAATACCCATATTCGTACGAAATGGGTTGGCGGATCAGATATTCCCGGCCTGGTCGGTTTCGGCTTTCTCGCGGGCGGCGGTCGTGGCCGGATGCACCGCGATCAGTCCCAGCCCTTCGCGCCGGCGGCAGTGCCGGGCGAGTTCGTCGTAGGCCGGCTGCCCGATCAATTCGATCAGTTCGGGCGCGTAGGACTGCCAGACCGGGCGGCTCCCGACATGCGCGTCGGGCGAACCCGAGCAGTACCAGTGCAGATCCAGGCCACCCGGGCCCCAGCCGCGCCGGTCGTACTCGGTGATGGTGGTGCGCAGGATCTGTTCGCCGTCGGGCCGGTCGACCCAGTCCTGGGTGCGCCGGATCGGCAGCTGCCAGCACACCTCGGGCTTCACCGTCAGCGGCTCGATGCCCTTGCGCAGGGCCATCGTGTGCAGGGCGCATCCGATTCCGCCGGCGAAGCCCGGACGGTTGAGGAAGATGCAGGCGCCCTCGTAGCGGCGAGTGCGGATGGCCGGCTCGTCGTCGAGTTCGTCCTCTTCCAGATACAGCTTCTTGCGGACCTTGCCGTCGCGGTCGCGCGCCTCGTCCATCAGCTGCCAGTCCTGCGGCGTGAGCATCTTCACGGCCTTGGCCAGCTTCTTGCGATCGTCGTCGTCGCAGAGGAAGGCGCCGTGCGAACAGCAGCCGTCGTCCGGGCGGCCCTCGATGATGCCCTGGCAGGCCGGCGTGCCGAAGACACAGGTCCAGCGCGACAGCAGCCAGGTGAGGTCGGCCGCGATCACATGCTCGGCATTTGCCGGATCGACGAATTCGATCCACTCCCGCGGGAAGTCGAGATCGACCTCCGGTGCCGGATCGATCTTCGCAGCTGGTCGCAGCCCGGTCGGCGATGCTCCTGCGGTCACATCGCCAGACGCTAACAGCTTCCCCGCTCGAGCCCACTCCCGGGCTGCTGGGTCGGGGGAGTTCGGATTCGTCCTCCGGTGCTCGCACCGACCCCGGTACCGTATTCATGTGCGGCTCGGTGTTCTCGATGTGGGAAGTAATACCGTCCACCTGCTCGTGGTGGACGCGCATCGGGGTGGGCACCCGATGCCGATGAGCTCGACGAAGGCCACCCTGCGGCTGTCGGAGAATATGGACGACGCGGGCTGCATCACGCCCGAGGGCGCGGCCAAGCTCACCAAGACGATCACCGAATTCGCCAGTATCGCAAAGACTTCCGGCTGTGTGGAGCTGATGCCCTTCGCGACCTCGGCGCTGCGGGAGGCGGCCAATTCCGATGCCGTGCTGGCACAGATCCGCGCGCGTGCGGGTGTCGATCTGCGGGTGCTGTCGGGCGTCGACGAGGCCCGGCTGACGTTCCTGGCGGTGCGGCGTTGGTACGGGTGGAGTGCGGGGCGCATTCTGAATCTCGACATCGGCGGGGGATCGCTCGAGATGAGCAACGGCTGCGACGAGGCGCCCGATGCGGCGCTGTCGCTGCAGTTGGGTGCCGGCCGGCTGACCAGGGACTGGCTGAACGGCGACCCGCCGGGGAAGCGGCGGGTGGCGGTGCTGCGGGACTGGCTCGACGCCGAGTTGGTGATCCCGGCCAAACAATTGCTGGAGGTGGGGCGCCCGGATCTGGCGGTGGGCACCTCGAAAACCTTCCGCTCGCTGGCCCGGCTGACCGGAGCCGCCCCTTCGGCCGCGGGACCGCGCGTGCGGCGTAGTCTCACCAGTTCCGGTCTGCGGCAGTTGATCGCATTCATTTCTCGGATGACCGCCGCCGATCGCGCAGAATTGGAAGGTGTCAGTTCCGACCGGTCCCAGCAACTGGTGGCCGGCGCACTCGTGGCGGAGGCGAGTATGCGGGCATTGTCCCTCGATACGCTCGAAATCTGCCCGTGGGCGCTGCGCGAAGGACTGATCCTGCGCAAACTGGATACCGACCTGGGTACCGATCCGGGTCCGGGTAGTACTCGGCCCATCGGAGTGCCGGGCCCGACCGAGGCCGTATCGGGATGATCGATTCGGGCAGCGGTCTATCGGAAAGGAGCCGGCATGAGTGAGGATTCGACCCAGCTGTCGGTCGCCGAACTGCTGGCGCGCAACGGCCAGGGAGTTCCGGCGTCGGGCGGCGGACGGCGCCGCAGAGGCGGACGCGGCATCGCGGTCACCGACCTGACCGGCGACCTGCCGGCGGTCCGGGAGGGTTCCTCCTCGCACGCCGCCCCGGAGGCCGAGCCGGATCCGGAACCGATGCCCGACTTCCAACTCTCGGTACCCGGGTACGAAGCCGAGTCACCGCTGTCGGGCCCGATCAGCTTCTACGATCCCCTGGCCGCCGCTCCGGAGGCCCCGAGCGCGCCGAACTCCTGGGAGCAGCCGGGATACGAGGCGACCGGCTTACCGCCCGCCTCGTTCGAATCGCCGGGCGGATACGGCTCGTCGCCCGAGTTCGGCGCGGCACCCGGATACGCGGCTCCCGGATACGCGGCTCCCGGATACGCCGCTCCCGGATACGACGTCCAGCCCGATTCCACCCGGCATGCCGCGCCGGAGGGCTCGCCCGCCCCCTACGGCGTGGATTCCGCGCCGGCGCCCACCGGCCGCCGCGCCCGCCGCGAACTGCGGGAGGCGCTGGCCGAGCGGGAGGCGGCGGGGTCGTTCGCCCCACCGGAGGCGCCGGTGGATTCGGGCCGGTCGGGGCGCCGGCATCGGCCGGAGCCCGACGAGCGCAACACCGTGATGGTGCCGCCGTTCCGGGGCGGAATGGGAACCGACGCCACGCCGCCGACTGCTGCCTGGGCGCCGCCGCGCCCGCCCGAAACTCCTTCGCCGCACCGCGAATTCGGGGCTCCGGCAGGCCGCGAATTCGGTGCCCCCGAGTACCCCACACCGGGTCGCGCCGACCTGCCGCGCCGCAACGGCGCGAAGCCGGGACGCGACGGAGCCGATGCGCCCGACGGTCCCGCGGGCGGTCGCAACGGCGCCGACGCGGGCGGGGGTCTCCCCGCGTGGTCGGCGCGGCGGCGGCCGGGTGCTCCGGTTTCGGCTCCTCGTGATTTCGACGAATCCGGACCGGGCGGCCACGAGGACGAGCCGGCCGAGGATCGGTCGCCGGGATGGTCGCTGGCCGCTCGTGAGCAGCCGCTGCTGTCCGGCCAGACCGTTGCCGGAGATCTGCTGCGCGACGCCGGAGCTCGTGAGGAGCGGCGCGAAGCCGCGGCGCGCCGGGATCGCGGGCCGCGTCGCGGGGTCATCGATCTGCTCGATCCGGCCGAGGCGCGCACCGAGTTCTACGCACCGGTCGAACTCGACGAACCCGAGGACGACTACGACGACGATCTGCTCGACGACGAGGAGATCGAGGCCACCCCGCGTCGGCGCCGGGCCGCGCCGCGCGGATTCTCGCTGCGCGACAAACTGCCGCAGCTGAGCCGCCCGGCTCCGCGCCGTGGCTCGGTCGAGGATCTCAACCGCCGGCAGTGGATGATCCTCGGCGGCCAGGCCGTCGGCGCGGCGGTCGCGGGAATGTTGCTGTTCAAGGGTTTCGAGCAGATGTGGGACATCATGCCGTTCGTGGCCCTGGTACTGGCGATGGTCGTGATCCTCGGTCTGGTCGCGCTGGTTCGGGTGCTCCGCCGCACCGACGACATCCTCAGCACGGTGATCGCGGTCGTTGTGGGCATCTTCGTGACGCTCGGACCGCTAGCCTTTCTTCTCAGCACGAACTGAGCAGGGAGCAGCAAGTGGGGTACAGCGGTCAGGTGGGGACCACCGTTCAGGTGGGGTTGTCGACGGCGTCGGTCTATCCGGAGAACACCGAGGCGGCGTTCCGGTACGCCGCCGACTTGGGTTACGACGGTGTGGAATTGATGGTCTGGGCCGAACCGGCCAGCCAGAACATCGCCACCGTCCAGTCGTACGTGCGCCGGTACTCGGTGCCGGTGCTGGCGGTGCACGCGCCCTGTTTGCTCATTTCGCAGCGGGTGTGGGGCGCCGATCCGGTGGCCAAGCTCGAACGCAGTGTGCGAGCCGCGGAGTCGCTGGGGGCGGCGACCGTGGTGGTGCATCCGCCCTTCCGCTGGCAGCGGCGCTATGCGGAGGGTTTCGCGCAGCAGGTGGGCGAACTCGAGGACAGCAGTCCGGTCGTGGTCGCGGTGGAGAACATGTTCCCCATGCGCGCCGACACGCTGTTCGGGCGCCGCTCCGGCTCGGCGCGCCGGCTGGAACGCCGTGGCGGGCCGGGACTTTCCGTGACCGCGTTCAGTCCGTCCTACGATCCGACCGACACCGGCTTCCGGCACTACACCCTGGATCTGTCGCACACCGCGACCGCCGGAATGGACGCACTGACATTGGCCGATCGCATGGGCAGCGGTCTGGCGCATTTGCACCTGGCCGACGGCCGCGGCGCCGCGCACGACGAACACCTGATTCCCGGCGAGGGTGCGCAGCCCTGTGTGGAAGTGTGTGAAGCGTTGGTGCGCAACGGTTTCCGCGGTCATGCCGTGATCGAGGTGAACACCCAGAACGCGCGGACCACCGCCGACCGCGCCGCGATGCTGGGGCGATCGCTGCGGTTCGCCCGCACCCATCTGAACAATCTGCAGCCGGCGCCGGGGCGGGAACCGACCAGGCAGTGGTGAGCGGCCACCGCCCGGTACAGCTCCGCCTGCTACAGCTCGGCCCGTACAGCTTCGTCACACCCGGTAGGGAATCGAGCGACCTTCCGGCAGACTTATACGGTGTACGAGCCGGTCGGAACCGGCTGGCCCACGGAGAGGAGCGGCGGGTGACGGAACTGGCGGTCGAGACGGTACGACCGGAGGTGGACGACGCACCGTTCAGCCGGGTGTGCGCGGTGACCGAGGTGGAGGCTTCCGCGGAGCTCGCGCGCTATCGCGGCGTGATCGATCCGGTGTGGACGATCGGCAAGAAACTGCACGGCGGCACCATGATCGCCTCGTCGGCGGCCGCCGCCACGACCCGGTTGCGCACCACCCACCCCGAGCTGGCCGAGATGTCCCCGATCGCGGCGAGCACCGATTTCCTCGGCGCTCCCGATCCGGGCGAGGTCGAGTACGAGGTCCGTATCCGCAAGACGGGCCGCCAGATCTGCCTGGTCGACGCCGATCTGGTCCAGGGTGGCCGCACGCTGGTGCATTCGGCGTTCACCTTCGGTCACCTCGACGACGCGGAACCGGCCTATCGGCGCGAGACCGTGGCGGATATGCCGCCGGAGCCACCCGCCGACGCCCTGGGATACGACGAACCGGATTCTCCGATGGGCCGGTTGGTCAATGTCGCGCGGGGCGCGTCGGTGGCGATCGATCCGTCCTGGGCGCGGTTCCTGTCCGGCGAGCAGGGCGAGCCGCGGCTGCGCCTGTGGATCCGTCCGCGCGCCGGTGACGGCAGCGATCCCGACGTCGCCGCCTACTTCGCCATGATGGCGGGCGATATGAGCCCGCCGGTGCCGATGAATATGGGCCGGTTCGGCTGGGCTCCGACCGTGCAGCTCACCACCTACCTGCGGCGGCGTCCCGCCCCGGGCTGGCTGCGGGTGATCGCGACCGCCCACGAGATCGGTGAGCGCATGTTCGACGAGGATCAGATCGTGCTCGACAGCACGGGCGCGGTGGTGGCGCAGTCCCGCCAGCTCGCGCTGATTCCCCTGCCGCGCTGATTCGCTGCCACGCCGCCCCCTGATCGCCCCTGCCCCGCGCCGCTCGCCGCGCACGGATAGCCTTGGGCCTCATGACGAGAATTGCGGTGATCGGTGGCGGACGGATCGGCGAGGCGTTGATTGCCGGGCTGCTCGAGGCCGGGCGACCGGGTAAGGATCTGGTCGTGGTCGAGACGGTGACGGCCCGCGCGCAGGTGTTGAGCGAGCGGTTCGGCATCCGGGTCACCGACAGTCTGGCCGAGGCCGCGGCGGGCGCGGATGTGCTGGTGGTCGCGGTGAAGCCGCACGATGTCGACGCCGTGCTGACCGAACTCGGCAAACTCGAACTCGACAACGACCGCGATCAGATCCTGGTGTCGCTGGCTGCCGGCGTGACCACCGCCCGGGTGGAGTCGAAGTTGCCCGCCGGATTCCCGGTGGTGCGGGTCATGCCGAACACCCCGATGCTGGTCGGCCAGGGCATGAGCGCGATCGCGGCCGGTCGTCATGCCAAATCCGGCGAGCTGGATACGGTTTCGGAACTGCTGGGCGCGGTCGGCAGGGTCGTCACCGTCGCCGAGAGTCAGATGGACGCGGTGACCGCGGTGTCCGGATCCGGGCCCGCGTACTTCTTCCTGGTGGTCGAGGCCATGGTGGAGGCCGGTGTCGGCCTCGGCCTGACCCGGGACGTGGCCACCGAACTGGTCGTGCAGACCATGCTCGGCTCGGCGGCGCTGCTGGAGGAATCCGGACAGGATGCCGCGGAGTTGCGTGCCGCGGTGACCTCGCCGGCGGGGACGACCGCGGCGGCCGTGCGCGAGCTCGAGCGCGGCGGCGTGCGCTCGGCGTTCTGGGAGGCGCTGCACGCGGCCAAGCGCCGCTCGGTCGAACAGGGGGCGACCGGCGAGTAACCGCGCGGTGGCCGCTGGGTGTGACGTGACATCCGCTGGTGACACTGCTATTTCTCCCACCCGTCGCAGCAATCCCACTGGTCACGCTAAGCTCGAGGGAGCACGTGCGTGTCTGTTCCGCCGGTGGGGAAGCCGGCGGCGCGGACGTGCCGGAGGTCAGTGGCGCAATGATGTCTGGAAACAGCTCTGCGAGTTCCGGTCCTGTCATCGGCGGTGGAGGAACACAGTTCCTCACCGTTGCCGAGGTGGCGAATCTGATGCGGGTTTCGAAGATGACGGTGTATCGGCTGGTTCACTCGGGAGAACTACCCGCTGTCAGAGTCGGTCGATCGTTCCGGGTACACGCCAAGGCGGTACACGACTACCTGCAGACGTCGTACTTCGACGCCGGGTAGGGACGTGTGAACGCCGGTCGGCGGTGTCGGCGACCGGGCACATCGGTGCCCGTTTCGTTCGCCGTGGGTTGGCCCGGTACGATGAACCACCGTTGTGTTACCCGCTGCCGATCTGGGTCAGGTCGGGAGCTGAACACTGGTTGCCAGGCGGCCGCCGAGCGAACCGGAAGATGGGCGTACGTAACCGGCGTGCGTGCCGAGGGTAGAGAGAGAACGCGAGGAACAACCCTATGGGTTCTGTGATCAAGAAGCGCCGTAAGCGGATGTCGAAGAAGAAGCACCGCAAGCTGCTTCGCCGTACGCGCGTGCAGCGTCGCAAACTCGGCAAGTAAGCCTTACACGCTGGAAATTAGCTGGAAGCCCGCCACCGTTTCAGGTGGCGGGCTTCAGCATTTGTTTCCGGTGACTGAAGTCATCGTTAGATCCTGGTAAATACTGTCGGCCACCTCCGTAACAGCCGCTACTCTGGTTAACGGAACTAGCCAAAGCAGGGGTGCACAGGTGGGATTCGGCGTGGGTTCGGATATGCGGGACGGGCGAACGGCTGGCCGCGACGACCAGCCGCCACAAGTCGTTCTCGTCACCGGCGCGAGCCGCTTCTTCGGCGGCAATGTCATCACACGGCTGGCGGCCGATCCCGCGATCGAACGCGTCATCGCCGTCGACGCCCGGATGCCCAGTCGCGATCTGCTGCGCCGGATGGGGCGCGCCGAGTTCGTTCGCGCCGACATTCGAAATCCGTTGATCCGCAAGGTGATCGACGGGAACAAGGTCGACACCGTCGTGCATCCGGCCGTACTGTCCCGCCCGCCCGCCGGTGGCGGCCGGGCGGCGATGAAGGACTACAACGTCTTCGGCGCCATGCAGCTGATGGCGGTCTGTCAGAAGGCGCCGAGTGTGCGCCGTGTCGTGGTCCGCTCCTCCTCGGCGGTCTACGGCTGCGGTCCGAAGGATCCGGCGAAATTCACCGAGGAGATGAGTGCGCGCACGCCGCCGAAGGGCTGGTTCGCGCGCGACATGATCGAGGTCGAGGGATTCGTCCGCGGAATGGCACGCCGGCGTCCGGATATCGCCGCGGCGATCCTTCGATTCGCACCGATAGTGGGGCCGCGTCTGGCGGGCCGGGGCGTGCAGTATTTCCGTTCCCCGATCACGCCGACGATCTTCGGCCGCGACCCCCGTATGCAGCTGTTGCACGAAGAGGACGCGATCGCGGCGCTGGCGCATGCCGCGCATTCCGCTCCCGGCGGCACCTTCAATGTCGCCGGTGACGGGGCGCTGGCATTGTCGCAGGCCATCCGTCGTGCGGGTCGCGTCGAACTACCGGTGCCGATGAGTGTTTTCCATACGGTCGGCCGGTCGTTCATGGGCCCGGTGATGCGTGAGTTCACCACCGAGCAGATCGATTACTTCCACTTCGGCTGTGGATTGGACACCACGAGAATGCGTACCGAACTCGGCTTCGCACCGCGTTGGACAACGGTGCAGGCGTTCGACGACTTCATCGGGGGCGCAGCGTTGCGGCCCGTCATCGATCCGCGCTGGATCGACGCTGCAGAAAACAGACTCCTCGGCCTCGTCGGGGCCGGGACGGGAGCACATCGATGAACGACGTGGCCAAAGTCATTCACCTGCACGAGACGGATTTCGAGGCCCGGCAGCGCCCGGCATCGCGGCGCTGGCCCGGGGAGTCGGCCCTGCAGCCGGTGACCTCGCTGACCGAGCGGCTGGCCGAATCGGCGCCGCCGCGCTCGCTGGGTGATCTGGTGCGGGGTGCGGTGGCCGACGGTATTCGCAATACCGCCGATTTCGCCCGCCGCCGCCTCACCGGGGACTATCAGGTCGACGAGTTCGGTCGCGACGAACATCTGCTCCAATCGGTCATCCTGCCGTCACTGCGACCGCTGTCGGATCTGTGGTTCCGGGTGGACGTCAACGGTATCGAGAACATTCCGTCCTCCGGTGGCGCGCTGGTCGTCTCCAATCACGCCGGCGTGGTGGCACTGGACGCGCTGATGCTGCAGCTGGCGGTGCACGATCGGCATCCCGCCCATCGGTCGCTGCGATTGCTGGCCGCGGATCTGGTGTTCGAGATGCCGGTGGTGGGCGGGCTGGCCCGCAAGGCCGGCCACACCCTGGCCTGCCCGGCCGACGCCGAACGGCTGCTGCGGTCGGGCGAGGTCGCGGGCGTGTTCCCCGAGGGTTTCAAGGGCATCGGCAAGCCGTATGCGGAGCGCTACAAGTTGCAGCGCTTCGGCCGCGGCGGATTCGTTTCGGCGGCGGTGAAAACCGGTGTGCCGATCATTCCGTGCTCGATCGTCGGTTCCGAGGAGATCTATCCGAAACTCGCCGATATCAAGCCGTTGGCGCGGCTGCTCGGATTGCCGTATTTCCCGGTGACTCCGACATTTCCGCATCTGGGACCGCTGGGTGCGATCCCGTTGCCGTCGAAGTGGACCATCGAATTCGGCAAGCCCATCGCGACCGAGGATTACGCGGCCGAGGCGGCCGACGACCCGATGACGATGTTCGAGGTCACCGATCAGGTCCGCGAAACCATCCAGCAGACGCTGTACAAACTGCTCACCAAGCGGCGCAATCCCTTTACCGGCTGATCGAGAACGAGCCGGACGAACTGAGTCTCCTCGCCCCGGCGGGGAGACTCAGCCGTGCTGTTCGCGCCTGCGGGTGAGCACGGCGGCCGCCGCGCCACCGGCCGCACCCAGCGCCAATGCGGTGGGCACGCCGATCTTGGCGGCCTTGCGGCCGGTCCGGAAATCGCGAATCTCCCACCCGCGGTTCTTGGCGACCTCGCGCAGGTCCGAATCCGGGTTGATCGCCACCGCGGTCCCGGCCAGCGAGAGCATCGGCACGTCGTTGTGGCTGTCGGAATAGGCCGTGCAGCGTTTGAGATTGAGACCCTCGCGAATGGCCAGGGTGCGCACCGCATGCGCTTTGCCGAGGCCGTGCAGAATATCGCCGACCAGCCGTCCGGTGAAGACGCCGTCCACGCTTTCGGCGACCGTGCCCAGCGCGCCGGTCAGCCCGAGGCGTTTCGCGATGACCTGTGCGAGTTCCACCGGCGTCGCGGTCACCAGCCACACCTGCTGCCCGGCGTCCAGATGCATTTGCGCCAGTGCGCGGGTGCCGGGCCAGATCTTGTCGGCGATGATTTCGTCGTAGATTTCCTCGCCGAGTGCCGCGAGTTCGGCGGTCGAGCGGCCGGCGATGAATGACAGCGCCTTTTCCTTACCGCTGGCCATATCGCCCTGGCTTTCCTTGCCCGTGACCCGGAATTTCACCTGCTTCCAGGCCATATCGACGAGGTCGGAAGTCTTGAAATATTTCCGCGCCGCCAGGCCGCGCGCGAAGTGCACGATCGAGGCGCCCTGCACCATCGTGTTGTCCACGTCGAAAAATGCCGCCGCGGTCAGGTCGCGGGGCGGGCGCGCATGTGGCGGTAATTCCGAATCGGATTCGGCCCCATAGGTTTCGGCCAATTCCGCGTCGTGCAGTGCGAGGGCCGCGTCGGCGCTGGCCTCACCGGCGAGGTTGGCGCGTACCTCCTCCTCGCTGGGTCCGAACGGGCTGCGCGCGATCCGCGTGAGCTGATCCGACAGCCCCTGCCCCCAGCGCGCCGGGAATTCGCCGAACCTGCCCGCGATGAAGCCCGTCCTCGCATCTTTCGATCGTTCCGGCACCAGTACCTCCGCCTGTTCGCGCGAACACTCCAACATTAGCCGAGCACAGCGTTGTCCCGATGGCTGCTCGGCGATGTGTGCTCAGCGACTCAAATCGGCCCGCAATCGCGGTTCGTCGACGTCGAAGTAACTGTGTTCCCGGCCGTCGAGCAGCACCACCGGCAGCCGGTCGCCGAACTCGGCTCGCAGCGACGGGTCGGTGGCCGCCGCCGCGTCCACATCGACGGTCGCCGGCTCCAGCCCGAAGTCCGCGCAGATGGCGCGCAGTTGCGTCAGTGCGACCGTGCACATACCGCAGCCGTCGCGGGTCAGCAAAGTCACCGAATGCGTGGCAGTACTCATATCGCCATTAAATGCCACGGTGCCGACAGAGCTGCGATTAGCCGCGAATCGCCGGATTCGCGCGACGAAAACGCCGGTCCGGCGTGCCTGCCCCGAAGCTCGTGCCACGGCGGTTGAATGTGAGCAGGCATTCGTGAAGCCGACGAGTGGAGAGTGACTGAATTCACCGACTTTGTGCAGGGCTTCACAAGCGGTTACGGTGGTGACACGCGACCCGCCTGCTTCTGGCGGCGGACGCAACCGCACCCCGTGTATCAATACCGATCCGATACCGATGCCTGTGCCCGGTATCGGCGGCGGACCAAGCGAAAACCCGGACACTACCCCCCGGCCGGACGAGGAGCCGAACGACGTGACAGAGCAGCATGAGACGCCAGGTGGCGTCTCCGGCAGAGCTCTGAACAGCGTTTCCGGCAAATCCATCAACAAGGACATCCCGCAGGCGACGGTGACCCGTTTGGCCACCTACCTCCGAGTGCTCGCCGTCCTGGCCGACGAGGGTGTGCTCATCGTATCGAGTGAAGAACTGGCTGTCGCGGCGGGTGTCGGTTCGGCCAAGCTTCGTAAGGATCTATCCTTCCTCGGCCCCAACGGGGTTCGCGGCGTCGGCTACGACGTGGCCAAGTTGCGCAACCGCATCGAAGACGTTCTCGGCCTGGCCGACGGCCATCGCGTGATCCTGGTCGGCGCCGGAAATCTGGGCCGGGCGCTGGCCGGTTACGGCGGATTCTCGCGGCGCGGATTCACCATGGTCGGCATCTTCGACAACGATCCCGCGGTGATCGGCGCCCCGGTCGCCGGGCTGCGCGTGCTCGACACCGCCCGGCTGCGGGCCGCGGTCGCCGAACTCGCCCCCACGATCGCGGTCGTCACCGTTCCCGATGCCGCGGCCCAGAGCGTCTGCGACGAACTCGTCGCCGCCGGGGTGCAGTGCATCCTCAGCTTCTCGCCGGTGAACCTGGCGGTTCCGGCCACCGTGGAGGTCCGCCGCGTCGACCTCGCCGTCGAACTGCAGATGCTGTCGTTCGAGCGCGCTCGCAGCGCGGAACTCGAGGCCGCCGAGCCGGCCGCGACCGAGCGCGTCGCCGCGGGGGAGACCGTGCACGCGGTATCCACCCCGATCGGGCGGCGAATGGCCGGACGCGCGGCCCACCAGCCCGCACCCCGCAAGACAACCTCGCATTCGGCAACGGAGCCAACCAGCAAGGGATCGGTGGTCGCACCATGAGTGTGCTTCTCGTCGGAATTTCGCATCGCAGCGCTCCCGTGGCGGTGCTGGAGAAGGTCGCGGTCACCGAGGAGGACCGGCCCAAGCTCACCGATCGCATGCTGGCCTCCCAGCACATCTCCGAGGCGATGATCGTCTCCACCTGCAACCGCGTCGAGATCTACGCCGTCGTCGACGCCTTCCATGGTGGGCTCGCCGAGGTCGGTGATCTGCTGGCCCGGCATTCCGATCTGCCGCTGCCCGAACTGACCAAACACGCCTACGTGCGCTACAGCGAGGCCGCGGCCGAACATCTGTTCGCCGTGGCCAGCGGCCTGGATTCGATGGTCGTCGGCGAGCAGCAGGTGCTCAGCCAGATCCGCTCGGCCTACGCCGCCGCCGATGCCCAGCAGGCCGCCGGGCGCACCCTGCACGAATTGGCCCAGCACGCGCTGCGGGTCGGCAAGCGGGTGCATTCGGAGACCGGAATCGACCGCGCGGGCGCCTCGGTGGTGTCGGTCGCGCTGGATCGCGCCGCGAACGTGCTCGGTGATCTGGCCGGGCGCACCGCGGTCGTGGTCGGCGCGGGCGCGATGGGCGGGCTGTCGGTCGCACATCTGGCGCGGGCCGGAATCGGCAGAATCATCGTGGTCAACCGCACGCTCGCGCGTGCCCAGCGGCTGGCCCACACCGCGACCACCATGCACGGCGCACCGGCGACCGCGATGGAGCTGTCGAACCTGGTGAACGCCATGGCCGATGCCGACATCGTGATCACCAGCACCGGCGCGGTCGGTTCGGTGGTGAGCCTGGCCGACGCCCACCGCGCCCTCAACGTCTCCCGCGCCGGACATCAGATGGTGATCTGCGACCTGGGGCTGCCGCGCGATGTGGATCCCGCGGTGGCCGGCCTGCCCGATATCACCGTCATCGACATGGAGACGCTGCAGCGCGACCCAGCAGCGGGTGCGGCGGCCGACGACACCAGCGCCGCGCGCGCCCTGGTCGCCGAGGAACTCGCCAAATATCTGTCCGGCCAGCGGATGGCCGAAGTCACCCCGACCGTCGCGGCCCTGCGCCAGCGCGCGGCCGAGGTGGTCGAGGCCGAACTGATGCGGCTGGAATCCAAACTGCCCGATCTCGGCGATCCGCAGCGTGAAGAGGTGGCCCGCACGGTGCGCCGGGTGGTCGACAAACTGCTGCACGCGCCCACGGTCCGGGTCAAGCAGCTGGCCTCGGCGCCCGGCGGCGGCAGCTACGCCGAGGCGCTGCGCGAATTGTTCGAATTGAAACCCGGTGCGGCACAAGCTGTTGCGGCGCCGATGGAAATCGCCACCCTCGGCGGCGAACTGGCCGACGACTTCACCACGAGCCATCTCGGAGACGAACAGGGGCATCCGCAGTGAGCGCTGATACGGCCACCGCATTCGGGGGCGCGGCCACCGGGGTCGACACGCAGGAGCACAACATGACGCGACGCGGCACCACCGACGCCCCGTGGCGGATCGGCACCCGCGGCAGCGTGCTGGCACTGACCCAGGCCGGCACCGTGCGCGACGCGCTGATCGCCACTGGGCAGCACGCCGAATTGGTGATCGTGAAGACCGCGGGTGATCAGTCGTCGGACCCGGTCGAGAAGATCGGTGTCGGGGTGTTCACCGCCGCGCTGCGTGAGGAACTGGCGGCCGGGACGGTCGACATCGCGGTGCACTCCTATAAGGATCTGCCCACCGCGCCCGACCCGCGCTTCACCATCGCCGCGATCCCGCCGCGCGAGGATCCGCGTGACGTCCTGGTCGCCCGGGACGGTCTGGTGCTGGGCGAACTACCCGCCGGATCCCGGGTCGGCACCTCCGCGCCGCGGCGTGCCGCCCAGTTGCGCGCACTCGGGCTCGGTCTCGAGATCGTGCCGTTGCGCGGCAATATCGACACCAGACTTCGCAAGGTCGCCGAGGGTGAACTCGACGCCGTGGTCGTCGCGCGGGCCGGGCTGTCCCGTGTGGACCGGCTCGGTTCGGTCACCGAGGCCCTGGAGCCCGTGCAGATGTTGCCGGCACCGGCCCAGGGCGCGCTCGCGGTCGAATGCCGCAGCGAGGAAAGCGATCTCGTCAGCATCCTGTCCACCCTCGACGATCCGGGCAGTCGCGCCACGGTCGTCGCCGAACGCGCGCTGCTCGCCGAACTCGAAGCCGGTTGCACGGCGCCGGTCGGTGCGCTCGCCGAGGTCGTCGAATCGCTCGACGACGAGGGCCGCGTGGTGGAGGAACTGTCGCTGCGCGGCGGCGCGGCGGCGATCGACGGCTCGGATGTCATCCGGGCCTCGGCGGTCGGCTCGCTCGCGAACGCAGAGCAGCTGGGCCGCGATCTGGCGCGTGAGCTCCTGGAGCTGGGGGCGCGCGACCTGCTGGCCGGCGAGGTATCCGCCGGCGCGTCCGACTTCACCAATCCCAGCCCGATGGAGAACAAGCCATGAGCCGAGCCACCAAGAAGCATCCCGGTCGGATCCTGTTCGTCGGGTCGGGTCCTGGTGACCCGGCGCTGCTCACGGTCCGCGCCCGCGAGGTGCTGGGACGAGCGCGCCTGGCGTTCACCGATCCCGATGTCGACAAGGGCGTGCTGACCATGATCGGCACCGCCGTCGAGCCGGGGCCCGACGGGGAATCCGCCGTCGACGTGCGTCCCGCACTGGGCGAGCCGGCCGAGGTCGCGAAGACGCTGGTGCACGAGGCCCGCGCCGGACACGATGTGGTGCGGCTGGTCTCCGGCGATCCGATGACCACCGATTCGGTGATCTCCGAGGTCAATGCCGTGACCCGGTCGCATATGAACTTCGAGGTGCTGCCCGGGCTGCCGTCGGCGACCACGGTGCCGGCCTATGCCGGTATCGCGCTCGGCTCCTCGCACACCGAGGTCGATGTGCGTGGCGAGGTCGACTGGGCCTCCGTCGCCGCCGCCCCCGGCCCGCTGGTGCTGCACGCCACCTCCGGCCACCTGGCCGAGACCGCGAGCGCGCTGGTCGAGCACGGCCTCGCCCCGCAGACCCCGGTCGCGGTGACCGTGCGCGGCACCACCCGGCAGCAGCGCACCATCGAGGCGACGCTGGCCACCCTGAACTCCGCCGCCTCGGAGCTGGTCGGGCCGCTCGTGGTCACGGTCGGCAAGGAGGTCGAGAAGCGCTCCAAGATGTCGTGGTGGGAGTCGCGGGCGCTGTACGGCTGGACCGTGCTGGTGCCGCGCACCAAGGAGCAGGCCGGTGAGATGAGCGAGAAGCTCGTCATGCACGGCGCCATCCCGATGGAAGTTCCGACCATCGCCGTCGAGCCGCCGCGCAGCCCCGCGCAGATGGAGCGCGCGGTGAAGGGCCTGGTCGACGGTCGCTACCAGTGGGTGGTGTTCACCTCCACCAACGCCGTGCGCGCGGTGTGGGAGAAGTTCGGCGAATTCGGTTTGGACGCACGGGCTTTCTCCGGTGTGAAGATCGCCTGCGTCGGAGAGGCGACCGCGGACAAGGTGCGCTCGTTCGGCATCAATCCCGAACTGGTGCCCAGTGGTGAGCAGTCCTCGGAAGGCCTGCTGGCCGACTTCCCGCCCTACGACGATGTTTTCGACCCGGTCAACCGCGTACTGCTGCCGCGCGCCGATATCGCCACCGAAACGCTGGCGGAGGGTCTGCGCGACCGCGGCTGGGAGATCGACGATGTCACCGCGTACCGCACCGTGCGGGCCTCGCCGCCGCCGGCCGAAACGCGGGAGATGATCAAGACCGGCGGTTTCGACGCCGTGCTGTTCACCTCCTCGTCCACGGTCCGGAATCTGGTCGGTATCGCCGGAAAGCCGCACGCGCGCACCATCGTTGCCTGTATCGGCCCCAAAACCGCCGAAACGGCCATCGAATTCGGCCTGCGCGTGGATGTGCAACCCGAGATCGCTCAGGTCGGCCCGCTGGTCGACGCCCTGGCCGAACACGCCGCCCACTTGCGCGCCGAGGGCCTGCTGCCCCCGCCGCGCAAGAAGAGCCGCCGCAGCCGCTAGCGGCTCGATGGGCAGGGCCGCTAGGAGCCCCTCATACTCGGCGTACGCGCATGAGGTCGCGGACGAGGCTGCAGGTCTTGTTCGAGGGCGGGCGGATGCCGACCACCTCGGCGGTGTGCCGGATGGTCTGATTGTCGGCGAGGTTGGCGCGGTAGACGCCGGAGTCGAGCAGGGCGATGGCCAGTCGCATGGCCTTCAGCCTGCGGTTGTGCATGACGTACCAGGAGCGCGGCCGTCCGGCCGGTAGGGGCTGTTTCAGCAGCGGCGCGTAGGGATCGATGATCGTCGGTGCGGTGGGCATGAGAATCCTCCCCTCGGATGGAGATTCGCCGGGCCGTCGGTGGGCGGAATCGAAGGCGGGACGGATATGGGCAGTCCGTCCCACCGCCGATCGATCGGTCGTGCGCCGTGGGCAGTAGCGCACTACCGAGGCCGGTTCGACTGCTGACGAATCCCCTCGAACACATCTTCGATTCTACCGGAGGGCGCCGACAAAAATCGGGCCCCGCAACGGGTTTCGGCGCGCGGCCGGGTCGCCCGCGCGTCGCCCGGAATTTGCCGGCTGTGATCCGCGCCAACCGGCCGGGAGGTGCCTGGGAGCCGGGCTTGCGCGCGGCGTATCGTGCGGTTATGACCGGAATGGACCGCCCGCGGCGGTTGCGTCGTACCCCCGCGATGCGTCGCCTCGTCGCCGAAACCACCTTGGAACCAAGGCAATTGGTACTGCCCATGTTCGTCGCCGACGGACTGGCCGAACCGCGCGAGATCAGTTCGATGCCCGGCGTGTACCAGCATTCGATGGATTCGCTGCGCAAGGCCGCGGCGGAGGCGGTCGGCGCGGGCGTCGGCGGGCTCATGCTGTTCGGTGTGCCGCGTCCGGAGGACAAGGACGCGGTGGGCAGCCAGGCCAGTGCCCCGGACGGCATTCTCAACCGTGGCCTGCGCGCGCTGACCGAGGAGGTCGGCGGCGACACCGTCGTGATGGCCGATACCTGTCTGGACGAATTCACCGATCACGGGCACTGCGGGGTGCTGGCCGGCGACGGCTCCGTCGACAACGACGCGACCCTGGACCGCTACGTCGAGATGGCGCTGGCCCAGGCCGAGGCCGGCGCCGAACTGCTGGGCACCAGCGGCATGATGGACGGCCAGGTCGGCGCGATCCGCGCGGGTCTGGATGCCGCCGGCCACATCGATGCCGGAATCCTCGCCTACGCGGCCAAATACGCCTCGGCGTTCTACGGCCCCTTCCGGGAGGCCGTCGGATCGTCGCTGCAGGGCGATCGCCGCACCTATCAGCAGGATGCCGCGAATCGGCGTGAATCGCTGCGCGAACTCGAGCTGGACCTGGCCGAGGGCGCCGACATCGTGATGGTCAAACCGGCCATGTCGTACCTCGACATCCTGCGTGACGTCGCCGATCATTCGCCGGTTCCGGTCGCGGCGTATCAGATCTCCGGTGAGTACGCGATGATCACGGCCGCCGCCGAACGCGGCTGGATCGACCGCCGCGGCGCCATCCTCGAATCGCTTCTCGGCATCCGCCGGGCGGGCGCGGATATCGTGCTGACCTACTGGGCCACCGAGGCCGCGCACTGGCTGTCGTGAACCCGGCGACAATGCCGGCCGAGCCCGGCATCCGAACCAGACCCGAAGATGTGCGCACCGCCTGCCAGCTCTGGTGGGCCGTGGTCGCGCTCGGTGTGCTGCGGCTGATCCTCGGCGCGGTCGACCGTCTCGGTAATCGCCGCCAGGTAGCCCAGGACTTCTACGACCAGCTGCACGGCGAGCGACCCGACTTCAGCGTGGCGCAGATGGAGCTCGTGGTCTCGATTCTCGAGGTGCTGGTGCTCACCTACGGCCTGGCCGTCGGGATCGGCGCGGTGGCCGTGGTGCACGAGCTCGGTCGCGGGCGACTGTGGGCGCGCACGGTTGCCGATGTGGCGACCGTGGTGCTGGTGCTCGGCGCCGTCGGGTCGATGTTCGGCCTCGGCGCGGTCGCGGGCGGCCCGGCGGTGCTGATCGGGGCCGCGGCGATATTGCAGGCGGTCCTGGCCTGCGGAGCCGTATTCCTCTGCCGCAGAAAGGAATCCGAAGCTTTCTTCCGAGCGAACGGCCACTGAGACGCGAGGCCGAATTTGTCGCGTGCCGACCGGGATGTATGGTGAGGGTTGTCACAGATAGCTCGGGAACTGAAAGTCGTTGGTTGTGCGTTGTTCTTCGGATGTGGTTTTTCGGTCGGTGGTCGCATCGATCGATCACCGCGATGAGAGCGCAGCACGGATGGCTTCGGTGGATCGGAGACATCGATGCGCGTGGTGATTCAGCAGCGGCAAAGCATTCGACGCGATGTTCTGGTGATGGGACTGCTGTTGCTTCTGGCACTGCTCACCCTCGCCGGCCTGCTGCTCCCGGGGAAGGTCGGCTGACTCCGCCGCCACCCGCTAGGTCCGGCACGCGCGTCGTATTCGGAGGTCTTGCGTGAGCGACGCCCAACCCACCGCCGCGGTGCGGCCGGATTCCGTGCTGTTCAGCGAGCCCGGCGCCCGCTGGCGAACGGTCGCCTACGGTCCGCTGCTCTGCCTGCTGGTGCTGATCCTGGAACTCGCGCTGCGGCGCGGTCCGGTGCACTGGTTCGGTCTCGCCTTCTGCGCGATTCTGCTCGCCGGATTCGTGACGCTGCAGGTCGTGGCGGGAAAACGCCACGTCAGCGTCGAACTCACCGACTCGGTGCTGCGCGAGGGCACCGAAACGCTGCCGCTGGAGTCGATCGCGCGCGTCTTTCCCGAACTGGACGAGGAATCGTGGGACGACGAACCCTGGGAGGCGGCCCGCGCACTGGGCGAGCTGACCGGAGTGCCGCGCCGCCGCCGCGGCATCGGCCTGAAATTGCGCGACGGCGCCATGGTGCAGGCCTGGGCGCGCGATCATCAGCAGTTGCGCGCCGAGTTGAGCGCCGCACTCGACCGGCTCGCGCAGGAATCGGCTCCGGCGGCGAAGAAGTCCGCGGCGGCGGATTCTCCGGCGAAGGAGTCCGCCGTGCTCGCCGCGAGCGCCGATGATGCGGAGAATTCGGTGGTGGCGTTCGATGCGGACAGCGAGGGCGCCGTGGCTTCCGAGGGCAAGATCGGTTCCGAGGGTAGGGAGGATGTCGCGTGATGCGCCGACTGTGGATCCTGCTCGATCTGGTGTTGGTCGTGGCCTGTGCGGTGGCCGCCGTGCCCATCTGGCGGCACGGTGTGCACCGGACCTGGTTCGCGGCGGTGGGCGATCAGCCGGCCTTCGAATCCACTCACTACGCCGGTCCGTGGCTGGCGCTGGCCACGGTGCTGGTCGCGGCCGCCGGTCTCGCGGCCATCGATCTGGTGGTGCGGTGCGCGGTGCGCCCGCGCTGAAACGCCTGTTTCCCACAGCCGTATCCGTTTTCGCGGCGCGTCGCCCGATAGCGGATCGAGTGTTGTGGGTATTGCAGGAAAATGAGCACCATGACGCGCACCCGAGCGGTGCGGAAATCCTCGTTCACGATTCTCGCGGCCGTGGCGATCGGTATGGCCCCGGTGGCCGTGGCCGCGGCCTCGCCTGAAAGTCCGTCGGGCGCGGGAACTTCGGCGGTCACTGTGGAGCCGGCCGGCCCGCGGGTATCCGGTGCGCAGAACCGAGCCGCCGCGGCTGTCGCCGATTCGGTGGCCGCTACTGCGGTGTCGCCGCGCGCCGAGCAGGTTTCCTCACTGCTGGATCTGCTTCCCACGCCGCTGAATTGCCTGCTGTCCACCGGCTATGCCCTGCTGTGCCTGGGCGTTCCGGTGCCCTGAGCGACCTTCGGTCAGTGCCACTGCTGGAAGACGTCGAGCAGGCGCGTGCCGTGCGATCCGGGTACGTTCGCCATCACCACGACGCTGCCGTCCGGGTGGCTCGCCGCCTCCTCGATCACCTGCCGCAGTGAGGCGTGCACATTGCCGTTCTGATCGTGATAGAGCTGGGTGTCCGGCTTCAGGCCCGCACCGATCCGGCTCTCCGGAACGACCATCGTGACCAGTGCCGGAATCGGCCCGTCGCCCAGCGCGGCGGTCTCGTCGTGGGTGAGGATCACTCCGGCGCGCTGCTGATCGGGCTGGACGACGGGCGCCGCGGCGGCGGCCTGGGTCGCTGCCGCGACGGAGCCGGCGAGGGTTGTCAACAGGGCTAACCCGAATAGTGCTTTTCGCATGGACCCTCCCGGCGGTGAGCGTGATGATGGGTACGAGGTTACGCATGGGCAACCTGGGCACAACCCTTATGGCAGGAAATTTACGCCGCGTGTTGCGCTGCGGGCGCCGACGGCCGAATGTGAGGAAATTCTCGGCAAACCGCTGGTCGGGCGAGTGAGAGTACAATGCGCCGACCCGTCCTGTGGGGTGGCTCACCCCACTACACCCTGTCGTCGACCGCTCCGGCGGGGGCTGCGACACTGGTGGTCGTGAGTTCTTCTCCGCGCGCGACCCAGGTGAACGTGCCGGTCTCCGCCCGCCTCTTCGAACGCGCCGCCGCGATCATTCCCGGCGGTGTGAACTCGCCTGTGCGGGCCTTCAATTCGGTCGGCGGCACCCCGCGATTCATCGCTTCGGCGCGCGGGTACACGCTCACCGACGCCGACGGCAACGACTATGTGGACCTGGTGTGTTCCTGGGGACCGATGATCCTCGGACATGCGCATCCGGCCGTCGTGGACGCGGTGCAGCGGGCCGCCACCGGCGGGCTGTCCTTCGGCGCGCCGACCGAGGCCGAGATCGAGCTGGCCGAGGCGATCGCCGCGCGGGTCGATCCGGTGCAGCGGGTGCGGCTGGTGAACTCCGGCACCGAGGCCACCATGAGCGCGGTCCGGCTGGCGCGTGGATTCACCGGGCGCAGCAAGATCGTCAAGTTCGCGGGCTGCTATCACGGGCATGTCGACGCGCTGCTGGCCGATGCCGGCTCCGGCGTCGCCACCTTGGGCCTGCCCACCTCGCCGGGGGTGACCGGGGCGCAGGCCTCCGACACTCTCGTGCTGCCCTACAACGACCTCGAAGCCGTCGCCACGGCCTTCGCCGAATATCCGGGGCAGATCGCCGCCGTGATCACCGAGGCGGCCGCGGGCAATATGGGCGCGGTCCCGCCGCTGCCCGGTTTCAACGCCGGCCTGCGCGAGCTGACCAGCGAACACGGCGCCCTGCTGATCATGGACGAGGTGATGACCGGCTTCCGCGTGAGCGCCGCGGGCTGGTATGGCCGCGATCCGGTGGCGGGCGACCTGTACACCTTCGGCAAGGTGATGAGCGGCGGACTGCCGGCCGCGGCCTTCGGTGGTCGCGCCGAGGTCATGGATCACCTCGCGCCGATCGGGCCGGTCTATCAGGCGGGCACGCTCTCGGGTAATCCGGTGGCGGTGGCGGCCGGGCTGGCCACGCTGCGCGCCGCCGACGCGGATGTCTACGCCGCCCTCGATCGCAACGCCGAACGACTCGGATCCCTGATCACCGAGGCTCTGACCACCGCGGGGGTCCCGCACACCGTGCAATTCGCGGGCAATATGGTGAGCGTGTTCTTCGCCGAGGGTCCGGTTACCGACTACGCCACCGCCAAGGCCACCGCCACCTGGCGTTTCCCGGCCTTCTTCCACGCGCTGCTGGAACGTGGCGTCTATGCGCCGCCGAGCCCGTTCGAGGCCTGGTTCGTCTCGGCCGCCCTCGACGAGGACGCATTCGACCGTATCGCTGCCGCTCTGCCCGCCGCCGCCGCGGCAGCCGCGGCCGCCACACCCGAAGGATCCCGCGCGTGAGCGACTCAGATCAGCTCGAATCCGTCACTGCCGCAACAGAATCCCCCTCGCACGAAGAACCGGTGTCGTCCGGTGCGGCCGCGGCGAACGGGGAGACCGAATCGCCGCAGGCGCCCGTCCCCGGATCGGGAGCCGATGCCGGCAAGGTTCCCTCGCTCCCCGGTGACGTCGCCTCGGATACCGAGACGATCGTGCACGTGATGCGCCACGGCGAGGTGCACAACCCCAAGGGCATCCTCTACGGCCGCCTGCCCGGCTTCAGTCTCTCGGTGACCGGTCGTTCGCAGGCGGCGACGGTCGCTCGCACCCTCGCTGACCACGACATCGCCCTGGTCGTCGCCTCGCCGCTGCAGCGTGCCCAGGAGACCGCCGCGCCGATCGCCGGACAGCACGGGCTGATCGTGCGCACCGACGACAACCTCATCGAGGCCGGCAATACCTTCGAGGGCCTGCGGGTGTCGGTCGGCGACGGCGCGCTGCGCAAGCCGCGGCACTGGTGGAAGTTGCGCGATCCGTTCACCCCGTCGTGGGGGGAGCCGTATCTGCAGATCGCGCATCGCATGCTCGCCGCCGTGAACAAGGCGCGGGTGGAGGCGGCCGGGCACGAGGCCGTGGTGGTCTCGCATCAACTGCCGGTGTGGACGCTGCGTCGCTTCCTGGAGGGCAAGCGGCTGTGGCACGATCCGCGGCAGCGGCAGTGCTCGCTGGCTTCGCTGACTTCGCTTGTGTACCAAGGCGATACGTTGATCGACATCGTCTACTCCGAGCCTTCCGGCGGCTCGGATCCCAGGGTGACCGGGGCGTGAGCGGGGCGGTCCGGCGTCTGCTGCCGATGCTGCTGGCCTGCGTGGCGGTCGTCGCCGCGCTGGCCGGTTGTTCGTCGGGTAACGACGCGGTCGCCCAGGGCGGCACCTTCGATTTCGTCTCACCCGGTGGCAAGACCGACATCCGGTACGACCCACCGGCCGCGCGCGGCACGATCGGCCACCTCTCGGGACCGAATCTGCTGACCGGCAAGACCGTCTCGGTCGACGACTTCCCGAATCAGGTCGTCGTGCTGAACCTCTGGGGGCAGTGGTGCGGGCCGTGTCGCGCCGAAGCGCCCGCGTTGGAACAGGTCTACGAACAGTCCAAGGACAAGGGCGTCGCCTTCCTGGGGATCAATGTGCGTGATCCGCAGCAGGACAAGGCACGCGACTTCGTGACCGACAACCACGTCGGCTATCCCTCCATCTACGACCCCGAGATGCGCAGCCTGCTGGCGCTCGGCGGCAAATTCCCCACCAGCGTCATCCCCACCACGCTGGTGCTGGATCGGCAGCATCGCGTCGCCGCGGTCTTCCTGCGGTCGTTGCTGGCCGAGGATCTGTTGCCGGTGGTGAATCAGGTCGCGCAGGAGGGCCGGCAGTGAGCGCGTTGGCTTCGGTGGGCGAATCGTTCCAGCAGACCGCGGCCACCGGGCCGCTGCTGCTGGCGTTGGGCGCCTGCCTGCTCGCCGGACTGGTCTCGTTCGCCTCGCCGTGCGTGGTGCCGCTGGTGCCGGGATATCTGTCGTATCTGGCCGGGCTCGTGGGTGCCGAAGCGCCGCCGGTCACCGTCGGCGAGGCCCAGGGCAAGAACGCGGCCGTCGCGCTGCGCACCGGGCGGATGCGCGTGGCGGGTGCGGCCGGACTCTTCGTCGCGGGTTTCACCGTGGTGTTCGTGCTGGCCTCGGCCACGGTCTTCGGGGTCATCCAGACCCTGAACGTCAATCGTGAACTGCTGCAACGCATCGGCGGCGTGGTGACGATCGTGATGGGGCTGGTGTTCCTCGGCCTGGTGCCGATGTTGCAGCGCGACACCAGAATGCATCCGCGCCGGCTCACCGGAATCGTCGGCGCACCGCTGCTGGGCGCGGTGTTCGCCCTCGGCTGGACGCCGTGCCTGGGTCCGACGCTGTCCGGCGTGATGGCGGTATCCGCCGGCACCGAGGGGGCGACGGCCGCTCGCGGTGTCGCGCTGATCGTGGCGTACTGCCTCGGTCTCGGGCTGCCGTTCGTGATTCTCGCGTTCGGGTCGGCCACCGCGCTACGCGGAGTCGGCTGGCTCCGGCGCAATTCGCGCACCATCCAGATCATCGGCGGCGTACTGCTCGTCGTGGTCGGCATCGCATTGGTCACCGGGATGTGGGATCAGTTCGTCGGATGGATCCGCAACGTATTCGTCTCCCAGGTAACCCTGCCGATCTGAGCCCCATGACTGCCACGATGACGCCCCCGTCCACCGCCGCGAAACCGCCGCGCCAGTCGCTGCCGCGCCGCGCGTTCGCGCTGCTGCGCAACGCCTGGCGCGGATTGACCAGTATGCGCACCGCGCTCATGCTGCTGTTCCTGCTGGCGCTGGCGGCGATTCCGGGGGCGTTGCTGCCGCAGCGCAGTCTCAACCCGCAGAAGGTCGACAAGTACATCGCCGATCGCGGCACCCTCGGCCCGTGGATGGACCGGCTGCAGCTGTTCGACGTGTTCTCCAGCTTCTGGTTCACCGCGATCTACGCTCTGCTGTTCGTCTCGCTGGTCGGCTGCATCGTGCCGCGCGTCTTCGACCACTACAAGGCGCTGCGCACACCGCCGGTCATGGTGCCGCGCAACCTGTCCCGGCTGCCGCATCACGCCGCGACCACCACCGACGACACCCCCGCCGAGGCGATCGAGCAGGCGCGGCGCGGGCTGCGCGGCTGGCGCACGGTGGTGCGCGACGAATCCGACGTGCGCAACGGCCGTCCCGGTGAGATGACGCTGTCCGCGGAGAAGGGATATCTGCGCGAGCTCGGCAATCTGGTCTTCCACCTGGCCCTGGTCGGCCTGCTGGTCGCGATCGCGGCGGGCAAGCTGTTCGGCTACGAGGGCAACGTGATCGTCGTCGCCGACGGCGGTCCCGGGTTCTGCACCACCTCGCCGGCGGTCTTCGATTCCTTCAAGGCCGGGCGGGTCAACGACGGCACCGGACTGACCCCGGTGTGCGTGCGGGTCAAGGATTTCAAGGCCGACTACCTGCCCAACGGCCAGGCCGAGATGTTCACCGCGAATATCTCGTATCAGACCGGCGATGATCTGGCGACCGACACCTGGCGGGACACCACCATCCAGGTCAACCATCCGCTGCGCGTCGCCGGCGACCGCGTCTACCTGCAGGGACACGGGTATGCGCCGACCTTCACCGTCACCTATCCGAACGGGCAGAAGCGCACCGAGACCATCCAGTGGCGGCCCGACGACGGCGCCACCTTCCTGTCCAGCGGTGTGATGCGGTTCGACCCGCCGGGTGGCATGTACGGCAGCGAGGACGAGCGCCGCAAGAACCAGATCGCGATCGAGGGCCTGTTCGCGCCCACCGCGCTGATGCACGGCAGCCTGCTGACCTCCTCGTATCCGGGCCTGACCGATCCGGCGGTGGCGATCGACATCTATCGCGGCGAGACCGGACTCGACACCGGGCGCGCGCAGTCGCTGTTCTCGCTCGATCCGGAGATGATCAAACAGGGCCGGCTGACCAAGCAGCAGCGGGTCAATCTGCGGCCCGGTGAATCGGCGACGTTGGCCGACGGCACCAAGGTCACTTTCGACGGCGCGCAGCAGTACGCGAATCTGCAGGTGTCCCACGATCCGGCACAGAGCTGGGTCCTGGTGTGTGCGTTGACCATGATGGCCGGACTACTGGTCTCGCTGGTGGTGAAGCGGCGGCGGATCTGGTTGCGCGCCTATCCGGAAGGCCCGGACGACGATCGTTCCGGTGAACGACGTACTGTAGTAGAAATGGGTGGGCTGGCCCGCACCGACCAGGCGGGCTGGGGCGGCGAGTTCGACCGCTTGCTGACGCGGCTGCTCGGCTCCGACCGCACCGATACCGGCCGCCCCGCGGATCAGCGCCCGGTCGCCCGGACCGAGAGCACGGGAGAGTGAACATGCCGATCGACGAGACACTCGCCGGTTACAGCAATCTCGCCTTCAAGACGGCGTTCGTCGTCTACCTGCTGGTGCTGGCGATGCTGATCGTGCAGTACGCCTCGGCGAAGAAGAAGGTGACCAGCGCCCAGGAGCGTGAGCGCGAACTGGTCGGCGTCGGAGCCTCCGGTGGTGTGAGCGCGGACCGGCCGATCGGCCCCGGCAAGCTGGAGCCCGCGCCGAAGCGTTCGCTGGCGGAGCAGCTGGGCAATATGGCGTTCGCCGTCCTCTTCGTCGCGATCGGCCTGCATCTGGCCTCGATCGTGTTGCGTGGCTTCGCGACCCACCGCTTCCCGCTCGGCAACATGTACGAGTTCATCACCATGGCGACGGCGGCCGCGATGGTCACCGGCCTGGTGTTCATCCACGACCGCCGGTACCGCGCGATGTGGGTCTTCCTGCTGGTCCCGGTGCTGATCCTGATGTTCCTGGCCGGCCAGGTGCTCTACGCCGACGCCGCGCCCGTGGTTCCGGCGCTGAAGTCGTACTGGCTGCCGATCCACGTCACCATCGTCAGCATCGGCAGCGGCATCTTCATGCTCTCCGGTGTGGCGAGCCTGCTGTTCCTGCTGCGCATGAACCAGCCGGAGGGTCAGGAATCGAGCAACCCGCTCGGCGCCCTCGCTCGCCGCCTGCCCGACGCCCGCACCCTCGACCGCCTCGCCTACCGCACGACGGTCGTGGCCTTCCCGCTCTTCGGCACCGGCATCATCCTCGGCGCGATCTGGGCCGAAAGCGCGTGGGGCCGCTTCTGGGGCTGGGACCCGAAGGAAACCGTCTCCTTCATCGCCTGGGTCATCTACGCCGCCTACCTGCACGCCCGCGCGACCTCCGGCTGGCGCGAAACCAAGGCCGCCTGGATCAACGTGGCCGGATTCGTCGCGATGCTGTTCAACCTTTTCATCATCAACATCGTGGTGAGCGGGTTGCACTCGTACGCGGGACTCAACTAGTTTCAGCCAGTTCGAGGACGGCGTGGAAACCTTCGGCGAGGCAATCGGTGAAGATTTCCACGTCCGGCACGGCGGCGGTGTCGGCGTTGATGCCCACACAGCCGGTGTCGGTGTGTGAGATGAGGGTGACGTTGAACGCCGTGCCGATGGTGGGGCCGAAGGCGTACATCCGCTCGACGGCGGCGCCGGCGATGTAGATGGGTACGGGGGAGCCGGGGACGTCCGAGGCGACGAAGTCCACGTGCTCGAGCATCGCGGTGACGATGGCGACCGGCAGCCGGTTGAGGGTGGCGGCGACCGCGGCGGAATAGGGAATCGCCGGTTCGTGTCGCCAGCCGAGGACCATCGCGTCGAGTACGGGCATCAGTGCCGCCGGGTCGGTGATGCCGGCCGGTAGCGCGAATCTGACCAGGGTGATGCGGTTTCCGCCGATCGGGTCGGTGTCCTTGCGCACGCTGACCGGCATCGTGACCCGCAGCCGCTCGACCTCCGTTTCGTGCACTTCGTGATAGCGGTGCAGCCCGATGACCACCCCGGCCAGGAAGGCGTCGTTGAGGGTGCAACCGACAGTGTGGGCGGCGCGGCGCAGCGGTTCGAGCGGCACATCGACGGTCGAAAGATGGCGCGCCAGACCACGTTCCGTCATCACGGGGGAGAGGGTGCCGACCACCGGTCGCGCCAGTTTGCCGATCGAGACGGCCAGCCCCACCCCGTCGCGCACGGTACCCACCGGGTGGGTGAGGGCGTGGCGGGCCAGCGGCAGCACATGCGCGAGGCCGCCGCGCAGCAACTCCGATCCCACCGCCCAGTTCCATCCGACGATGTCGGCCAGTCCACCGCGGCTTTCCGGGGCGGGCTCGGGATCCGGCCGAGGTTCGCCGCCGGAGCGGGTGAAATCGACGATCTCGTTGGCCAATTGGATGCCGCCCAAGCCGTCGGTCAGGCAGTGGTGCACCTTGAGCACCAGCGCGCTGCCGCCGCCGGCCACATCGCCGAGCACGGTCACCTGCCACAGCGGGCGGACCGGATCGAAGGCCGTCATGGCCTCTACACGGGCGAATTCGAACACCGCCGTCCGGTCGAGCGCGGCCGGCAGTGCGACCCGGCGCATATGCCAGGACAGGTCGAAGCCGGGATCGGCCTCCCAGCGCGGCGGCGCGAGACCGGCCGGCAGGGCGACCAGCCGATCCCGGAAGCGGGGCGCCACCCGGGTGCCGCGATCGACGGCCTGCACCAGTCGTTCCCAGTCGGGCTCGGCGTCGAGCATCACGACCGAGACGATCGTCGAGCGCAGGATCGCGTCGCGCTCCATGCTCCACGAGAACAGGTCGGACTGGCTGAGGTGAGATTCGCGCGTGTCCGTCATCGGCGTGCCTTCGCTGGGGACCCGGCGCCGTGATCGCCGCGGATGCGACTCCCGGCGCCGCTCGTGTCTCGACCGTATGCACCGCACCCGTCGCGCCGGTAGGGCCGAACGTCGGTGCCGCCGTGACCAAGGACTCGTGCCGGTCCGAAAGAAAGTTTTCCTTCCATGTCGAAATCCCCGAGGGGCGCGCGAAGGACTTGTCGAGAGCCGGACCGGCCGGCTCAGCCACAGAGGGAAGAACGAGATGAACCCCGACGTCACCGCCTATATCGACGGCAAGAAAGCCTGGCAGAGCGGAATCTGCGCGAACCTGCGCCGGACCGTGCACAGCACTCTGCCGGGCGTCGCGGAGGTATTCCAGTACGGGAAGCCACATTTCACGGTCGACGGGACGAACGTCGCCGTGTTGCATGTGGCCGCGGCTAAGGTCTCGTTCATGGTTTTCGGCGCACAGGAGATCGAGCCGGTGCCGGGGGTGCTTCGGTCGCTGGGGTCCGGTGAGCGCAAGGCCGTCGACTTCCGCGAAGGCGACGCTGTCGATTCCGGATTCATCGCCGACCTGCTGCGCCGCGTCGCGGGCACCAACTGAGGAGAAGAGGTTTCGTCATGCGCGTGATGGTGATGACCAAGGGCGATGCCGCCGATGAAGGCAAGGGGCAGCCGACCCAGGAGATGTTCGAGAAGATGCGGGAGTTCAACGAGAAGCTGGTGAAGGCGGGCATCATGCTCGGCGGCGAAGGCCTCCAGCCGAGCAGCACCGGAGCGAAGGTCAGCTTCTCGACTTCCGGGACCTCGGTGGTGGACGGTCCGTTCACCGAGTCCAAGGAAGTCATTGCGGGATATTGGATTTGGGAGGTCAGCTCGCTGGCGGAGGCCGTCGAATGGGCGAAGCGCTGCCCGTTCGATCCGTCGTACGGTGATTCCCAGGTTCTGGAGATTCGCCCGCTCTTCGATATGGACGACTTCGCCGAAACCGTCGACGCCGAGACCCTGGCCCGCAGCGAGCAGCTGCAGCACCGGCCCTCGGAATGAACCCGGCGGGCCGATGGAACTGCGCGAATCGGTCGAGGCGCTGTGGCGGATCGAGGCACCTCAGCTGATCGCCACGCTCGCCCGCCGCATCGGCGACCTCGACATCGCCGAGGACCTGGTCTCCGAGGCATTCGTCGCCGCCCTGGAGCAGTGGCCCGCCGAGGGCGTTCCGGCCAGGCCCGGCGCGTGGTTGATGAGCACCGCGTGGCACAAGGCGATCGACCGTGCCCGGCGGGAGGAGACGGCGCGCAAGAAGGCGCCGCTCCTGCTCGCCGGGCGCGACGGGCAACTACCGGACGTCACCGCCGAGGCGCTCACTCCCATTCCGGACGACCTGCTGACGATGGTGTTCACCACCTGCCATCCGGTGCTCTCGCCCGAGTCGCGGGTCGCGCTGACGCTGCGGTTGTTCGGCGGCCTGACCACCGAGGAGATCGCGCGGGCGTTCCTGTGCCCTTCGGCGACCATCGGTCAGCGCATCTCGCGCGCCAAGCGCACGCTCGCGGAGGCTCGGGTCCCGGTCGAGGCGCCGTCGGCCGGAGAACTGCCCGAACGCCTGCGCGCGGTGCTCGAGGTGCTGTATCTGATCTTCAACGAGGGATATTCGGCCTCCTCCGGCGAGAACATCGTCCGCACCGACCTCGCGACCGAGGCCATGCGGATGGGACGAGTCCTGGCCGGCCTGTTGCCCACCGAGCCGGAGGTTTTCGGCCTCGCGGCGCTCATGGAACTACAGGCCTCCCGGTTCCGCACCCGCGTCGACGAGAACGGAATTCCGGTCCAACTCGAGCACCAGGACCGCCACCGCTGGGATCGCACCCTGATCGAACACGGCCTCGGCATGCTCGACCGTGCCTTCGATCTGGCGCGCCCACTCGGGCCGTATTCGCTGCAGGCGGCGATCTCCGCCTGCCATGCCCGCGCCACCACCTTCGGCGAGACCGATTGGGTCGCGATCCTCGCTCTCTACGACGCGCTCGCTCAGCTCACCGCGTCTCCCGTGGTCGAGATGAACCGCGCGGTCGCGGTGTTGCACGTCGACGGTCCGGAAGCCGCGCTGGCCGCCACCGAGCCCCTGCTCGCCGACCGGCGGATGGCCCGATACCACCTGCTCGGCGCGGTACGCGGAGATTTTCTCGCCCGGCTGGGCCGCCATCACGACGCCGCCGCCGAGCTGGAACGAGCCGCCGAACTCGCCCCCACCAGACAAGAACGGCAGTTGCTGTTGGACCGCATGGCCGCCGCACTGGCGGCCGCCGGGTAAGGCGCCGTCGCCGGGCAGTTACGAGACTTGCCGACTGGTGATGCGCAATCTTGCGATTTCGTGCTGGGGTCCGAATCGACGAGTGCTGATCCGAACAAGGCTGCGTCAACCTGCGTAGACACGGATGATGCCCGTACCTGCGGGGTTGCGGCTCGGGATCGACAGGGAGGTAACGATTCATTGCAATCGCATTAATGCGACCTAACCGGAGGCCTCATACCGGTTACGGTGGGTGCGCGGAGGTTGCCCTCCCCGGGGAGCGGATACGTCGGCCTCCGTTTGTTAGGGGATGAACCGGTGCCCCACTTCTGCGGGTCTGAGCCGCCCAGCGGGTGGGGCACTGCCTCCTCTCACGGCCTCCTCTCCCGCCGCGTCGATGGCGTGTGCCGGTGGGCGTGGGCGGCCACGGCATCGCGGAATCTTCGTGGACGGGATGGTCGCCTCGCTGTGTGGTCGGTGAGGCCCCGCGCCCTTCCGTCTCAGATCGATCAGATCGTCGAAGAGGCGGCGTACCGGCTCGCCGATGGCCGTAGTCGCGACGTTCTCCGGTGACATCTCCGGACGCATCCGCAGACCGGTGCCGAGCCGGGGCGGGGTTCATGCCGGCCTGCGGGACGCCCGATGACGTCACCGTTGATGACGATCCGGTGCCGTGGAGGTCGTCTGCCGAGTGCGGGCGTCTCCAGATCAAGGTTTCGCCCGAGCGGGTCGGCCAGCATGCGGCCCAGAGCAATACGGCTGTCGGGAGGCCTGCGGCGATCAGCAGGCCGATCACCGGACCGTTGCCGCGACGGCGCGGCCGCGCGGGCTCAGCTGCCATCGGGAGCGGTCCCGGCTGGGGACGATCAGGCCGCGCGCTTGCAGGCGGGCCAGCGCGTTGCGAATGCTTCGCGTGGTGTGCGCCGTGGCCCGTTGCAGTTGGGCGGTGGTGAGGAGACCACCCGGCGCGAGCGTACGCAGGACGGCGCGTTCGGTCGGATTCACGCCCGCGCCCCGGACGCGTTCCATCGTGCGAAAGACAGGCGGGGGCACGCGGTTTCGACATCCGCGAGGTGCATGATCAGGTCGAGAGTGCGGGCGTCGAGATGGGCGGGTGTGGGCATGACGATCGCATCTACGTCGGCAGTGCGGACCTGGTCGAGCAGCGGAATCGTCCGATGCGGCGCCGGCCGGAGCAGCGTGTAACCGAGGTGCCGGGCGAGCCGTTTCACCTGTGCCGCATCCCACTTCGGCGCAGTGCTGACCTCCGGGTCGATCCAGGCCAGCGCTGTCGGACGTGTTCTCATCCCTACCCCTCCTGTCTATGTATGTCAGATTCGGCGCAGGTAGGAGCCTCGAGGACCAGTGAAGGGACAGGGGGACAGGGCGGCGGTATCGATCTACTCTCGGAGCATGGGCGAACACGTGGGGCGGCGGATCGCATCCGAGCGCAAGATTGCCGGTCTGGGGCAGCGTCAGTTGGCGGCGCGCGCGAACTATTCGTTGTCGATGGTGAAGGCGGTCGAGCAGGGGCGAGAGGTTGCCTCACCGGGATTCATTTCGGCCGTCGCGCGGGCGTTGCACATTACGCCCGAACAGCTCACCGGGGCGCCGTACGACGACGGAAAGCCATTGTCGGACGCGGTGAACGGGCTCTCGGTATTGCTCACCGAGGGGCGATACGCGCGAGCGGCCGAACCGGGTTCGCTGGTGCAACTGGAATCGGAACTGACTGCGGCGCAACAGCTTTACCGGAGCGATCGAACGCGTCAAACGATCGAAGCACTGCCGGATCTGATCCGCCGCCTGCACGGCGCGGTGCGAGATCTGAGCGGCGATGAGCGAGCACGGGCATACACGCTGCTGACTTCGGCTTACGTCCTGGCGGAATGGTCGGTGCGCCGCACCGGGCATATGATGCTCGCCCTCCCGGCATTGGATCTGGCGGATACCTATGCTTCGCTCGCCGACGACCCGAATTACGCGGCGTTCTCGGCACTGGCTCGCGCACGGGCGCTCACGCACTACGGTGAATCGGAAGTCGCTGCGCGGCTGATCGATTCGGCGCTGGACGCGGCGGACGACTCTCATGCGGGGATGGTGCTCGCCGGTTACTCACATCTCGCCGGGGCGATCAACGAGGCGCGTTCGTTGAATTACGCACGCGCGCTGGACCATATCGGTTCGGCACGTGAGCTGGCCGGGCACACGGGCGAGACCGATCTGTACATGACGGCCTTCGGCCCGCTGAACGTGGACATACATGCTCACGCAGTGGAACTCGAAGCAGGCGACCCGAACCGGGCGGCCATCGACGGCGCGCAACTAGCCGCGCCGGCCGGAGCGCCGCCTACCCGCGTCGGCCACCACTGGCAGGACAATGCGCGCGCGTGGTTGATGTCCGGTAAGCCGGATCGAGCGCTGGCGGCGCTCAACAAGGCCCGTGCCGCCGCACCACAGCAGACGCGACTGCATCCTTCGGTTCGAGAAACCGTGTACGGCATCGCCGCGGCGCAGCGCCGTCAATCCGAGGGATTGCTGGGGTTCGCCGCGTGGATCGGCGCGGGGCTCTAGCGAAACCCTTCGCCTTCCGTGCCCCGGGGGGCGGTGGGGGGTGAACTATTCGTGCAAACCTCCGCGAAAATCGCGGAAAATTCGAAAAATCGAGGAGGTTTGCACGAATAGTTCAGTGTTCGCCCACCTCGAACGCGCATCTCGGCCTGCGGGGCGGTCGACATTCACGGCGTGGATCGGCGCGGAGCTTCGGCGGGGTCGCGTCGTCCCTGGGGCTTTTTGCCCGCTGGCTGAGTTTTCGTGCAAATTTCCGCCGGAATGGAGGAAAACTCGCGAGGCGGACGAGGTTCGCACGGTCAGTTCGGGGTTCGCACGTCTCGGGCGCGTATCCCGGCCCGAGGTGGTCGATACCTCACGGCGCGGTGACGGCCGTGGTGTCCGGGGCGAACGCCCGGGCGACGGCGAGGCTGTCCTCGTAGACGTGGTGACGGGTGATCAGGCCGTTGTCCACGGTGAGGTGAAGGGCGAAGCGGGCGCGGTAGGGGCGTCCCGTTGCGCGTGCGGTTTGGCGAATCTCGCCCAGTACCACCGCATCCGGGCCGTCGACAAGGATACGTTCGACCACCGTGCCGACCTCTTCGGGAACATGGTGTTCAGCGATTTCGCGGAAATGCGCGGCCGCGTCGGCGCGGGTGGAGCGGTGCGTGATCCACGGGGTGGCGACGCGGCCGTGCTCGTCCGCCGGCCAGTTCAGTTTCCAGTCGCTCGTCGGGGCGTACAGCGCGGCAATATTTTCCGGATCGCCGCCCGCCATGCGGGTCAGCAGATCCGCGACGACGGCGCGGGTGGCAGCGGAATCGTTCACTCTGTCGACCCTGCCCGTCTGGGAGACGCAAGTCCATTACCTCCGACGTCATGCGGATCGAACCGTGATCGACCCCGTGGAGATGGTCGCCGAGCCCGTGCAGAACTCGCCCCGGATGAACGGATTTCCGGGGCGAATTGTGCACGAAAGCCTTTCAGGACTTCTTGCTCGGGATGACGATGACCACGATGAGGGTCAGGATGCTGAAGAACAGTCCCAGTAACCCCCAGCCGAACGGGTTGCGGCCCTTGGCGGCAGCGATGGCGGCGCAGATGAACGCGGCGATGATGCTGCCGATGGCGACGAAGATTCCTTTGACGCCGCGCAGGATGAATCCGGCCGCTTCCGGATCGGTGTGGGCGGCCGCCAGCAACAAGTCCATGATCACTCCTCCTGTGCCGCGATCCCCGGACCGAATTGGATTCCGGTGTGCGGCTTCTCAGCAGTACCCGCGCTCCGAGGCCACAAACGGCGGCGCAGCCGCTCGTAATCGGCAGGCCCACAGGCCCACTGAACGCGCCGCAACAGAAGGGAATCCACCTGATGCAATCCCAACCCGAGGCCGGCGACCGGTACCCGTGTTCCCGTGCCGGGCTACCTGCGGCCGGTGACCCGCGACAGGCGACCGACGGGCGGCCGGTGATCCGCGACCGGCAACTGGCGGCCGGTGATCTGCCACCGGCGACCCGAGACCCGCACAGCACCCACCGCCACCAGCGACCCGCGCACCGACGGGACCGGCGTGAGTCCACACGCCGTCCGGGTGGTCATTCCGTCGCCGTCGCCAACACCAATTTTCCTGTGCTGGAACCCGATTCGATGCGCCGGTGGGCATCGACAACCCGGTTGAACGGCAGCGACTCGACCTGGACGCGCAGCGCTCCACGGGCGGCGGCCTCGACGGCCCGGCGCAGTGCGGCTCCCGCTTCGGCGGGGTAGGTGGCGGCGAAGGCGGCGAGGTTGAATCCGGAGACCGTTTTGTTGGTGAACCACAGCTCGTTCGCGGAAACTCCGACATCCTCGGCGCCGGAAGCGTTGCCCATCACGATCATTCGGCCCAGGGGGGCGAAGCCGGTCCAGGCCGGCGCGTCGGGCCGGGCCGCCGACCATATCGACCACGATGTCGAACTCGCCTGCGCTGGAGATGTTCTCGCGCAGGATCACCTCGTCGTAGCCGAAGGATCGGGCTACGTCGATCTTCTCGGCGCTGCCGACGGTGCCGACCACCCGGCCCGCACCGAGCAATCGTGCTGCCTGGCCGAGTTGGCTGCCGACGCCGCCGGCCGCCGCATGGACCAGCACACTCTCGCCAGGCTCGATCCGCGCCACGCGATCGAGAACGAGAAGGGCGGTGGTGCTGTTGGAAGGCAACGCCGCCGCGATATCGAGGCTCAGGTCGAGGCCGTCGAGTGGGGCGACCAAGGCGGCGGAGGTGACCACGACCTCGGCGTAACCGCCACTGTCGACGATGGTCAGCGCCGCGACCGGCTGGCCGGCCGTCAGCCCCGTCACGTCGGGTCCGACGCTACGGATCCGGCCCGAGACCTCGATACCCGGCACGAACGGCAACGGCACACCGACCACGCCCTGCCGGTACAGCACCTCGGCGAAGTTGGCTCCGGCATAGGCGACGTCGATGGAGACCTGGCCCGGGCCGGGTTCCGGGATGTCGACGGTGGCCGGCCGCAGCACCTCCGCGGGACCGAATTCGGGAATGGTGATCGCCTGCATCTGTGCATTGCTCATGAGGACGATCCTCGGCGCGCGGAAGGCGAGGAGGCAGTGTCAGCTCATCCTGGGTGTGAGACCACCAGGCTGCAACAGCCGTTCCAGGCGTTCGGCGGTGTCGGTGCCGGGGCGCGGATTGTGCAGGATCAGGTGGTGGCCGGGGTGGTCGGGCACCGGGAACAGCGTGGCGTCGAAGATCAGCAAGCCCACCTCGGGATGTTCGACGGCCTTCACCGCGACGCTGTGTTCGGCGGCGTCGTGCCGCGCCCAGAGCTCGGCGAACTCCGGGCTCACCTGCGCGAGATCGGTGGCGATGCGGTCGAATTCGGGATCGTCGGGATAACGTGCGGAGTCGGCGCGGAAGCCGGCCGCCACGCCCGGCGCGTTCTCCGCCCACTGCTGATGCAGGACGCGGTAGCGGGCATTGGTGAAGTAGGACACCAGGCAGTTGTGGTCGGTGTCGCCGTAACCGAATACGCGCCGCGCGGCGTCGTTGACGGCGGTGAAGTTCCAATGCCGGTCCCGGATGTATCCCGGGCGCGGAGCCCAAGCGTCCAGCAGGGCCTGCATCTGCGGAGACGCCGGAACCGACGGCGCCGCCTCGCGCTGCGGCGGGTTGAGGCCGGAGAGGCGATACAGATGTGCGCGCTCGGCCTCGTCGAGCAGCAGTGCGCGGGCCACCGCATCGAGCACCTCGCCCGAAACCTTGATATCGCGTCCCTGCTCGAGCCACGTGTACCAGGACACCCCGACCCCGGCCAGCACGGCGACCTCCTCGCGCCGCAATCCGGGAGTGCGGCGCCGCCCGGCCTCCGGCAGGCCCACCTCGGCGGGCGTGAGCCGTTCGCGGCGACTGCGCAGATATTCGCGCAACTCTGCCCGCCGCCGATCTCGCGCGCTCACGCCGCGCGGATCATCGCTCGCGCCAGTACTCACTCGTTCACGATAGTGAGGGGGCTGCGCTGCTGATGGCGTGAGCCCGAATCAATCGTGCAAACCGCGGCGTCTTTTGCGGTTTTTCGCACATTTTCGTGGAGGTTTGCACGGAAAGTTCAGGGTGCGCGCTCGTGCACGCGCGACCGGTGAAGGGTCCCCGCCGGCGCACGACAGCGGAACCCGGAATTGTCGGTGCCCCGTGGAAGAATCGAGTTCGTTCGGTTGGAATCGGGGGGTTGAAATGAGCGAACAACCAGGGCGTCGGCGCGAGCGATCCGGGCGTCGGCCCAAGGGGTTGGGTAAGCGGGCATGGCTCACCACACAGTTCGTGCGACGAATTCTGCGCACGCTGGCGTGGTCGAACTTCGTGCACGTCACCGTGGTGGGGCGAGAGCTGGTGCCGAAGTCGGGGCCGGTGATCGTGGCGAGCAATCACATCTCGATGCTGGACGCGGTGTTCCTGTGGGGTGCGTTGCGGCGCAGGGCAATTGCCATCGCGATGGCCGAGTTGTGGTCGTGGCCGGTGGTCGGGTGGCTGGTGCGGCGACTGGGTCATATTCCGGTGGTGCGGCGCGACAGTGTGTCCGGGCAGTCGGCGATCGCGCAGGCGGAACAGATTCTGCGGTACGGCGGGGTGCTGATCATCTATCCGGAAGGGCGGCTGGTCGCATCGGGCGACACCGAGCCGTACAAGCCGGGCGTGGCGAAATTGGCGCTGGCCACCGGAGTTCCGATCGTTCCGGTGGGCACCACGGGCACCGACCGAGTGCTGCCGATGCGTCGCAATCGAGGTGACGGCCCCGCGTTCGACCGCCGCCAGCGGGTACGAATCCAGTTCGGCACGCCCATCGACCCGGCGGAGTTCGACGATCCGGAAAAGTTACTCGATCACCTGCGCCGGCGCATCGAGGACCTGCGGGAATGAGCCCGGCGGACCGCAGGTGCCGAAGCTCCCGCGGTGTCCTCCCGTATGGTCGGAATGTGGCCATTCCGGAAGGAACCGAGCTCCGATGACCGTGGAGCGCGTGTGGTACGCCGCTTACGGATCGAACCTGTTCGAGAAGCGGTTCACCTACTACCGGGCAGGCGGCAATCCGCCGGGCACCCCGCGTCTCTACGGGGGTTTCCGCGATCCCACGCCGCCGGCGCGGAATTGTCCGCTGTCACTTCCCGGATGCGTCTATTTCGCCGGGCAGAGCCCGGTGTGGAGCGGTGGTGTGGCGTTCTATGCTCACCGGCCGCCGCCGGGCTGGCCGGTCGGCGCGGCCGCGCGGGGCTATCTGCTGACCGTCGGCCAGTTCAGCGATCTGATGGCCCAGGAGATGCACCGGCAACCGGGACACGGGCCGGTCTTCGACCCCGAGGAGGTGGTTCGCCGCGGCTCGCTCCACCTCGGCGACGGCCACTACGAAACGCTCTGGCACGTGGACGACGTCGACGGCATTCCGGTCCTGACCTTCACCGCCCCGGACAGCCCGCTGACCGTCGATCTGACCAAACCGTCCGCGCGATACCTCAGCATGCTGGCCGGCGGCCTCGGCGAATCCCACGGCTGGCCGCCTGACCGCATCCTGCACTACCTGTCCGACCTCCCGGGTGTCCGAGATTTCTGGGATCCCGAAGAACTCCGAACGGTAGTCGACGGCCGGAGCCTCACCGGCCAGAGCCCTGACCGGCCGCAACCTTCGAATGGCCCGAGCCGCTGAACAGTCGGAATCTCTGAGGTGACGGCAGCGGCCCACCGGTTCGGCCGCGCAGGGTGGTATGGCGCGGCAGTTCACTCGAGTTCGTCCACCGGGGGGATGGTTCCGGTGGTGGCGTGCAGGGCGGTGCGGGCGGCGGAGATCGTCGGGTGGGTGCGGGTGCCGGCCCGGTAGGCGATGCGGGTGCGGCGGCGGATGGGGAGCGGGGTCAATTCGACCGGGGTGGTGTCGGTTTCGGGGTGGAGGGGAATCGCGAGCTGCGGAATGAACGCGACGCCCTGTCCGGCGGCGACCAGGGCGAGCACGGTGCCGAAATCGTCGGAGCGGTGGCGGATGCGAGGAACGAAACCCACTGCCTCGCAGGCCCTTACGGTCATGGTGTGGCAGAGGGTGCCGGGTGTTCCGGAGATCCAGGCCGCCTCGCGGTAGGCGGCCAGCGGCTGGGTGGTGCGGGCGGCCAGGTACACCGGTTCCTCCAGGAACGGTTCGGTTTCCAGGCCGGCCTCCGGTTCGGCGGGCACGTAGTCGTACTCCTGGATGAGTGCGATATCCAGCGTGCCGGCGCGCAGTGCCGCGGGCACGGCCGCCGGATCCAGTTCCGTCACATGCAGTTCCAAGCGCGGATGAGCACGGCTGAGCGAGACCAGCGCATGCGGCAGTATCCGCTGCACGGCGGTGGGGAAGGCGCCGATGTGCAGGGCGCCGGTGAGTTCGGCGGTGGCCAGTTCGGCCTCCGCCTGCTCCAGGATCGCGAGGACCGCTTCCGTGTGCTCCACCAGGCGGCGCGCCGCCGCGGTGAGGGTGACGCGGCGTCCGCTGCGTTCCAGTAGCGTGACCCCTGCCTCGCGTTCCAGCGCGGTGAGCTGCTGGGATACCGCCGACGGGGTGTAGGACACGGCCTCGGCGACCGCAGCAATCGTTCGGCGATGGGCCAATTCCCGCAACAGCCGTAGGCGGCGTACATCGAGCATAAGTTCAGCTTAATCTCGACGGAAGATTTGTGAACTGGACCTGAATCAACGTCTAGACGAGGGTAGGTGGCATGACGTTCAGCGGTCTCTTCGTTCCACTCGTCACGCCGTTCACGGCGGACGGCGAGCTGGCCTGCGACGCTCTGGGCCGGCTCGCGCACGACGTCCTCGACGCGGGTGCCTCCGGCATCGTCGCCCTGGGCACCACCGGCGAGCCGGCCACCCTGACGCCGGAGGAGAAGCGCCGGGTCGTCGACATCTGCGCCCAGGTGTGCGCCGAGCGTGACGCGCCGCTGATCGTGGGCACCGGCTCCAACTCGACGGCCGACTCCGAGCACGCGCTGGCCGCGCTGGACGAGCGAGTGGCGGCGGCGCTCACGGTGGTCCCGTACTACACGAAACCCTCGCAGCGCGGCGTGGTGGAACATTTCCGGCGGCTCGCGCAGCGGAGCCCGGTGCCGCTGCTGATCTACAACGTTCCGCATCGCACGGGCCGGCCGCTCGATTCGGAAACGTTGACCGAGCTGGCCGAACTGCCGAATGTCGCGGGATTCAAACATGCCGTGGGCGTCGTGGACGAGACCACGGTCGCGTGGCTGGCGGCGGTCGGCGACCGGACGACGGTGCTGTGCGGCGACGACCTGTACGCGACGCCACTGCTGGCGATGGGCGCGCAGGGAGCCATTCTGACCTGCTCGAATGTGGCGCCCGCGGCCTATGCGGAGTTGATCGCGGCCTGGCGGGACGGACGCGTCGAGGCGGCACGGAAGATCGGCAACCGGTTGGTCGAGCTGGCCCGGGCACTGTTCGCCGAGGCCAACCCGACCGTGGTGAAAGGAGTGCTCGCCGCGCAGGGACGGATACCGAGCGCCCACGTACGCCTGCCGCTCCTGCCCGCGTGCGCCGAATCGGTGTCCGCGGCATTGGCAGCAGCAGGCCCTATCGGCTGAGCCCGCGGTCGGGCCATCACCCGAGGTGAGGATATGCGCGTCAGTGATCCGTGCCCGGATCGCCGTCGCGATGTTGGCGGGAGATCCGCCACAGGAATTCGGGGTCGTCATCGGGACCCACGACTCGGCGTCGCTTCTCGGGCCCCCGTCCGATGCCGATCCGGGGCGCATGCTCCGGTCCGAACGCTTTCCAGCACAACACCGCGACAGCCACGACCGCGATGAGTGCCAACAGGTACGCCACGTCGCTCACCTCCTGTCATCGAGGGTAATCCCGTGTACGTACCTGTCGCACTGTGACCGCGAGAATGAGCCCTCGAACTCAGGGGCGAGTCGCCTCGGTGGTCAGCGACTTCAGCAGCTGCATTACCTCCGACTCACGGAACCGGCGATGTCCGCCCGGAGTGCGCAGCGAGCCCAGCCGCCCGGCATGTGCCCACCGAGTGACCGTTTTCGGATCGACGTGGAACAGCGCCGCCACCTGGCCCGGGGTCAGGAGGGCCTCCTGGCCGTTGACGGAACCCAACGTGCGGCTCGCCGCGGTGATCGCAGTCATTCGCAAACCTTTCCGTAATCGACAGATCCCTCATCAGATAGCGACATCGTTGCACCCGGACCCCCAGGTGTTCGAACGATCTAACGTTGGTAAAGGGGAAGTAATAGACAAAACGGATATACGTACGGCTGCGTACGTCGCGCCGGCGAACATCCGGCGATCGAATTCGGCGGGACCCGGGCAGGTCGGAACGGGTGCGGTGGCGTCGCCTACCCTGGTCGTGTGAGTGAAGCATCCCGATCCGACGACGCCGCGAGCGATCGGGCCCCGGCCTCGGCGGGTCGGCGGCTCGCGCGCAATCTGGCGCTGTACACCCTGGCCCGGCTGGCTCTGGTCGCCGTGATCGCCGCGATCATCCTGGTGGTGGCGCACGTGGTGAACGTCGACATCCCGCTGATCGTCGCGCTGCTGTTCGCGCTGATCGTGGCGATGCCGCTGTCGCTGGTCCTGTTCAAGCGGCTGCGGGCGCGCGTGAACGAGGACATCGCGGCGGTCGACGAGAAGCGCCGCAACGACAAAGCGAACCTGCGAGCTCGCCTGCGCGGCGAAGAGGCGCAGTGAGCGACAATCGCGCAGCGGCTCGCTGCGCCGACCGGGTGCGGGTGTCCCGCATGGCGCAGGAGGCGCAGTGAGCGACAATCGCGCAGCGGCTCGCTGCGCCGACCGGGTGCGGGTGTCCCGCATGGCGCAGGAGGCGCAGTGAGCGACAATCGCGCAGCGGCTCGCTGCGCCGACCGGGTGCGGGTGTCCCGCATGGCGCAGGAGGCGCAGTGAGCGACAACCGCGCGGTGAGCGGGCGGCTGCGGTGAAGTACTGCGATCGCAGTGCTTCGCGCGAGTGGGTCGACAATGCGGTGCGACTGATCGAGGCCGATGCGCAGCGCAGCGCCGATACCCACCTGCTGCGGTATCCGCTGCCGCGCGAATGGGGTGTGCGGCTGTATCTCAAGGACGAGTCCACGCATCCGACCGGCAGCTTGAAACATCGGCTGGCGCGTTCGCTGTTCCTCTACGCGATCTGCAACGGCTGGGTGTGTGAGGGGACGACCATTGTCGAGGCGTCCTCGGGGTCGACCGCGATCAGCGAGGCCTATTTCGCGAAACTGCTCGGCCTGGACTTCGTCTCGGTGGTGCCGGCGAAGACCTCGCCCGAGAAGATCGCGCTGATCGAGGCGCAGGGCGGCCGATGCCACTTCGTCGACCGTGCGCCCGATATCTACACCGAGGCCGTGCGGCTGGCCGCCGAATGCGACGGCCACTACATGGACCAGTTCACCTACGCCGAGCGGGCCACCGACTGGCGCGGTAACAACAACATCGCCGAATCCATCTATCAGCAAATGGTTTTGGAGACCCATCCGGTTCCGGACTGGGTGGTCGTCGGCGCCGGCACCGGCGGAACGAGCGCCACCATCGGCCGGTACATCCGCTATCGCCGCCACGTCACCCGGCTGGCCGTGGTCGATCCGGAGAATTCGGCGTTCTACGGCGGGTACGAGGTCGGGGACCCGGGATATCAGACCGGTATGCCGTCGCGGATCGAGGGCATCGGCCGGCCGCGGGTGGAGCCGTCGTTCATCGGCGATGTGGTCGACCGGATGATCGAGGTGCCCGATGCCGCCTCCATCGCCGCGTGCCGCCATGCCAGTGCGGTGCTCGGCCGGCGGGTGGGCGGATCCACCGGAACCAATCTGTGGGGCGCGTTCGCCCTGATCGCCGAGATGATCGCCGCGGGCCGCGAGGGCAGTGTGGTGACGCTGCTGTGCGACGGCGGGGACCGTTATGCCGGAACGTATTTCAACGACGAGTGGGTCGCGGGGCAGGGGCTGGACCTGGCCGGCTCGCACGCGATTCTCGACGAATTCACCGCCACGGGTATCTGGACCGCCTGAGTCGCGGGATCTCCGCATCACCGTTCGCCGCAGGTGAACACCCTTGGTGTCAATTTTGATTGACGCGCCCGCGATGTCAACGTAAATTGACGTACATGAGTGAAGCGACAACGCTGGCGGCCGCCGCCGGCAGTCCCGACCCCCAGGTCGGGCTGCGGGCGGTGCTCGCGCTGCGGCGATTGCTCGAGCGGCTCGAGGCGATCCAGGTGGCCAATGCCCGTAAGCAGGGCTGGTCCTGGCAAGCCATCGCCGAGGCGCTCGAGGTCAGTCGGCAGGCGGTCCATCAGAAGTACAACCGGAAAGGCGGAATCCACTGATGTTCGAGAGATTTGCCAAGGCGGCGCGCTCCGCCGTCGTGGACGCGCAGGAGGAAGCGCGTGAATTGCGTGCGCCCAGTATCGATGTCGAGCATCTGCTGCTGGGCCTCGCCACCTGCGCCGACGTACAGCTGCGAAAAGTGCTGGAGGACAACGGCATCACCGCCGAAGCGATCCGGAGTTCGCTACCGGGCCGGCCGCAGGCGGAAGAACCGCTGGGCGAGGAGGACGCGGCCGCGCTGAAATCGATCGGTATCGATCTGGACGCGGTGCGAGACAGTGTGCAGGCCAGCTTCGGCGAGGGGGCCTTCGACGAGGCGGTGCCGGTTCCGGACAAGGGCCGCGGGCGGTTCCGGTTCGGCGGCGGAATGACCTTCGGTCACATCCCCTTCACCCGCGAGGCCAAGAAAACGCTGGAACTGTCCCTGCGTGAAGCGATCTCCCGCGGCGACGACCGCATCGAGGCGGGGCACGTGCTGCTCGGCATCCTGCGCGCCCCCAACCCCACCACACGAGAACTGCTGGGCGGGAGCGAAGGGATGGAACGAGTGCGCGGCGCGGTTCAGGAGATGCTCGACCGCGCGGCTTGACGCCACGGGGCGGGGAAGGGGCGCAGCGCGTGACCGGTAACTCGTCCCGGCCGCCGTTAGCATTGCCGCATGGCACTTCTGCTCCGTTTGGCGATCAACGCCCTCGCGATCTGGCTCGCGGCGGCCTGGGTCGGCGGTATCGAATTGAAGGATCCGCCCGATGCGGGCACCGGCGGCAAGATACTCGTCGTGGTCTGCGTCGCGATCGTCTTCGGACTGGTCAACGCGCTGATCAAGCCGATCGTGAAATTGCTGTCGCTCCCGTTGGTCATCGTCACGCTGGGGCTGTTCCTGCTGGTGATCAATGCCCTCATGCTGTGGCTGACGGCGAAGATCACCGAGACCACCGATTACGGCCTGCGGGTCGACGGGTTCTGGGCGGCGATCTTCGGTGCCGTCATCGTGACCCTCGTCAACTGGGTGCTCGGCGTCCTGGTCCCGGAGGGCGGGCGGGACTGACGCTGTCGCGTCGCCCGTTCGTCAGCCGAGGCCGAGCGCCAGCGCGGTGAGCAGGGACCAGCCCAGCATCGCCAGACCGGTATCGCGCAGCGAGGGAATCAATCCCGGTCCCTGCTGCCCACCGCGCACGGGGGCGTTGGATCGCACGGCGAGCGGGATCGCCAGCAAACCCACCAGGGCCCACGGTGTGCGCATCACCAGCAGCAGCGAGGCCGCGAACGGCACCACCATCAGCACCAGATGCAGTGTGCGGGTGCGGGTGTCGCCCAGTTTGACGGCGAGAGTGGTCTTTCCGGTCACCGAATCGGTGGGGATGTCGCGCAGATTGTTGGTGACCAGCACGGCGCTGGAGAACGCGCCCACCGCGATCGCGCCGACCAGTCCGGCCCAGTCGAGTCGTTCGGCCTGCACGAATTCGGTGCCCAGCACCGCGACCAGGCCGAAGAAGACGAAGACGGCGATCTCACCGAAACCGCTGTAGCCGTAAGGTTTGCTGCCGCCGGTGTAGAACCAGGCGCCGGCCAGGCAGGCCGCGCCGATCAGCAGCAGCCACCACGCGGTGGTGATCACCAGGATCAATCCGAAGACCGCGCCCACGCTCAGGCAGGCGATGGCCGCGCCGCGTACCGCGGCCGGACTCGCCAGACCCGAACCGACCAGTCGCAGCGGGCCGACCCGCTCGTCGTCGGTGCCGCGAATGCCGTCGGAGTAGTCGTTGGCGTAGTTGACGCCGATGATGAGAGCCAGCGAAACCAGCAGGCTCAGCAGGGCCTTCCACCACGCCGCGGCATCCAGCGACGCGGCCGCGCCGGTGCCGACGAGGACCGGGGCGATCGCATTGGGCAGCGTCCGCGGGCGGGCGCCTTCGAGCCATTGTGCTGCACTAGCCATATCCGGCAGCCTAATGGTGGTGGGCCGGAGGCGGCAGCGCAGTGTCACCACGCGACTGCAGTCGACAACATTATTACGATATATCGGAGTAAACTCGACGAGATGCGTGGCCCGGGGAGCGGTCGGCCCCGGCGCAGCGCCCGATATTCATTCGACCGGTCACATACGATTGCGACGGCATGTTTCCTGATCACAGCGGCTCCGGGCCGGCATCGCGCGCCGCCCGTGCGAATGCCGGGATGACGCATACCCGGCCGGACAGCAGCGGCCGGGACGAAAGGCTGCCCGAGATGGATGTTCGCGTGGCGCTTCTGGGGGAGGTCGCGCTGCGCCGCGACGCGGATCTCGTCGCGGTGCCCGGTGCCCGGGCGCGGTTGCTGGTCGCGGCGCTCGCCGTTCATCCCGGGCGCAGCCGCAGTGCCCAGGCGCTGATCGACGACATCTGGGGCGAGCAACCGCCGCGCGCGCCGATGAACGCCCTGCATACGCAGGTCTCGAGGTTGCGGTCGGCCTTGCCGGAGGGTGCGCTGGAAATCGGCCCGGCGGGGTACCGGCTGCTGCTGACCGAGGAACAGGTCGACCTGAGCCTGGCCCGCGGCCTGGAACGGGAGGCGCAGCTGCGGTTCGAGCGCGGCGACACCGCTGGATGCCTCGGCCTCGTGCAGCGGGCGCGTGCGCTGTGGCGGGGCGAACCCGGTGCGGATCTGCCGGCCGGCCCCGTCGCCGACGAACTGCACGAATTCGCGGCCGCGCGCTGGTCGGCCCTGGACACCCTGGAACTGGCGGCACGGGAGGCCACGGGGGATCTCGGCGGGGCGTTGCGGGTGGCGCGGCGAGCGGCCGCGGCCGAGCCGCTCGACGAGCCCGCGCACGCCACCCTGATGCGCCTGCTCGCCGGCGACGGGCGGGCGAACGAGGCCCTGGAGGTCTTCGCCGGACTGCGGACGCGGCTGGGTGAGGAATTGGGCGCGGACCCCGGCCCGGCGCTGGTCGCGTTGAACACCGCGATTCTGCGTGGCGACCATCCGGCGGTGGGCCCGGTGCAGTCGCACTCCGTGCCGGTCACCTCCGCGACCCAGCGGGTGTCCACCGCCCAGCACGCGCTCACCTCGGAACCGCCGTACGGCCACCCGGAAACCGCTGCCGCGCCGCCCAATACGGCCCTGGGCCTGCGCGCGGCGCCCAATCCGCTGCTCGGCCGCGACGGCGATCTGGTGGCGCTGGAGAAACTCGTCCAGGAATTCCGGGTGACGACCGTGCTGGGTCCGGGCGGTACCGGCAAGACCCGCGTCGCCAATGAGCTGGGCGCGCGGATCGCGGGCAGGCAAGCGGTGGCGCTGGTCGAATTGGCCTCGCTGCGAGCCGCTTCCGACGGCGACGCCGGTGAGCGCCACGCCGCGACGTGCGCGGAGATCGAGGCGGCCATCGGGGCGGTGCTCGGCGTCAACGAATACTCCCGCGAAGCGAATGTGTTGCGCCGCAACCAGACCATCGACGGCCGGCGCCGGTTGCGTGAGGCGCTGTCGTTGCGTCCCGTCCTGCTGATCCTCGACAACTGCGAACATCTCATCGACGCGGCGGCCGAGGTGGTTGCCGACCTGGTCGGCAGTTGTGAACATCTCACGGTGGTGACCACCAGCCGGGCGCCGCTGGCCATCACGGCGGAGACGGTATATCCGTTGCCGCCCTTGGCGATCGACGCGCAGGGCTCACCCGCCACGGAGTTGTTCGTCAGCCGGGCGCGGGCGGTGCGGCCCTCGGCCCGGCTGGATCCGGCGGTCGTGGCCCGGCTGTGCCGCACCCTCGACGGGCTGCCGCTGGCCATCGAACTCGCCGCGGCCCGCGTGCGGACCATGAGCGTCGAGGAGATCGAAAGCCGGCTCGGACACCGCTTCGCGCTGTTGCGTTCGGGCGACCGCAGCTCACCCGAACGCCACCGCACCCTGCACGCGGTGATCGAGTGGAGCTGGAATCTGCTCGAGCCCGAACAGCGGGTGGCCCTGCGGCGGCTGTGCCGGTTCCCCGCCGGATTCTCCTTGAACGCAGCGGAATCCGTGGTGGCCGGACCGGATTCGATCGACGCGGTGAGCGCGGTGGACGGATTGGTGAGCCAGTCGCTGCTGACGGTGCTGGCCGACGACGAGATGGTCGCCACCCGCTACCGCATGCTCGAGACGGTGCGCGAATTCGGTGAGGAACAGCTGATCGCGGCCGGTGAAGCCGATCTGGTGATGGATCGGATGTGCGGCTGGGCAAGGGACTTCGCGCGCGAAGCCGCAGAGCACTATGCCGGACCGGATCAGGTCCGCACGGTGTTGTCGCTCGCTGCCGAACTCGACAACCTGCTGGCGGTGCTGCGCCATGCCGTCGAGACCGCCGATTCCCGAACCGTGTTCTCGGTCTTCGCGCCCGTCGCCATGCTGTGGGTCATGCGGGGCGCGCATATGGAGTTGATGAGCTGGGCGCCCCGGGTCGTGCCGGTGCCACCGCCCGAGGGCCCGCGCACCCGGATCGAGTCGGATCTGGAACTGCAGAGCTATGTCTTCCTGGCCATGCATCTGGCCTTCGGCGAGCCCGGACTGCGGCCCCTCGCGGTGATCCGGGCCCGCGCCCGCCGCGTGCTCGCCACGGCCGAGCTCACGCCCGGGATCCGGTATCTCGGTGAAATGCTCTGCACGCGCATAAATGTCGCCCACGGCGTGCGTTTGATGGCGGCGGGTACCCGTTCCGACGACGAGCTCGTCCGGTCGCTCGCCCTGCTGCTGCGCGCCAATATGCGCGAGAACGCGAGCTATACCGCCGGGTCGATCCGCGATGCGCGGGCCGCTCTCGCATTGGTCGAGGGCCGCGATGTCTGGGCCACCGCGATGTGCTCCCAGCATCTCGGGCAGATGGCCTCGCAGGCGGCGCGCTACGAGGAGGCGGTCGGCTACTACCGGCGCGCGGCCGAGCTGATGCAGGAGTTGCGCTGCTTCGAGGAAAGTGTGGAAGTGCGTAGCTTCCTCGCCGTCTCCATGGTCGGCGCCGGACAGTTGGTCGATGCGCGGCGGGAACTCGAGTACGCGCTGGGGGTCATCGACGACGGCGTCGGACTGGACGAACCGGTGACACAGCCGAACCATCGCAAGGGCGCGGTCGTCGCCGGAATGGCGGAACTCGAACTGGCGGAGGGCGATATCGAGCGTGGTCTACGCACGTTCCGGCGCAGTCTGCAGCTGTTCGATTGGCCGAATGGCGGTCCCGGGCCCGGACCGGGTGATGTCATCGTCGCCGCCGCCGTGCTCGACGCCCATGTTCTCCATGACGCCGTGCACGAGGTGCCGGAGTTGCCCGGTCAGGTGGCCCGGGTCGCGCGGGAACGGCTCACCCAGTTCGTCGATCTCCCGCAGATCGGTGGTGCCGCCTGCGCGCTGGGCTCCCATCTCGTGCGATCCGGAGTCGATCCGGAAACCGGCGCGACGCTGCTGGCGCTGGCGATGAAAGTGGTGGGCCGCCAGGACTATTCCTCGATGCGTTGGAATCGTCACCTGGCGCTGGCTCGGGCCACCGTCGGCGCGGAACTGATCGCCGCCGGGCAGGAGGCGGTCTCGAGTGTCAACCGGCGTTCGGCCGCGCAGCGCGTCCTCGCGATGCTGCCGGAACTCGAGATCCTGCTCGGCGCCTGAGGCGGCAGTCGAGCGGTCGCCGGGCTGCGTGCCGGGTGCTGCGGCCACATCCGTGAAAAGCGTTGTCCGCCGGTCGCTTTCGCGACCGGCGGACAGGGTGGAGGGAGACGTCACGCCCGGCGCATGTAGGCCCGGATGGCCAGCGGGGCGAAGATCGCGATGACGACCGCCGAGCCGATCAGGCACCACGCCAGGTTGCTGCTGTAGATGTTGCCGTTCATCAGCTCGCGGCACGAATTCACCATGTAGTACACGGGATTGGCCTTGTTGATGCCCTGCATCCAGCCGGGCATGGTGCTGACGAGAGCGAACGCGCCGGACATGAAGGTCAGCGGGAACATGATCATCATGGAGATGCCCTGCACCGAGGCGGCGCTTTTACCGGTGACACCGACCAGCGCCCAGATCCAGCTGACGGCGAACGAGCAGAACACCACGACCAGACCGGCGACGACCACGCCGACCACGCCGCCCTCGGGCCGGTAGCCCAGGATCAGGCCGACCACGATGGTGAGCACGGTCGCGATGCCGTAGCGCACCATATCGGCGATCAGTGCGCCGGCCAGGGCCGAAACCCGGGCGATGGGAAGGGATTTGAAGCGGTCGAAGACGCCCTTGTCCATATCCTCGCGCAACTGGGTGCCGGTGACGACCGAGGTGAGTACGACCGTCTGGACCAGGATGCCCGGAATCAGCACCGGTAGATAGGCCTGCACGCTGCCGCCGATGGCGCCGCCGAAGATATAGGCGAACAGGGCGGTGAACAGGATCGGCTGCACGGTGACGTCGAACAGCTGTTCCGGATTGTGCTTGATCTTGAGGATGCCGCGATACGCCATGGTGAGCGAATTCGCGACGGTCTGGCGCAGTGAAATGCGGTTGCTGGCAACGGGAATCGCGGCGCGCGCGGCGTGCCGGCCGGTTGCGGGAGCGGGAAGAGTGGTGGTCACGATTTGTCCTTCGGGGGAGTGGGGAAGGTAGCGGGGGCGGGCCTCATGCCGCGGTGCCCTCGGAATCGGTGCCGGCGTCCTCGGATTCGGCGGCGTGGCCGGTGAGGGCGAAGAACACCTCGTCCAGGCTCGGCTTGCTGACGGTGATCTCGTCGACGCGGATATCGTTGTCGCGCAGCCGGATCAGCAGATCCGCCGTCACGCTCGGATCGCTGAGCGGGGCGGTGACGCGGCCGGCCTCGGGGGAGATGCTCGCCTCGACCAGTTTGCCGTCGGCGCGGGAGAGGAATTCCCCGATCAGGGTGCGGGCCCGTTCGATGGTGGCGCGGTCGGCGACGGTGATCTGCAGCGCCGACTGCCCGACCGAACCCTTGAGCTCGTCGGAGGTGCCGTCGGCGATCACCCTGCCGTGGTCGATCACCGCGATGCGGTCGGCGAGCTGATCGGCCTCGTCCAGGTACTGCGTGGTGAGCAGCACCGTGGCGCCCTCGCGCACGAGCCGGCGGATGGTCTCCCACATCTGCGCGCGAGTGCGCGGATCCAGGCCGGTGGTCGGCTCGTCGAGGAACAGCAGCGGCGGCGTCGCGATCAGGCTGGCCGCCAGATCCAGGCGCCGGCGCATACCGCCGGAGAAGTTCTCCAGGGCCTTGGTCGCCGCCTCGGTCAGCCCGAATTCCTCGAGCAGTTCGGCCGCGCGGCGCTTGGCCTGCGACCGGCTCAGCCCGAGCAGACGGGAGAAGATGATCAGATTCTCGGTGGCGCTGAGCTTTTCGTCGACCGAGGCGTACTGGCCGGTGACGCCGATCAGCGAGCGGACCGCGGTGGGTTCGGCCACGACGTCGTGACCGAAGATCCGGGCCCGGCCGCCGTCGGGGCGCAGCAGGGTGGCGAGCATGCGGATGGTGGTGGTCTTGCCGGCCCCGTTCGGGCCGAGCACGCCGTAGACGGCGCCCTGCGGCACCGCCAGGCTCACGCCGTCGACGGCCCGCTGCTCCCCGAAGACCTTGACCAGCCCGTCCGCCTCGATGGCGAGTGCATCAGCAGGTGCGTTAGAAGTCATGCCACTACTGTGCGGGGGCCGGCTTGCACCCTTCTTGCACCGCTGTTGCACGGTCGTGCAAGGGTGATCGAGGGTCGCTCGCATATCGGGCCGCCCACGCAAGCGGCGGCATCGTCGCAGGTGGGAGCGTCGATCAGGACAGTGACGGTGTGGGCGGTGTCACTGTCGTGCGGTCAGCGCGTCGCCTGCTCCAGCAGGTGCTCACGCAGCTTCACGCGATTCGGCTTGCCGGGACCGCGCATCGGGATCTCGTCGAGGATCGCCAGTTCCCGCGGGGCCGCGATCGGATCCAGCTCGGCCACCACGTGCGCGCGCAATTCGTCGAGAGTGAGGGTCGCGCCCGGATTGGGGACCACCGCCACCGCCACCCGCTGGCCCAGCCGCGGATCGGGCAGGCCCAGCACCACGGCCTCGTTGATCGCCGGGTGGGTGGCCAGCACGGCCTCGACGACCTGCGGGATCACCAGCAGGCCGCCGGTCATGATCGCCTCGTCCAGGCGCCCGGTGATGGTCAGGACGCCGTCGTCGAAGGTGCCGGCGTCCTCGGTGCGGAACCAGCCGGGCTCGGCGAACGCCGGATGATCGGGGATGCCGCGATAGCCCTTGGCCAGCATGGCCCCGCCCAGCAGCACGCGCCCGTCCTCGATGCGCACCTTCGCACCCGCCAGCGGCACGCCCTCGTAGACGCAGCCGCCGCACGTCTCGCTCATGCCGTAGGTGCGGACCACGTTGATCCCGGCCGCGCGGGCTCGGTCGAGTACCGGCTTCGGTGTCGCCGCGCCGCCGACCAGGACCGCGTCCAGCGCCGCGAGCGCCTGCGCGCCGACCGGATCGTCGAGCGCCTTGATGAGCTGTGTGGGCACCAGCGAGGTGTAGCGCCGAGGTCCGGTCATCGCGGATACCGCCGTCGCCAGCCCGCCGGGCAGGAAGCCACCCGAGACGTCCAGCACCACCGGTTCGGTGCCCGCCTGAATACTGCGCAACAGCACCTGCACCCCGGCGATGTGATGAGTCGGCAGCGCCAGCAGCCACTGGCCCGGACCGCCGAGCCGCTCGTGGGTGGCATCGCCGCTGGCGCGCAGAGCGGCCGAGGTGAGCATCGCGCCCTTGGGTACGCCGGTGGTGCCGGAGGTGGTGACCACCAGGGCCACGTCGTCCTCGATCTCCTCGCCCGGGCGCAGTGCGCTGGAGAGTCGATGGGATTCCCGGCGATCGCCGGTGGGGATCGGCAGCCACGCCGGACCGTTGCCCTCCAAGGCTTCCCGCAGATGCGGCAAGACGTCACCCACCGCGGCTCCGGTGGGCATGGGGAGGGTCCGCAGGGTGCTCACGTTCGCGATCGTGTCATGTCGAGGTCGATGACCCGTGAACGGGTCCGCACTTCCTTCGCTGAATCGGGGAGAAGGTCAGTCCGACGTCGGTGTCGCCAGCGGCCAACCACCCGCTGCCAGATGCGATGCCACTCGAGCGATATCGTCCTCGCCCGGCAGCTCCTTGGCAACTCGGGCGATCGCTGCCTCGATCTCGTGCTGGGCGATCTCGTCGTCGCCGGCGCGTTCGCGCACCAGCTCCTCGACCACCAGATGCACCTCGTAGTCGGTGAGCCGGCGATGCAGGACGGCCAGCAGCGCGACATAGTCGGATTGCGGCACACCCTGCGGATATCCGGCGCGCAGCCAGCCCAGCACCTTCTGCAGGACCGACGGCGTGGTCTCGTTCGGTTCGGGTTGCTGGGGCGATGCGGGTTCGGTGGTCACGAATGTCCTTTCGACGATCAGGGTGGCGCCGTGCGGCCGCTCAGCCTTGACCGAACAGATGGATGCCGAGCCGCGCGGCCAGAAAACCTCTGGCAACGAACAGCACTCCGGCGATGACGGTCAGCGTTACCACCGAATAACACAACCCCGCGCAGGCCGCAGCCGCACGCCGGCGGGTGGAATCCGGTTGTGGCGCAGCCCCCGCGATCGAATGCAGCCGCACGCCGAGCGCGAAGATCGCCGGCAGTCCCGCCCCGAAGATCAAGGCGGCGGCGGTGACTCGCCACAGTTCGGTCAGATCGTCGATCAGGGTCTGCATCAGAAATTCCTTGCCGCGCGATGGGAGGCGCGTGAATCGTCGGTCCGTGCGGGCTTCCCGGGCTCGGGCGGTGCGGAGGCCGCGGCGTCGGCGGGTGCCGAACCGGCGGGCCCGGATTCGGCGGCCGGGCCGGACTCCAGGTTGCCGGGCCGGGTTTCGGCGGCCGGTCCGGTGCCGTCGGCCCCCGGCAGGCTCGTCCACTGCTCGTTGACGTTCGCGGCGTGCACCGGAGTCCGGCGTGAGCGCAGATAGATCAGGCCGGCCATCGCGACGAGGATGGCGAAGACCACCAGCACGCCGGGCAGTCCCCCGATCAGATGCGCCAGCGCCCAGCAGATCGCGCCCGCCAGTCCGGCCAGCGGGAGGGTGAAGACCCAGGCCACCACCATGCGCCCGAGCACCGGCCAGCGCACCTCGGCGCCCGGGCGGCCCATGCCCGTACCCAGGATGGCGCCCGTCACCGTCTGCGTGGTCGACAGCGGCAAGCCGAAATGCGCCGAGGTGAGAATGATCGCGGCGCTGGTGGATTCGGCCGCCAGCCCCTGCGGTGGAGTGATGTCGACCAGACCCTTGCCGAGGGTCCGGATGATGCGCCAGCCGCCCAGCGAGGTGCCCGCGGCGATGGCCACCGCACAGGCCACGATCACCCACAGCGGCAACGGGTCGCTGGGTTGTTTCGATCCGTAGGCGATGAGGGCCAGGAAGATGATGCCCATGGTCTTCTGCGCGTCGTTGGTGCCGTGGGCCAGCGACACCAGCGAGGCCGAACCGATCTGGCCCCATCGGAAACTCCGGTTCACCACCCGCTGATCGCTGCTGCGGGTGATCCGATACACCAGCCAGGTGCCCACCGAGGCGACCAGCGCCGCGACCACGGGCGCCAGCACCGCGGGCACGATGATCTTGGTGAGCACGCCCTTCTGCCCGGCCGACCAGATCACCCCGCTCCAGCCGAGCGCGGCGATGGTGGCGCCGATGAGCCCGCCGAACAGGGCGTGGGAGGAACTCGACGGCAACCCGAACAGCCAGGTGAGCAGATTCCACAGAATGCCGCCGACCAGGCCCGCGAAGACGATGGCGAGCAGATCGGCGCCGCCCACCTCGTCCAGGCGCACGATGCCTTCGGCGACGGTGGCGGCCACCTCGACACTGAGGAAGGCGCCGATCAGATTCAGCCCGCCCGACAGCAGCACCGCGGCGCGCGGGCGCAGGGCGCCGGTGGCGATCGAGGTCGCCATGGCGTTGGCGGTGTCGTGGAAGCCGTTGGTGAAGTCGAAAACGAGAGCCGTGACGACGACGATGAGCAGAACGAACAGTTCGGCGGTCACGCCTCCAGTGTGCGTTATCGATCCGTTAACGCGTTGGCCAGGTTCCCGACATGTCGGACGAACCGGGATGGTAAGGCGGGGTCATTCCGGGGGCTTGCGGCTGTCGCGCCGGATCGGATGGTCGGCGGGCACCTGCACCAGCACGATCGGAACGCCGTCCGGATCGCGCAGCCACATCTCGATCAGACCCCAGGGTTCCCGCACGGGCGCGCGATCGATCGGGATGCCCCGGATCGCCAATTCCGTGGCCGCGATGTTCGCGTCGCGCACCTGCAACCACACAGCGCCTGCGAAACCGGCCGGAGCCGCCTCGTCGCGCCCGTGCGCGGCCACCTCGAGCAGCGATTGCCCGGCGAAGAACACCGTGCCGCCCGGATACTCCCGCGCGATCGCCAGCTCGAGCCCGTCCCGGTAGAACGCCAGCGTGCGTTCGTAATCGCTCGGCCGCAGGATGATTCGACTGCTGAGGATGTCCACGAATCGAGCCTAGAGGGACGACCTCGGGCCCAGTGGCCGCTTCGCGAGGTCCGGCGGGAAGTCCTGCTCAGAAGTAGTACGGGTAGGGACTCCAGTCCGGCTTGCGCTTCTCCAGGAACGCGTCGCGGCCCTCGACCGCCTCGTCGGTCATGTAGGCGAGGCGGGTCGCCTCCCCGGCGAACAGCTGCTGGCCCACCAGGCCGTCGTCGGTCAGGTTGAACGCGTATTTGAGCATGCGCTGGGCCTGCGGCGATTTCGCGAGGATCTCGGCGGTCCACTCCAGCGCCTCGTCCTCGAGCCGGTCGTGGTCGACGACCGCGTTCACCGCACCCATGTGGTGCATCTGCTCGGCGGTGTAGGGGCGGCCGAGGAAGAAGATCTCCCGGGCGAATTTCTGGCCGACCATCTTCGCCAGGTAGGCGCTGCCGTAGCCGCCGTCGAAGCTGCCCACGTCGGCGTCGGTCTGCTTGAACCGGGCGTGCTCACGGCTGGCCAGGGTGAGGTCGCAGACCACGTGCAGGCTGTGCCCGCCACCGGCCGCCCAGCCGTTGACCAGCGCGATGACCACCTTCGGCATGAACCGGATCAGCCGCTGCACCTCCAGAATGTGCAGGCGTCCGGCGCGGGCCTTGTCGACGGTGTCGGCGGTCTCCCCGTCGGCGTACTGATATCCGCTGCGCCCGCGGATGCGCTGATCGCCGCCGGAGCAGAACGCCCATCCGCCGTCCTTGGGACTGGGGCCGTTCCCGGTGAGCAGGACCGCACCCACATCCGGCGTCATCCGCGCGTGGTCGAGCGCGCGGTACAGCTCGTCGACGGTGTGCGGCCGGAAGGCGTTGCGCACCTCCGGACGATCGAAGGCCACGCGGACGGTGCCCTGCTCGATGTGCCGGTGATAGGTGATGTCGGTCAGGTCCTCGAAACCCGCGACGGGCTCCCAGAGTTTCGGATTGAACGTCACCCGAGCCATCATGCACCCCACCCGTCACCATCGTTTCGCCCGCGCCCGGACAGGCTGCCGCAAATGTGATGTTCGTCCGGAACGTCGCGGAACCGGCGAGCTACCGACGGGTTGGGTTGGACGGTGTAAGAACTGGCGTTACCGTGCAGGTATGAGTGAGCGCGCGGAACCGGCCATCGACACCAGTGCGGTCGATGCCGATCGGTACGAGAAGCACGGCGGATTTCCCAAGGTGGAGGAGGCCGAACTCGGCGCGAACTACGCGCCGTTCCTGGAGGCGATGCGCACGCTCCAGGACCTCACCGTCTCCGTCGACTGCCCCGACGAGGTGTTCGGGCAGGCCCTCGCCCAGGCGAACGCATTGGCCGAACTGCTCGAGCCCTATCGCGCACCGGAACTGCAGGGTCCGTCGGGACGAGTGCCGTCGCTGCCGGGGCGTGGCAGTCTGCTGCTGCCGCCGTGGGTGATGACCGAGGCCGGTCCCACGGGAGTCCGGATGCGCGGCGAATTCCGCCGGTATCACCTCGGCGGCAACAACGCCGTGCACGGCGGCGTGCTGCCGCTGCTGTTCGACGATCTGTTCGGCTCGCTGGTGCACTACGCCGGACGGCCGATCAGTCGCACCGCGTTTCTGCACGTCAACTACCGCAAGGTGACACCGCTGGAGACGCCGCTGACGGTCGAGGGAACCGTCGATCGGGTGGACGGGCGCAAGACTTTCGTCTCCGCGCGACTGCGCGACGAATCCGAAACGTTGCTCGCCGATTGTGAAGGGCTCATGGTGCAGTTGCTGCCCTGGCAGCCGTAGTCGGCGAGAGGACGGTGTGTCCGGTGCGTCCGATGCGTATAGTTACCCGCGCTCGCTCATCGAAAAACTATCCGGAGGAACCTGAAAGTGGTTGCAGCACTGTCTGAATCCCTGCTCGATGACGCCAAACGCCCGGCCTTCCTGGCCGACGCCCAGGAGGTTCTGGATGCGGAGGTGTCCGATAAGGGGGGTGCATCGGGCCTGGCCGTGAAGGGCGGCTACGCCGCGGTGAAGAAGGTCAGCCCGACCATCGTCTCGGACGCGCTGGAGTCGTTCGCACCCAAGTTCGTCGAGCGGCTGGAACCGTACTGGGCCCAGTACCAGGCGGCGGGTAGCGGCTCGTTTGCCGATCTGCTGGTCGCCAACTCCGACGAGGTTGCCGAGTCGCTGCTCGCGGTGACCGACGCGCGTGCCGAGGCCTCGTCGCGGCCGGCGCTGAAGAAGGCGTACTCGTCGCTGCGTTCGTCGGCGAAAAAGCATGTGGTCGAGGCGCTTCCGCGCGTCGGCGACCTGGTCCAGCGGCACGCCGGCTGAGTTGCGATTCTGCGACCTCGTCGTTCGGCATCCGGATGGAGTGTGATCCCCGGATGCCGAACGGCGGGGGGCCGCGGCGGCACGAGGTGAGCGCCGCGGGTCCCGTCGGAATCCACCCGAGTCGCGCGGTGGCGATCAGCCCGGCGCCGACTTCCCGAACCGCCAGTAGCCCGTGAAAGTGATGTCCGCCTTGGCGATTCCGCGCTCGTTCGCGAGATGTCGCCGCAGGCCGGAGGCCACCGCGGTGCCCGGGGTGGTGTTCGCCGCCCACCCGCAGGCGGGAGTGTGCCCGCCGTGCATGGCGAAATCGATGTCCAGCTCGGCGGTTTCGCCGAATTCTCCCTGCCCGGCCGGCCGGAACTCGCGCACGGCATTTGATGCGCTTGGGCATGGATATTAGGTTAGCAGAACCTAACTCGATGAACAGGGTGTGAGCGGGTCGACGTCCCCTGCGGCCGGAAGGTCTGACAGTCTGGGGAGGTGAATCCATCGACAGCACAGGCCCAGGTCGTGGTGGACGAGCTGGTGCGCGGGGGTGTGCGCGATGTCGTGCTGTGCCCGGGCTCGCGCAACGCGCCGCTGGCCTTCGCGCTGCAGGCGGCCGATGCGGCGGGGCGGCTGCGACTGCATATGCGCATCGACGAGCGGACCGCCGGATTCCTCGCGGTCGGCATGGCGGTGTCCACCGGGGCGCCGGTGCCGGTGGTGATGACCTCGGGAACCGCGGTCGCCAACCTCGGGCCCGCCGTGCTGGAGGCCAACTACGCCCGGCAGCCGCTGATCGTGCTCAGCGCCAATCGGCCCTACGAGATGCTGGGCAGCGGCGCCAACCAGACCGTCGAGCAGTTCGGCCTGTTCGGCAGTCAGGTCCGGGCCGCGATCAGCCTGGGCCTGGCCGAAGCGGAACCGGATTACCGCAGCCAGAACAGTGTGTGGCGAGCCGCGGTCTGCCGCGTCCTGGCCGCCGCGCGCGGCACCCGGTCCGGCAACGCCGGGCCCGTGCACTTCGACATTCCGCTGCGCGAGCCGCTGGTCCCCGATGCCGTTGCCGGCGAGCCGATTCCGGCCGGACGCGCCGGTGACGCGCCGTGGACCGAAACCCAGTACGCGACCCTGGACGTACCGCTCGAGATCGATCTGACGCTCGACACCGTCGTCATCTCCGGTCACGGCGCGGGCTATCGCGCCGAGCTGGCGCAGCTGCCCACGGTCGCCGAACCCACCGCCGCGATGCCCGGCCCCGCCCTGCATCCGCTGGCGCTGCCCCTGTTGCGGCCGCGCCAGGCCATCATCACCGGCCGGCCGACCCTGCATCGGCAGGTGTCGAAGGTGCTGGCCGATCCGGATGTCACCGTCTTCGCGCTGACCACCGGGCCGCGCTGGCCCGATGTGTCCGGCAATGTCGTCGGCACCGGCACCCGTGCGGTCACCTCGGGCGCCCCACGCCCGGAATGGCTCGAGCAGTGCCGCGAACTCGACGCGATGGCCTGCCGCGCGATCCGCACCGAACTCGCCCGTCATCCCAAGCCGACCGGCCTGCATGTGGCCTCGGTGGTGATGGACGCCCTGCGTGAGGGCGACCAGCTCCTGCTCGGCGCCTCGAATCCGGTGCGCGACGCGGCGCTGGTGTCGCATCCGCGTCCCGGCGTGAAGGTGCTGTCCAACCGCGGCGTGGCCGGTATCGACGGCACGGTGTCCACCGCGGTCGGCGCGGCCCTGAGTCATCCCGGCCGGACCTTCGCGCTGATCGGCGACCTGACCTTCCTGCACGACGCCTCCGGCCTGCTGATCGGCCCGGGGGAGCCGCGCCCGGCGGATCTGACCATCGTGGTCGCCAACGACGACGGCGGCGGCATCTTCGAACTGCTCGAACAGGGCGATCCGCAGTACGCCGGCGTCTTCGAGCGCATCTTCGGTACCCCGCACGGGATGGATCTGGCCGCGCTGTGCGCGGCCTACCGGATTCCGCATCGGCAGGTCGACCCGGCCGAGCTGGCGGTGGAATTGACCGGGCACGCCCACGGCATTCGCGTGCTGGAGGTCGCGACCGAGCGATCCAGCCTGCGCGAGTTGCATGCCGCGGTGCGCGCCGGCATCGAATAGAGCGTGAACCGCACAGCTCGGTAACCGGTAGATCCCTGACCGGCGGTTCAGTAACCGGCCTCGGGCTCGTCGTATTCGTCGTCGAGCGGCACGGGGATCGATTGCTCGATGAGGTCGGCCTCGGCGGCTTCGCGGTCGACGGCCGGTGCGTCGAATTCGGGCTCGTCCGGCGCCACCTCGAGATTCTGGTCCAGCTGGTCGGCCTCCGGAACCATGTCGACGGAGGTGGTGTCGATGGTGGGATCGGTCATCGGTTGCTCCCTTCCGCTCGGGGGTCCGACTCGCCGGATACCGCGATCCGGCACTGTCGAGGATGCCCTCACCGCGTGCTGCTGGCAACCGTTCGTTCGCGGTCGCCGATGAATTCGGGTGGCCCGACTCGTCCCCTCTATGAGTGCCTGTGCCGGTACAGGCCGTATTCGGAGGAGGACCACATGGCGACACCCCACTTCG